>CAUJET010000016.1 GCA_963169665.1 Actinomycetota bacterium | reverse complement strand
ACGGGTGGCGGGCGTCGTTCGTGCCGGCACCCGAACTCGCGGCCGCCGTCGCGGCTGAACGGCCCGACGTGGTGCACGTGCACGGCACCAGCTTCGTGCGCACGCTGCGGGCGCTCGATCGCTCGCTACCGAGCCGCACCGCGCTCGTCGTGCAGCACCACGGCGAGCCGCCCGGACCGTGGCGCAACCGCCTCGGTCATCGGGCCGTGCGTGGCCGCGTCGATGCGTGGGCGTTCACCGGTGCGATGTACGGACAGGCCGATCCGTTTCGTGCCGCGGGGATCGTGCGCCGCGGCGACCGGGTCGTCGAGGTGTTGGAGGCCGCGAGTCTGCTCGTGCCGAGCGACGTCCTCCCGGCGACATCGCCGGTGCTCGAGGGTGCACCGGTCGTGCTCTGGGTCGGGCGGCTGATCGAGTCGAAGGATCCGGTCACTGCCGTGCGTGCGTTCGGGCTCGTCGCCGACCGGCTGCCCGCAGCCCGCCTGCACCTCCTCGCCACCGATCGCACCGAGGAGCCGGCCGTGTGTGCTGCGATCGCTGCCCTCGGCGAACATGCGCCGCAGGTGCAGCTGCATGATCCGGTCGACCGTGCGGCGATGACCGGCTGGTACCAGGCCGCCGACGTGGTGCTGTCGACGAGCCGGCGGGAGGGCTCGGGCTACGCCGTCATCGAGGCGATGACCGAGGGCTGCGTCCCGGTCGTGACGGGCCTGCCGTCGCATCGTTCGATCGTGGGTGACGTGCTGCCGACGTTCGCGCCGGGTGATGCAGCCGGCGCGGCCGAACTGGTGGTTCGCGCCGTGCGCGTCGACCGCGACACCATCCGCAGGGACGCCGCCGAACGACTCTCGTGGGCGGTCGTCGTCGCGCAGTTGGTGGCCGTGTACGGGCAGGTACTACGACCAATGGAGACCTGACACGGGACCCTGTGGTGATCGAGAATTGCGGATCGCTGCGCAGCCCGTCCTCCTCGCCCACTCGTACTTCTTGCGGCTCGACCCCAAGCAGCACGCCAAGATGCGGCCGTACCCGCCGCTCAACACGCTGCACGCGGCCACCGTGCTGCGCCTCGACGGGCTCGACGTGGCCGTGTTCGACTCGATGCTCGCCGAGGACGAGTCGGCGTTCGCCGAGAGCCTCGAGCATCACCGGCCGTCGGTGGTGGTGCTGTACGAGGACAACTTCAACTTCCTGTCGAAGATGTGCCTCACGCGCATGCGCGAAGCGGCGGTGACGATGGTGGGCATGGCACTCGCCGCCGGGTGCCGAGTCGCGGTCAGCGGTGCCGACGTCACCGACCACCCCGAGGTGTACCTCGCCGCCGGCGCCCACGCCTGCCTCCTCGGCGAGGCCGAGCACACGATGCGCGAGGTGGTGGCCCGCTGGCTCGGCCCCGACCCGCAGGGTGCGCTCACCGACGTCGACGGGCTCGCGCTTCTGGTCGACGGTGAGGTGGTCCGTACGGCCAAGCGCTCGATCGAGCGCCATCCCGACGTGTTCGGTGCACCGGCTCGCGACCTCGTCGACATCGACGAGTACCGGACGGCGTGGACCGAGGCCCACGGTCGCTTCTCGCTCAACCTCGTCTCCACCCGCGGATGCCCGTACCACTGCAACTGGTGCGCGAAGCCGATCTGGGGACAGCGCTACTCGATGCGGTCGGCGGCCGAGGTGGCCGACGAGTTCATCGCCCTCCACCACGACCACCGTCCCGATCACGTCTGGTTCGCCGACGACATCTTCGGTCTGCGCAGCGACTGGCTCGCCGAGTTCGCCCGCATCGTCGACGAGGCGGGGGTGCGGCTGCCGTTCACGGTCCAGTCGCGCTGCGACCTGATGACCGAGCAGGCCGTCGCCGCGCTCGCCCGCGCCGGGTGCCACGAGGTGTGGCTCGGCGCCGAGAGCGGCAGCCAGCGCGTCCTCGACGCGATGGACAAGGAGATCACGATCCAGCAGATCCGCGACGCTCGCGAGCGTCTCGGTGCGCACGGGATCCGCGCCTGCTTCTTCATCCAGTTCGGCTACCCGGGCGAGACCTGGACCGACATCGAGCTCACCCTGGCGCTCGTGCGCGACCTCCTGCCCGACGACATCGGCGTCAGCGTCAGCTACCCGCTGCCCGGCACCCGCTTCCACGAGATGGTGCGGCTCGATCTCGACGACCAGGCCAATTGGGAGAGCTCGGGCGACCTGGCGATGATGTTCGAGGGCACGTACCCGACCGAGATCTACCGCGAGCTCCACCTCAGCCTGCACGACGACCTCGACCTGCGCCGGCGCGAGGTGGGCCTGTCGCGGTGCCGGCACCCGATGGTCGACGACGTCGAGCTGCACGACCAGCGCGAGCGTGTTGCGGTTCGGTGGGAGGCGCTGCGCGAGCGCGAACGCGGGGCACGCAATCCGAACCCCACCCGCTTGCGCATCCCGCTGGCGGTGCTGCAGCACTCCTGAGCGAGCGCGAGGCCATGCCGGTGTGTCGGCGTGATGGTTCCGTGAGCGAAACGCCGCGTCACGCGGCGCGTTGCTCACGAATGGACGAGTTCCGTGAGCGAAACGCCGCGTCACGCGGCTTGTTGCTCACGGATGTCGAGTACTCCGTCGGGTCAGGCGTTGCGGTGGGCGACGGCGAGGTCGGCGACGCCGCGCATGATCCGGGCGAGCTCGTAGTCCTTCGGCGTGTAGATCGCCGCGACGCCGGCGTCGAGCAGCCACTGGCGGTCGGCTTCGGGGATGATGCCGCCCACCACGAGCGGCGCGTCGAGGCCGTCGGCGGCCATGAGCCGGAGGATGTCGGGCACGAGCGACAGGTGCGACCCGCTGAGGATCGACACGCCGATGACGTCCGGGTCCTCGTCGCGGACGGCGGCCACGATCTGCTCGGGGGTCGAGCGGATGCCGGCGTACACGACCTCCATGCCCGAGTCGCGAGCTGCCACGGCGATCTGCTCGGCACCGTTGGAGTGGCCGTCGAGGCCGGGCTTGGCCACGAGGAACTTCGGCGGCCCGCCGGCGATCGTTTTCACGAAGGCCGCGACCTCGGCCAGCTCGCCCACCCGCTTGCCCACCGCGGCCGACACGCCGGTCGGGGCGCGGAACTCGCCGAACACCTCGCGCAGCGTGGACGACCACTCGCCGGTGGTGCCGCCGGCCTTCGCCAGCGCGATCGACGGCTCCATGATGTTGCTGCCGTCGATGGCCGCACGGCGCAGCTCGGCGAGCGCGGCGTCGACGGCGGCCTGGTCGCGGCCGGCCCGCCAGGCCTCGACGTCGGCGATCATCTCGGCCTCGACCGCAGGGTCGACGGTGAGGATGTTGTCGGTGCCGCCGAGCGGTGAGTCGGTGGTCTCGGTGTAAGCGTTCACGCCCACGACCACCTGGTCGCCGGCCTCGATGCGCCGGGTGCGCTCTGCCATCGAGCGCACGAGCCGGCCCTTGAGCTCCTCGACCGCCTCGAACGCGCCGCCACGCTCGAGCACGTCCTGCAACTCCGCCCACGCGGCGTCTCGCAGTGCGGCGGTCTTGGCCTCGATCACGGTGGATCCGTCGAAGATGTCGCCGTACTCGAGCAGGTCGGTCTCGAACGCGAGCACCTGTTGCATCCGCAACGACCACTGCTGGTCCCACGGACGCGGCAGACCCAACGCCTCGTTCCACGCGGGCAGCTGCACGCTGCGCGCCCGCGCCTTCTTCGACAGCGTGACAGCGAGCATCTCGAGCACGATGCGCTGCACGTTGTTCTCCGGCTGGGCCTCGGTGAGGCCGAGGCTGTTCACCTGCACGCCGTAGCGGAACCGCCGGGCCTTGGCGTCGGTGACGCCGTAGCGCTCGAGACCGATCCGGTCCCACAGGTCGGTGAAGGCCCGCAGCTTGCAGACCTCCTCGACGAAGCGGATGCCCGCGTTCACGAAGAACGAGATCGAGCCGAACACCTGGGCGAACTGCTCGGCCTCCACCTGGCCGCTGTCGCGCACCGCGTCGAGCACGTCGATCGCCGTCGCGAGCGAGAACGCGATCTCCTGCACCGGCGTCGCGCCCGCCTCCTGCAGGTGGTACGAGCACACGTTCATCGGGTTCCACTTGGGTGCGTGGTTGGTGCACCAGGCGACCATGTCGACGATGAGTCGCTTCGAGGGCACCGGCGGGAAGATGTACGTGCCGCGCGACAGGTACTCCTTGACGATGTCGTTCTGCGTGGTGCCGCGGAGCGCGGCCGGTGTCGTGCCCTGTTCCTCGGCGTTCGCGACGTAGAGGGCGAGGAGCCAGGCCGCGGTCGCGTTGATCGTCATCGACGTGTTCATGGTGCCCGGCGGGATGCCGTCGAGCAGGGTCGACATGTGGCCGAGGTGGGCGACGGGCACGCCGACCTTGCCGACCTCGCCCCGCGCCATCGGCGAGTCGGGGTCGTAGCCGGTCTGGGTGGGGAGGTCGAACGCGATCGACAGACCGGTCTGGCCCTTGGCCAGGTTGGTGCGGTACAGCTCGTTGCTCTTCTTCGCAGTCGAGTGCCCCGAGTAGGTGCGCATCAACCAGGGCTCGTCCCGCCGAACCGTCTGTTCATCAGCCATGGAGCAAGTGTTACCGGTCGGTAGGCACGATCGCCAGACGGGCGGTGGCGCCCACCTCGACGACGTCGATCGTCCAGCCGTTCGTGGTCAGCGATCCGTCGGGGCCGAGGAGGTCGGTGAACGGTGGCCGTGACGTGTGCACCGGCACCTGGGAGCGTTCGATGGCCGTGCCGGCAGCATCGTCCACGAGGTGCACCGCGATGCCGGACTCGGGCAGGTGGGCGTCGAAGCCCGTGGCCGTGCGGTACTCGACCGTGAGCACCCGGTGGTCGTCGACGGCGAGCAGGACGAGGCGCGTGCCGTCGTCGCCGTCGCTGTCGCCGTCGGCTGCGGTCACCGGTGCGAGCTCGACCTCGCCCCCGTCCCCGTCCCCGTCGAGCGTCTCGACGTCGTCGGGGTCGAGCCAGCCCACGTCGAACAGGTTGATCGCGAGCGTCGACGGCCCGTCGCGCCGTGCGGGATCGACGGTGCGCGGCGCGGCGCTGTTGCTCATCACGTCGAGCGCGCTGGTGTAGGGATCGTCGCCCGGACCGCCATCGCCGGAGTGGGGCAGGCCGATCGTGTGACCCAGCTCGTGCTCGATCAGATCGAGCAGTGGCGTCGGCCCCCAGTCGGGATGGAAGTCGCTGGCGCCGATCGACACGCCGCGGCGCGTGGCCGCCGCCGCGCACCCGTCGCAGTTCGGCGCGTTGCCCGGGAAGCCCCGCCCGCCGACCTGACCCTCGGCGTGCTCGGCGTCGGCGATCGCGAGCACCACGGTGGCGGTCGGTCCGGAGCGGTCGAGGGCATGGGAGAGGCAGTCGGCGTCGTCCTCGGCGTCGGTGAGGTCGACCACGCCGCCGGCTGCGAACGACAGCTCGTACCGTCCTCCCGACACCGTGCGCCAGTAGTCCGTCACGCGGCTGCCGATCTGCCCGACGATCACGGTCGGGTCGAGCGGTTGGCGCAGTGGCAGGTCGCCGTAGATCGGTGCCGTGGTGGTGTCCGGGACCCGGCACACCCACACCTCGACGAGGTCGTCCGCCGGCGCGTTCCCGTCGTCGATCATGCGCTGTGCCGGCGGCGGCAGCAGGACGATCCTGCCCTCGTCGCCGTCGCCCGCACACCCGGTGAGACAGGCGCCGAGACCGACCGCGAGGGCCATCGGCAGAAATCCGAGGGATCTCTTCAAGAACCCCTCAAGCTGACGCCGCGTCGGTCCGATGAATTCCCCGCAACGGTGCACGGCCGAGCGTTCGAGAGAACGTTCGGGCAGCGGGCGGAACCAGCGTGAGTGGGATTTCGGCGGTCTCACTGCACGGTGGACGCTGGTGCCGGTGGCCTTCGGGCCGCCGGCACCGCACCATTGCCGCTCGGTCGACCGAACGTACGCCCGGTACGTGAGGGATGACTGCACAGCGTGAGACCAAGTCGGTGGCGGGACCACTGCGAGGGGCCTCAGGCGGTGACCGCGCTGCGCAGCAGTGACAGGTACGCCGCCCGAGGCACCTCCACCACACCGAGCGACGCGAGGTGATCGGTCTGCCATTGCACGTCCAGCAGGAGCGCTCCCGTGTCGACGAGCCAGTCGACCAACGCCACCAGCGCCACCTTCGAGGCGTCCGTGGCGGTGGAGAACATCGACTCCCCGGCGAAGAACCCCCCGATGCGAACCCCGTAGAGGCCGCCGACGAGCTCGCCGTCGAGGTAGGTCTCGACCGAGTGGACCCACCCGAGCCGGAACAGCTCCTCGTAGGCGTCGACGAATTCGGTGGTGATCCACCCGTGCGGCCGGCGCGGATCGCCGCAACGCTCCATCACCTCACGAAAGCGTGTGTCGAAGCGGATCTCGTACTTCGCGCAGCTCTTGCGCAGCGACCGGCTGACCTTGAGACCGTCGAGCGGGAGCACACCTCTGGGGTCGGGCGACCACCACCCGAGCACACGCTTGCGCACCGGCATCGGGAACAATCCCGAGCGGTACGCGGCGAGCAGCGTGCCCGGCCGGAGATCGGCCCCGACGGCGCAGAGACCGTGGCGATCGGCGTCGTCGGGGTCGGGGAGCCGCCATGCTGACGGGCGCGGTTCGACCGGGCGGCGCGGTTGCCATCCCTCGTGCCACCGTCGCCGGACGACGGGTGCACCACCGTCGCTGTCACGCCCCTCGGTCACGTGACGATCATGCCGCACCGGCGCCCACCCCGCGAGCCCGTTCCGGTCGCAGGTGGATCGCGACGAGTTGCGGCGGGGAGGGGTTCAGGTGCCGGCGAGCTCGGCGACGATGGGGGCGAGGGCCTGGGTGCCGTCGTTCTGGCAGACGATGTAGCTGATGCCCCAGCGCTCGCGCATCGCGATCAGGTTCTCCTTGATCTGCGCCACCGAACCGATCTGGAAGAACGGGGCGGTGGCCACCACTTCCGGCGGGAGGCCGAACGCCTTGGCGAGGCCCTCGATCACCGGCTGCGGGTCGTCGGTCACCTGGGTCTTGAACAGCTGGAGCTGCAGCTCGATCTCGCCGAAGCGGTCGCCGGCGGCCTCCTTCACCCACGCGATCTTCTCGTCCACGACGTCGGCCGCGGCCGTCGCCATCGAACGCGGGTTGATCGAGCGGGCGACGATCGTCGGGTTGATGCCGACGATGTCGGCCGACTGTGCGGCGAGAGTGAGCAGCTTCTTGCCGCCACCGCCGATGAGGATCGGGATGTTCGAGATCGGCTTCGGCATCGCGTTCACCTCGGCGACGCTGTAGTGCGTTCCGCTGAACGAGAACGGTTCGGCACCCCACAGGCCGCGCATCACCTGCACGGCCTCACCGAGGCGCTCGATGCGGACGGCGGCGCTGGCCTGTTCGATGCCGGCGATCGCGTAGTCGTCCTTCGACCAGCCGGCACCGAGGCCGAGCATCATCCGCCCGTCGCTGAGCAGGTCGATGGTGGCCGCCTCCTTGGCGAACAACACCGGGTTGCGGAAGTCGATGCCCGCCACGTGCGGGCCGACGTAGATCTTCTCGGTCGCCGCCGCGGCCGCCATGATCGCCGGCACCGGAGCCAGCTGGTTGCCGAAGTGGTCGTCGATCTGGAAGCTGGCGTAGCCGAGGTCCTCGGCCTGCTTCGCGAGGTCGCGCCACTCCTTGCCGGAAGTCGCGCGAGTGGCCTTGGCACCGAAACGGAACGCATGCGTCATGGCGCACATCAGACCAGACGCGATCGGCGTCGGACGAGATGGGACTGTGCGAGCCTGGTGCCGTGGAAGCGTGCGAGGTGTGCGGGTTCGAATGGGATGCGATCGAGGCGGGCGACGTGCCCGTGCGGTTGCGGGTCGCGCTCGCCGGTTGGGTGGCACTGCTCGAGTCCGGTGACGCCGCACTCGGCGTCCGCCCGTCGCCCGGCGTCTGGTCCGTGATGGAGTACGGCGCTCACGTCCGCGACGTGCTGCTCAATCTCCGCGACCGGATCGTGGTCGGCCTCGCCGAGGACCATCCGGTGCCGAAGCCGATGTACCAGGACGTGCGGATCGCGAACGGGTTGTTGGCTGCGGACACACCGGCGGATCTGATGGTCGAGCTGACCGTGGCAGTCGGATTGCTCGCCAAGACGGTGGGTGCGCTCGACGAGACGGCGTTGGCGCGCACACTGGTGTACCCGTGGCCGCGGGTCGCCGATCGCAACCTGCTCTGGGTCGCTGCCCAGGCGCTGCACGAGGCGGAGCACCACCTCACCGATGCGCGAACGCAGCCGGGTTGATGGTCGCTGACGTCGGGCTGACGTCGGGCTGAGCTCAGTAGGTGTAGAAGCCGCGCTTGGTCTTGCGCCCGAGGTGGCCGGCCGCGACCATGCGGCGCAGCGTCGACACGGCGGCGTAGTTCGGGTCGCGGAACTCGGTGTACAGCGCGTCGAGGATCGCGAGCGAGGTGTCGAGACCGACGAGGTCGAGCAGCGCGAACGGCCCCATCGGGAAGTTGCACCCGCCCTTCATCGCGGTGTCGATCGACTCCATCGACGCGGTGCCCATCTCCCACATCCGCACCGCGTTGTTCAGGTACGGGAACAGGAGGGCATTGACGACGAAGCCGGCGCGGTCCTGCACCTCGACGGCGTCCTTGCCGCAGGACGTGGCGAACGCCATCGCCGCGGCGATCGTGTCGTCACTGGCGGTGATCGGCCGGATGACCTCGACGAGCTTCATCGCCGGTGCCGGGTTGAAGAAGTGGATGCCGCACACCTGCGACGGGCGCTTGGTCACCATCGCCAGCTCCACGACCGGGAGGGTCGAGGTGTTGGTGGCGAGGATGCCCTCGGGCTTCACGATCTCCTCGAGCTCGGCGAACAGCGCCTTCTTGACGGCGAGGTCCTCGACGACCGACTCGATCACGAGATCGCAGTCGGCGACGCGACCGAGGTGATCGGTGGCGGTGATGCGGCCGAGGATGGTCGCCTTCTCCTCCTCGGTGGCCTTGCCACGCTCGATCGCCTTGGTGAGGCCCTTGTCGATCGACGCGACCATCGCATCGGCGCTCGCCTGTGAACGCGACCGCACGACGACGTCGTAGCCCGACCGTGCCATCACCTCTGCCAACCCCGAGCCCATGATGCCCGACCCGAGGACCCCAACCCGCTTGATCTCAGCCATGTCGCGACCATAGCTACTCGTGGGTAACTTCCCCCAAAGTTCGTCGGCGTTCGGGGCAGGATGGGCCGCGCGGCCTACCGAGTGACCTGGCTCGCTCGCGGGCGGGACCGGGTTGATGGCAGGCTGGATCGATGGACGATGTGCAGCCCTCCGACGTGCAGCCCTCCGACGTGCAGCGGACGATCGCGTTCTTCATGGAGCTCGACCGGTTGAAGGGCGTCGAACGCCGCAACCGGCTGGCCGACGGCAGCCGACGCGAGAACACCGCCGAGCACTCGTGGCACCTCGGCATGGCTGCCCTGGTGTTCGCCGCCCACGCGACCGAACCGGTCGACGTCGGACGTGCCGTCGCGATGGCGATCACCCACGACATCGTCGAGATCGACGCCGGCGACACCTTCGCCTACGACCAGGGCGAGGAGCTCGCCTCCAAGGAGGCCCGCGAGCAGGCTGCGGCCGATCGGATCTTCGGGATGTTGCCGCCCGACGTCGCCGAGTACCTGCGTGACCTCTGGGACGAGTACGAGCGGGGCGACACCCCCGAGGCCCGCTACGTGATGGCGATCGATCGCATGGCGCCGATGCTGCTCAACCTCGCCGAGGGCGGCACCACGTGGCGCGAGTACGGCATCACCCGCGACCGGGTGATCGCCCGGAACGGGCCGCACGTCGAGCCGGCGCTGCCGGGTGTGTGGCAGCACGCCCTCGCGCAGCTCGAGACGTTCGTCGAGTCCGGCAACGGACGAGGGCTGACGCCGACCACGGCCGGTACCGACGGCGATCCCCAGTGACCGCCCAGCCACCCAGCGGGCGGGACGTGGCGGAGTTCACCCCGCCGTTCACTCCACGTTCATCTCCTCCGGGCCTGTTCGTCATCGGCCATCGGTACGGTGCCCGCATGGAATCCGGCCTCGTCGATCCCCTCGTCGACCCCAGGCGCATCGTCCAACTCGACGCCGTGCACAACTTCCGCGACCTCGGCGGCTACCCGGCTCGCGATGGTCTCGTCACGCGGTGGCGCCAGCTCTACCGAGCCGACGGCCTGTACCGACTCACCGAGGCGGACATCGAGGTGATTCGCGGCCTCGGCCTCAGCACCGTGATCGACCTGCGTACCCACGAGGAGTTGGCCGAGCGGGGCACGTTCCCGCACCGCACCATCGAGGTGACGTTCACCCATCATCCGGTGATCGACACCACCTGGGAGATGACCGAACACGTCGACAAGAGCGCGCACGAGTTCCTCACCTGGGCGTATCGGGACATGTTGCGCGTCGGCTCGCAGGCGCTCGGGCGAGCGATCAACGATCTCGCCGCACCCGGTGCTCTCCCGGCGGTGTTCCACTGCGCTGCGGGCAAGGACCGCACGGGGGTGCTCGCCGCACTCGTGCTCAGCGCGCTCGGCGTGCCCCGGTCGGTCGTGCTCGCCGACTACGGCCTCACGGCGGGCGCGATGGAGCGCATGCGCGCCTGGGCGGTGCGCGAGTACCCCGAGCTCGCCGAGAGCATGGCCGACACGCCCTCTGCCTTCCTCGCGGCCCTGCCCGAGGCGTTGGGCGAGGTGCTGGCCGAGGTCGAAGCGGCCCACGGGTCGATCGACACGTTCGTCCGCTCGATCGGCGTGCCCACTGCGTCGATCGACGCCCTCGCTGCGGCCTTCCTCGCCGAGCCCTGACCAGCCCTGACCAGCCCTGAGCTTCGCCGGCCTCGCCGTCGGCTCGTCCGGGCAGCGCCTACGCTCGCCGCATGACCACCGGCACCAACGGCACGATCGCCTTCCAAGGCGGCGGACCCTTCCTCGCCAACGACGACCTCGATGCTCGGCTGCTGGCCGATGCGTTGGGCGCGGCCGGCGGCACGGTCGTCGTGCTGCCGACGGCCGATGCCTTCGAGCACCCGGAGCGGCTGGTGGCCGCAGCGCTCGAGTGGTCGCAGCGGCTGCAGGTGCCTGGCCTCGACCTCGAGGCGCTGATGGTGCTGCGGCGCGGCGAGGCCATGGAGGAGGGGCCGGCAGCGGTCGTCCGATCGGCCCGTGCCGTGTACCTCGTGGGTGATCAGCCGCTGCACCTGCGTTCGGTGTTGAAGGACACGCCGGTATGGGCGGCACTGCTCGACGTGCTCGCCGGCGGCGGGCTCGTGGTGGGCGTCGGCGCGAGCGCGAGCGGCCTGTGCGACCCGATGGTCGACCCGCGAGGTGGGGCCTTCACCCTTGGGCTCGGGCTCGTGACGGGCCTCGCGGTCGTCGGTGGGGTGGAGCAGTGGTCGCCGGAACGGCTCCATCGGACGCTCGGCATGGCCGACACGCCGGTGGCATGCGTCCCGACGGGGGCTGCGCTCGTCCGGCGGCCGACCGGGTGGGAGACCGTTGGCGAGGTCGAACTGCGCGGGGATCTGCCTGAGCCGACCTGATCTGACCGGGCCGGCTCGAAACCGGACCGCGTGGTTCAGCTCTCGGTGATCGTGACCGAGGTGATCTCGACCGGCACGAGCGGCGGGACGCCGTTGTCGGCCGTGGGATCGGCCAGGTTCTCGAGGGCCTGCACCGTGGTGTCGAGGCCCTTCGTGACGGTGCCGAGGATCGTGTACTGCGCGGGCAGCGAGGCGCCGTTCTCACCGGTGATGATGAACCACTGGCCGCCACCGGTGTTCGGCGCGCCGGTGTTCGCCATCGCGACGACGCCCTCCGCGTACTCGCCGGAGGCCGGGAGCTCGTCGGCCACCGTGTAGCCAGGAGCGGTCTCGTCCTCGCCCGGGCGACCGCACTGCACCACGAAGTCGGCGATGATGCGGTGGCAGCCGGTGCCGTCGTAGTAGCCGTAGCGGGCCAGGGTGACGAAGTTGTTGACGTTGCCCGGCGCACCCTCGGTGTTCAGTTCGATCGTGAACGAACCCTTGTTGGTGGTGACCTCGGCCGTATAGGTCGCCTCAGGGTCGATGCACAGCGCCGGGGCGCCGTCGAAGGAGTCGGGCAGGTCGCTCGAACCGTCGGCCTCGGGGCAGTCGCCCTCGCCGTACTCGAACGCGACGGTGGTGGTGGGCGCCGCCGTGGTGGACGCCGCGGCCTCGGTGGTGCCGGTCGCCTCGGTGGTGGCCGGGATGTCCGACGTGTCGAACGGGGCGGTGGAGGCCGTCGTGGCCGCCGGATCGACGGTGGACACCGGCGGCGTGGAGGTGGCCTCGTCGTCGCCGCCGACCAGTCGGGCCAGGAGGAACAGCAGCAGCACGCCGCCCACGACGACCACGCCGATGGTCAGGCCGCGCTTCTTCGTCTTCTCCTTGCGCGCCTGCTTGGCCAGCTCCTCGAGACGAGCCTGACGGTTGGCCTTCTGACGTTCGCGCTTTGCGGTACCCACGAGGTCGGCAGGATAGCGGCGGTGGTGAGCCGGTCCCCCGCGGCCATCTGACGACCCTGGCCGACGACCCCGGCCGACGACCCTGGCCGCCGCCCCGGGGCGACCGGGCCGAACCGGGCCGTCCGAGCCGCCCCACGCCTGCGTCGGGCCCGGTGACGGCCGAGCGGAGTGGCCTGCGAAGTGACCTGCGAAGTGGCCTGCGAATGGCCAGCGGAGTGGCCGGCGGAATGGCAACAACCGCTCAAGTCACGCGCCGGGAGTGCCGAATCCTTGAGGTGTTCGGAGATCGGGCAGCGGACGGGCGCCAGCAGGCGCCAGCAGGTGGGCATCAGGTGGGCAGCAGGTGAGTGGTGGCATGAGAACAGGCGAGACGATCATCGGCAGGGTCACCGCGGTGCTCGCCCTCGCGTTCGGCGTCGTCTACCTCGGCTGGCGCGCCACCAGCACGCTCGGTGGCGGCCCGTGGTGGATGGCGACCCCCACCCTGGCCGTCGAGACGTTCGGCGTGTTCGCCGTGGCTGTGACCTGCTGGGCGCTGTGGCGCCGGCCGGAGATCGCTGCGCCGATCCCGAGCACGGCGACGGGTACCTCCGAACACGACGCAGCAGCCCCCGAACCGCTCGACACCGTCATCGTGGTGCGCTGCACCGGCCAGGCCCCTGCGGCGCTGCGGGCGACGTTGATCGCCAGCCGCCCGATCGCCCCGGTGATCGTGGTCGACGTCGATGCCCGCCCCGAGATCGCCGCCCTCGCCGTGGAACACGGCGTGCGCTACCTCGCCACCGACCCCGACGACGTCGACGGCCTGCGCCTCGCCGCGGGTTCGGTCGACGTGGGAGCGATCCTCCTCCTCGAGGCGGGCGACATCCCGCATCCCTCCGTACTGCGCTCGCTCCTGCCGTGGTTCGACGAGCCGTCGGTTGCCGTCGTCCAGGGGCCGGTCGAGGCGAGCAACGGCGAGTCGGCCGAGCACGGTGCCATCGGTCGGCACGACAAGCAGTTCGAACGGCGCGCCCTGGTGCCCGCCCTCGGTGCCCGCGGGCTCGCCCCCTTCACCGGGTCCGGCGCGCTCCTGCGCACCGCAGCGATCCGTTCGGTGGCGCTCGTCGAGTCGTCGCCGCAGATGGTGCAGGCCGACCTCACGTCGGCGCTGTTCGCCGCCGGGTGGCAGATCGCCGCGCCGGGCGGACGGCCGCTCGTGGCCGTGGCCCCCCTCGTGTCGCCGGCCGACGTCGAGAACGTGCGTGCGTGCGAAGCGAGCGCTGCGCGGCACCTGCTCCTCGGCGACCACGGCGCCTGGCGCCCGAACCAGCTCTCGTTCGCACAGCGTGCCGCGCTCACCGCACAGGCCGTGCGCCCGCTCGCCGGTGTCCGCCGCGGCGTCATCGTCGCGCTCCTCCTCGGCGCGTTGCTCTCGGGCCGCCTGCCCTTCGACGCCGACCCGCTCGGTTTCGCCGTCCTGTGGGCGCCGTGGTTCGTGCTCGCGGCCGTCTCGTTGTGGTTGCTCTCGGGTCGCGAGCTCCGGCCCGGCGACCGGGTGCGGTGGTCGATGCGCATGCTCGGTGCGTCGTGGCGTGGCGTGATGGCGCCCGACGGCCGGCCAGATCCTGCCGAGCACGTCCTCGGGAGTGCGTTCGGTCTGCACCACGGTGTCGCCTCGGCCGGAGCCGTCGCGTCGATCAGCGTGGTGATCGGCATGCGCGCCCTCAGCGATCGGGTCACCCACACGCTCGCTGCCATGCCGATGGACCAGACCGCCGGACTCCTCGTCGCGGCACTGTGGTCGCTCGGCGGCGGACTCGACGCGTTGCGCATCCTCGCCCGCCGAGCCCAGTCGCGGCGCGCCACCCGTATCGCCTCGTCGCTGCCGAGCACCTTCGCCGACCGGGCTGCGCTGGTGGTCGACCTGACGCCGCTCGGTGCCGGCGTGCTGGGCGACGTGGATCTCGCCGTCGGCAGCAACCAGCGCCTCGACGTGGTGGTGCCGACCGCCAGCGGCGTGATCTCGGCCATCGTGCCGGTCACCGTGCGCAACGTGCGCGTCGACTTCAGCGGCGAGCGTCGCTACGGCGTGGAGTTCGGCGCGATCGAGAGCTATGTCGCCGACGCGCTCACCGAGTACTGCGTGGTGCAACCAGCGCTCGAACTCCTCGGCGGCCCGGCCGCCGGCACGGTCGGCAGCACCGCCGGTGCCGGCATCGACCCGGCCACCGCCGGGGCCCGTTCCGTGGTGGTGCTCGACGATCATCCGGTCCTGCCCCGACGCATGGGCCTGCGGGCCGCCGCGCTGGTCGCCGTCGCCGGCGCGATGGCGAGCGCGGTGCCCACGGCCGAGGCCTCCGCTCCCGGTGGTCGCGTGCAGGGATCGGTCACCGTGCTCGCGCTCGACGACAGCGATGCTGGTGACACCGGTGTCGCGGTCGACGAACCGGTCGTGCCGGTGAGCACCGTCGGCGGTCTCGCCACCTCGCCCACCCTCGATCTCCCCGCGCCGGCGCCGTCCACGACCGTGCTCATCGAGGCCGCTCCGCCGCCCGTGCCCGGCTCGTCCGGCAGCGGTGTGGCAGGCACCGTGATCGTGGTCGTGTGCGCCACCGCCGCCGGCGACGACGGCGCGTGGGGCACCTCCGACGACACCTACGGCAGCCCCGTGTCGACCGTGGTCGCGGCCGACGGCTCCTGGTCGCTCGACGTCGAGGGCACGGCCTGCTGGGCTGCGATCGCACCTCCGCCCGGCTTCATGGTGCCCGGCGAGACGAGTGAGCTCGAGTCGCCCACGTCACCCCTGCCGATCGACGTCGGCGGTGGCCCGCGTCAGGTCGAGCTCGTCCGCGTGGTAGCCGCGACCACTGCAGCCGACAGCGACGACGACACGGCGGACGATGCCGCCGACGCGGCCGCCACGGACGACGGTTCCGACGACGGACTGCTCGACGTCTCGGCGGTCACGATCGACGACGTGGTGTGGGCCGACCTCGACCGCGACGGTGTCGTCGGCGACGACGAGACCAGGGTCGACGGCGTCACGGTCACACTGGTCGATGCGGACGGAGTGGCGGTCGGTGCCGACGTGACCGACGACGAGGGCCGCTTCTCCTTCGTCGGCGAGGCCGGCGTGACCTATCGCCTCGTGGTGTCGAACCTGCCGGCCGGCCTGGTCGCTCCGGACGTGTTCGGCAGGTCGGCCGAGTTCGTGCTGCAGTCCGGGAGCGACGTGAACCTCGCCGTCGGACTCACGCCGTCGTCCGCCACGTCGTCGGCCGTCGTCCCTGCGGTGGGCGCCTCCGGCGTGTTCGGCGTGTCGGGCGCCGGTGGCAACGGCGGTATCGGGGGCATCGATGGCACGGCGGTGACGACCCGGCTCCTCGCCGAGCCGACGGCGTCGTCGCTCGCGCCGACCCCCGACGGCGGCTCCCCCGTCGCCGGGTGGCTCGTCGTGATGCTGGCGACCCTGATCGGCGTCTCGGTGCTGGCCGGTTCGCTGCGACCCGGTCGCAGCGGCTTCGCACCGTCGGTCCCGCGCCTCGCCTGACCGTCGCGAGTCCTCGGGACCGCCTCGATCGGTGTCGGTCGGTCGGTCGTCGGTCGGTCGTCGGTCGGTCGGTCCTCAGTCGGTGTCGCCCTCGCCCGCCTTCGCGATCAGGTAGCCGATCGCCCGTTCCGATCTCGGGTACCGGTGCGCGATCGCCCAGAAGTCGGGGCCGTGTCCGCCCACGTGGAGGTGTGCGAGCTCGTGCACGATCACGTAGTCGACGACCCAGTCGGGGAACGCGGCGATGCGGTCGGAGATGCGGATGGTGCCCGTGTCGGGGGTGCACGATCCCCAGCGCGTGGTCATGTCGCTCGCCCAGCGGATCGCCGTCGGTCGGTGCAGGCCGTACCGCTTCGCCAACGACGTGGCGCGGGCCGTGAGATCGATCCGGTCGCTCGACATCTTCCGCGCGAACCGACGCGACATCTCGGCCACCCAGTGCGCCTCCTCGGCGCGGCTCATCCAGGAGGGGATCGCCACGCGCAGCGTGTCGCCCACCAGCTGTGCGCCGACGGAGCGTTTGCGCTGCTTCGAGCGGGTGACCTCGACCCGGAACGGCGGATCCGCCGGTGATGAGGGTCCCGGCGATGACACCGGCGACGGCACCGGCGACGGTGCCGGTGGGGTGGCGGGCGATCGTGGCTCGGCGGGACCGAAGGTGAACGGGAGCTGCTCGTCGCTCACAGCGCCTCGTGTGCGGCGTGCTCTCCCGGCAGCAGGTGCACGGCGTCGCCCGGGCTGAGCACACCGTCGCGGGCGACGAACCACGAGCCCGACAGGTTGGGCAGCTTCGGCATCGTCCAACCGATCGCCCGCTGCGCGGCCCGGATGACGCCACCGTGGCTGACGATCAGCACCTCGCCGCCGGGGTACTGCCCGGCGATGTCGACGAGTGCGGCGAGCAGCCGCGCCGCGGCCACCTCGGAGGGTTCGAAGCCCTCCGGCCGTCGTCGCACGTCGAGATAGCCCGGCCATCCGGCCTCGACCTCGTCGTGGGTGAGGCCCTCCCACGGACCCACGTGGGTTTCGCGCAACCGCTGGTCGGTGTGGACCGGGCCGACGCCGAGGAGCTCGGCGATGATCTGCGCGGTGCGGTGCGCCCGGGCGAGATCGCTCGACCAGATCGCGTCGAACTGTCCCAGGACCTCCGACGCCTCCACCGCCTGCAGCTCCCCACGCCGGGTGAGGGCGACGTCGGCGTGGCCCTGCCACCGCCCCGAGGCGTTCCACTCGCTCTCCCCGTGGCGCACCACCAACAGGCGGGTGGCGCCTGCCGCTGCCGGGCCACCGGGTGCGGCGCCACCGGATGAGCGGTCGGAGGGCCGTTCGGGTCGTTGGCCCGGGGAGACGAACGGGCGGTCGGGCCGTGCCGCGCCACGGTCCTGAGGAGATGCCTGCGACCCCATGGCCATCGAGGGTATCCGCGCGCCGCACGGGTACGATCGGGCAGATGGCAGTGCTCCGGTTGTTCGCGTCGGCCCGTGAGGCCGCCGGAACGGGTTCGGACGTGGTGGACGGCACCACGGTCGGCGAGGTCCTCGACCTCGCCGTCGACCGCTATGGTGCCGCGTTCGCCCACGTGCTCGGCACCTGTCGTGTCTGGGTGAACGGCGATGCGGCCGATCGGTCCGCGGCGGTCACGTCGACGGACGAAGTGGCGGTGCTGCCGCCCGTGAGTGGAGGATGCCAGTGACCGATCTCGACCCGACCCTGCTGCCGCTCGACGAGCTGCGGTCCCTGCGGGCGTCCTTGCAGCACGACGACGACGCCGTGTCCTACGTCCGCCGCTTGGCGCAGGCCCGCCTCGACCTGCTCGACGCCGAGATCCGTCGCCGCGACCGGCACGCCGATCCCGCCGTCATCACGAGCGAGCTGCCGGTCATCCTCGGCAACCACCTCACCGGCGGCCCGGCCCGACCGCCTCGTCCGGCCGAGGACGCGAGCGACCATCCGCTGGCGCTGCAGCTCGAGGAGATGTGGAACGAGCACGGCGGCAGCGATCTGCCGTCCCTCGACGACGACGAGCTGATCGCCCTGCGCAGCGAGCTGCGGATCTTCGAGCAGAGCCGCTCGAAAGAGCGCAAGGAGCTGTTCGGTCGCATCGATGCACTCAGTGCCGAGCTCGTCCGTCGGTACCGGGAGGGCGAGGCCGACATCGAGGGGCTGCTCGCCGACGAGTGATCGATCGGCCTGCACCGAAGATCCAGAAGATCCAGAAGATCCAGACGATCCAGAAGATCCAGAAGGTCCGGAAGGTCCCCGAGATGCCGTCCATGCCGCCGTTGCCGCTGCCGCCGAAGCACTCGCCGCTCGACGACCTCGACAAGCGGATCGCCGACGTCGGCGAATTCATCAAGTCCCAGCGCGAGACGGCCCGCATGAGCGTCCGCCGCCTCGCCGACCTGGCCGGGGTGAGCAACCCCTACCTGTCCCAGATCGAGCGAGGATTGCGCAAGCCCAGCGCCGACATCCTCCAGCAGATCGCGAAGGCGCTCCAGATCAGCGCCGAGACGCTGTACGTGCGCGCCGGGTTCCTGAGCGACGACGCCGACAGCGGTGACAACGCCGTCCGCGACGCCATCGCCCGCGACCCGAAGCTCACGCCGGAGCAGCGCCACGCGCTGCTCAACGTCTACGAGAGCTTCGTCGCCAGCACCCGCGACGCCGAGTGACCCGCCGCCAGGGGTGACCTGGGCGCCCGCCGCGTCTCGGTTCGGGGCTGGCAGGGAATGGTGACGAGGTCGCTAGGGTTTCCCTTCTCCGTGCAACGAGTGGCCGTCATCTCACTCCACACCTCCCCCCTGGCCCAGCCGGGGTCGGGGGACAGTGGTGGCATGAACGTCTACGTGCGCGAACTCGTGTCGTCGCTCGCCCAGGGCGGCAACGACTGCACCACCTACACCCGCGCCGACCGACCGGGCCTGCCCGAGGTGGTGCAGGTCGAGCCTGGCCACCGTGTCGTCCATGTGCACGCCGGGCCCTACGACCTCCGCAAGGAGGACCTGCCGAGCGTGATCGACGAGTTCACCGACGGCGTACGCCGCCACCTCGACGGCGAGTTCCCGGCCGACGTGCTGCATGCGAACTACTTCCTGAGCGGCCTCGTGGCGCATCGGCTGAAGCACGAGCGCGATCTGCCGTTCGCCACCACGTTCCACACCCTCGCCCGGGTGAAGGCCGAGGGCGGCGACCTCGAGCCGGCGTGGCGCGAGCGGGCCGAGACCGAGATCATCGGCTGCGCCGACGTCATCTGCGTCAACTGCGACGAGGAGGAGCGGCAGTTCCGCCGCCTCTACGGCGATCCGCGGGGTCGCATCGAGGTGATCGCTCCGGCGGTCGAGCACGCCTTCTTCGCGCCGGGGGACCGGGCCGGCGCCCGCCGTGCGCTCGAGCTGCCCGACGACGTGCCGGTCGTGCTGTTCGTGGGTCGCATCCAGCCCCTGAAGGGCCCCGACGTGGCCGTGCGTGCACTGGCGGCGATGGCCCGCCGCGACACGATCCTGCTCGTCGTCGGCGGTGCGAGCGGTCAGCAGGGCGACGGCGAGGTACGCCGCCTGCACGCGCTCATCGACGAGCTCGGCGTGCGCGACCGGGTTCGCTTCGTGCCGCCCCAGCCGCACCACATCCTCTCCACCTACTACCGCGCCGCCGACGCCGTCGTGGTGCCGAGTCGCAGCGAGAGCTTCGGTCTCGTCGCACTCGAGGCCTCCGCCTGCGGGGTGCCGGTGGTGGCGAGCGCGGTCGGCGGACTGCTCACCCTCGTCGACCACGGCGAGTCCGGCTTCCTCGTGCCCGACCGCGATCCGGTGGAGTTCGCCCGCTACCTCGACCTGCTGCTCGACGATCCGGTACTCGCCGCACGGCTCGGCCACCGCGGCTTCGAGCGCTCGCTGAGGTACACGTGGGGCCTCGCTGCGGCCAGGTTGCGTCGGGTGTACGCCGACCTCACGATCCGTGAGCTGGTGGCCTGCGGATGACCGACGTCTTCGGCGACGATCGCCTCGCGCTGCTCGAGCGGCAGATCGACGAGTGGTTCGCCGGATTCCGTGCCGACAATCCGGCGATCGCCGCGGTCGACCGTGGTGAGGGCGACGAACGGCGCTGGTACGTGCGTATGCACGGCGAGGCCAAGGAGTACATCACCCTGTGGTTCACGCTCGGACAGCGCACCCTGCGCTACGAGGCGTACGTGATGCCCGCCCCGTTGGAGAACGCTGCGCTCGTGTACGAGCAGGCGCTGCGTCGCAACGAGAAGCTGATCGGTGTGCACTTCGCGATCGGGGTGGAGGACGCGCTGTTCCTCCGCGGTGACCTCCCGCTCGTCGCGCTCTCCGAGGCCGAGCTCGACCGGGTGGTCGGCTCGATGTACGCGACGATCGAGCAGGCCTTCCCGTCGTTGATCCGGCTCGGGTACGCGAGCCACTTCGCCGACGAATCCTGACCCGTCGCCGGTGTCGCTGTCGTCCGTCCGCTCGTTCCGTCTGCTGGGTCCGGGCCGCCGTTTTCCGATCGCCACCCGTCGCCGTCCTCTGTGGGAGTGCGCAGGTGGGCGGCACGATCGGGGAACGCCGTGCCGCTCACCTGCTCGCCGAACGATGACCCGGAAAGGGTCGCGATCGGTCGATGCCGGTGCTCGTAGGCTCGCGGCATGACAGCTCGGGTGGTCCTCGTCGGTGGCGGCAACATGGGCGCCGCCCTGCTCGGCGGCATGATCGCCGGCGGGTGGGCCCCGCCCGAGCAGCTCGCCGTCGTCGAAGTGCTCGCCACCCGCCGGACGGTGCTCGAGGGTCTCTTCCCCGGTGTCGCCGTGCGGGCCGCCGTGGCGGACGCGCCGGCCGACGGTGCCGTGATCGCGGTGAAGCCGAACGACGTCGCCGCGGCGGTCACGGCCGCCGTCGCCGCCGGGGCCCGCCGCGTGCTCAGCATCGCCGCCGGCGTGTCGATCGCGACGCTCGAGGCGGCCGCGTCGGCGGCGACCGGCGATCCCGTCGCGGTGGTGCGGGCGATGCCCAACACCCCGGCACTGGTGGGCGAGGGCGCGGCGGCGATCGCAGGTGGGGCGGGCGCCGGCGAGGACGACCTGGCATGGGCCGAGAGCATCCTCGGCGCGGTCGGCTCGGTCGTGCGCGTGCCGGAGTACCAGCTCGACGCGGTCACGGGCCTCGCCGGCTCGGGCCCGGCCTATCTCTTCCTCGTGGCCGAGTCGTTGATCGACGCCGGGGTGCTCGCGGGCCTCGCCCGCCCGATCGCCGAGGCGCTCGTCACCCAGCTGTTCGTCGGTTCCGCCGCGCTGCTCGCCGATCGCGGTGATCCGGCGGCGCTGCGGGCGATGGTCACCTCGCCCGGCGGCACCACCGCGGCGGGGCTCCGTCAGCTGGAGGCCGGTGGCGTGCGTGCGGCGTTCCTGGAGGCCGTGATGGCCGCCACGCAACGCAGTCGCGACCTCGGCTGATCAGTTCGGACGCGGCGCAGATCATCGCACCGAATCACATCCATGTGATTTCCCGAAGAGAAATTCGAAGATTTTCTGACGTGACTCTTTTCTCATCGCAACGTCGCGCCTACAGTTCCTGTCGGTCGACAAGACCACCGGCTGATTCGTCAACCGGAGTCGCGCCCCGCAAGGGCAGCGCAGGACGGGCTGGTGCCATCGGGGGGTTGGCACCGGCCCGTTCGATTTTCCCGCCCGAGTGTTCCCCGAGTGTTCGCCCGATGGCGCACGTCCCCGTTGCCGACGCTCGCCACCCGAGCACCACCCGATGCGACCGGTAGCGTGCGCCCGATGGGCCGCCGCCACGAGACCGTCTCGTTCCTCTCCGACTTCGGCACGCGCGACGAGTGCGTCGGCGTGGTGAAGGCCGTGGTACGCGACCTGGCGCCGCATGCCCGCGTGATCGACCTCACCCACGAGATCCCGCCGTTCGACGTGCGCGCCGGCAGCCTCGCGCTCGCCCGTGCCATCTCCTACGTGCCCAACGGTGTCGTGCTCGCCGTCGTCGACCCCGGCGTCGGCACCGGCCGCCGGGCGGTCGCGATCGAGGTCGCCGACGGCGCCGGCGTGCTCGTCGGACCCGACAACGGGCTCCTCGCCCCGGCCGTGGCGATGGCCGGCGGTGCCGAGCGTTGCGTGGTGCTCACCAACACCGACTTCCACCTCGACGCCCCCGGCGTCACCTTCGCCGGCCGCGACGTGTTCGCGTCCGTCGCGGCCCACCTCTGCAACGGTGTCGACCTGGCCGAGCTCGGTGAGTCGATCGAGGCCGAGTTGCTGCTGCCCGGCGTCGTGCCGCTGCCGCGCGACGAGGGCGACACGATCCTGTGCGAGGTGCTGTGGGTCGACCGGTTCGGCAACTGCCAGCTGAACGTCGGCCCCGACGAGATCGCCCACTTCGGCGACCGGCTCCGCATCGTGGTCGGCACGCCGACCGGTGGCGGCGCGGATCCCGTCGTGCGCATCGCGTCCCGCGTCGGCACCTACGCCGAGGTCGGCGTCGGTGCGGTCGGGCTGGTCACCGATGCGAGCGGCATGATCTCGATCGTGCTCGACCGCCGATCGGCCGCCGAAGAACTGTCCGCCTCAGCGGGCGATCAGGTGCAGCTCGCGCCGCTGGGCGACGACGAGTCCCGCGGGGTCACCAGCCCCGTCACGCTCCGCCGCCCCTGAGCTGTCCTGCGGCGGTCCGTGACCGCCCGTGGGCCGCTCCTGAGCGGTCCGTGAGCGATCGGCCGGGGCGGTGGGCGTGACCCACGGCCGACCCGGGACCTGAAGGCCCAGCAGGTGGCACGGGTAGGGTGACGGCGATGCGCCCCGCCACCACGCTCACGCTCGGACTGCTGCTCCTCGCCATCATGGCGGCCGGCATCATCTCGCTGCTCCGCCTCTGATCCGGCCCGTCCCCGTCACGAACCCGGCCACGAACCCGGCCACCCGGTCGACGGAGTCGTTCAGGCGGTCGCGCCGGCCAGCTCGCGCAGCGTGGCAGCCGACCGGTCGTCGGCGGGAGAGAACATCTCCAGCGCGAGCTCGTCGACGGTGACGTCGAGCGGGGTGCCGAACGTGGTGAGCGTCGTGAACATCGCGACCTCGCCCAGCGGGGTCGACATCCGGAACGGCACCACGATCGGCGGATCGCCGCCCACTGCGCCCGCCACCAGCGGGGCGATCTGGCGACGCTCGGATAACCGAGCACCTCGGTCTCGAGGGCCTCGATGGCGGGATCCCCGGTGAGCACCACCGTCCGTCGCAGCTGGCCGAGCAAGTAGGTCGCCACGCCGACATCGCCGCCTTGACCGACGTCGTGCTCGCCCACTACCCGGCACACCGATTCGAGCGGACCACCGCCGTCGACACGCACCACGGCGTGGCCCGGTACGGCTGGCAGCTGGTCGGTCCCGACGGATCGATCGCCGTCGCCGGCCTCGACGTGGCCGAGTTCGCCGCCGACGGACGACTCACCCGTGTCGTCGGCTTCTTCGGTCCCCTGACCGGCCTGACCGGCCTGACGGACGTCCCCGCCTGACGTCGTCGCTCACCCGGCCCGACGCTGACCCTGCGAGTCCGCGTGCGGCGTCCGGCGCGAATGGGCCGGACGGCCCTGGACGCCTGCAGGCGGGGAGCCACTAGGCTCCAACGCCTGCGGGACGCCCGAGGGGGGCGGAAGGGGATCCCGTGGGCGAAGGGGGCACAGGTGAATCTGGCACATCTCATCGACCAGCACGAGGGCGACCGCGTCGCGCTCATCAGCCGCAGCCGCCCCACCACCTACGGCGCCCTGCGCGATCAGGTGGCACACGTCCGTGGCGGCCTGGCAGCCCTCGGCGTCGAGCGCGGCGATCGTGTGGTGCTGCTGTGCGGCAACGGTCGCTACTTCGTCCTCGCCTACCTCGCCACGATCGGGCTCGGCGCGGTCGCGGTGCCGCTCAATCCGGCCAGCCCCTCGCCGGAGATCGAGCGTGAGATCGCCAAGGTCGGCGCCAAGGTCGTCGTGGTCGAACCGGCTGCGGCACACGCGTGGAACGGCGTCACCCGGTCGGCCGTCCCGTCGGTGACCACCGTGATCGCGACCGAGGGCGGTGCGATCGACGGCTCGGTCGAGCTCGCGTCCCTCCTCGACGGACCCACCGCCGACATCGTCGAGGTCGAGCCCGGCGACGTCGCGGTGCTCATGTTCACGAGCGGCACCGCCGGTGCACCCCGCGCGGCGATGCTCAGCCACGGCAACCTGCTCGCCAATCTCGAGCAGGGCCGCTCGGCGAACGTGCAGATCGACGCCCACGACGTCGTGTACGGCGTGCTGCCGCTGTTCCACATCTTCGGCCTCAACGTGGTGCTCGGGCTCAGCCTCCTGCGCGGTGCCACGGTGGTGCTCGTCCAGCGGTTCGACCCGTCCACCGCGCTCGACACCATCCGCGAGCGCGGCGTCACGGTCGTGCCCGGTGCGCCGCCGCTGTGGCTGGCGTTCAGCCACTTCGACGAGGCCCCTGCCGACAGCTTCGCCACCGTGCGCCTCGCCCTCACCGGCGCGGCGCGCATGCCGGAGGAGGCCATGAAGCGGCTCAAGGCCCGCTTCGACCTCGACATCTGCGAGGGGTACGGCCTCACCGAGGCGTCGCCCGTCGTCACCAGCTCGGCGGGCATGACGGTGAAGTACGGCTCCGTCGGCAAGGTGCTCGACGGCATCGAGGTGCGTCTCGTCGACGAGAGCGGCGACGACGTGGTCGAGGGCGACAGCGGCGAGATCTGGGTGCGCGGCGCAAACGTCTTCGCCGGCTATCTCGACGACCCCGAGCAGACCGCCCGGGTGCTCACCGCCGACGGCTGGTTGCGCACCGGCGACATCGGTACGGTCGACGACGAGGGCTACCTGTACCTGGTCGATCGCGCCAAGGATCTCATCATCGTGAGCGGGTTCAACGTGTTCCCGGCCGAGGTCGAAGAGGTGCTGGCCGAGCATCCCGGCGTCGCCGAGGTGGGCGTCGTCGGTGTGCCGCACCCGCACCACGGCGAGGCCGTCAAGGCGTTCGTGGTGCCCGAACCGGGCACCCATCTCGACGAGGACCAGCTGATCGAGTGGTGCAGCGATCACCTCGCCCGGTACAAGTGCCCGTCGAAGATCCTCTTCGTCGACGAGCTGCCGCGCAACGTGAGCGGCAAGCTGCTGCGGCGCTCGCTCGTCTGACCCGGCGCTCACACGCTCCCGGTGGCCCGTGACGGGTCCGGACACAACGTCGTCGGGGGAGCCGCTGTTCCCGCGCCGGGCGTGACGGAAGTCCGCCTCCGAGTGGCCGGGGCCAGCTTTGTGAACGTGTGCACGAGTGCCTAACGTTCACCTCGTTATGCCGACCGAACGCCCGCGCCGCCGCATTCCGGAAGCCACGGTCGCACGCTTGCCGGTGTACCTGCGGATCCTCTCCGAGCAGGCCGAGGAAGAGGTCGAGTCGATCTCGTCCGACCGCCTCGCCGAACTCGGCGGGGTGAACGCCGCCAAGGTCCGCAAGGACCTGAGCTACCTCGGCAGCTACGGCACCCGTGGCGTCGGGTACGAGGTCGCGTATCTCGTGTACCAGATCCGCCGCGAGCTCGGTCTCACCCACGACTGGCCCGTCGTCATCGTCGGTGCCGGCAACCTCGGCCAGGCGCTCGCCGGCTACGGCGGGTTCGGTGAGCGGGGCTTCCCCGTGGCCGGCATCGTCGACGTCGACCCCGCGAAGGTGGGAACGGTGCTCGGCGGGGTGCGTGTTCGCCACATCGACGAACTGTCCCAGATCGTGCAGTCCAAGCGGGTCAACATCGGCGTCGTCGCCACGCCGACCGCCGCCGCCCAGGACGCCGCCGAGCGCCTCGTCCGCGCCGGGGTCACCAGCATCCTCAACTTCGCCCCGGTGGTGCTCTCGGTGCCCCGGTCGATCGAGGTGCGCAAGGTCGATCTCGCAGTCGAGCTGCAGATCCTCAGCTACCACGAGCAGCGGCGGGCCACCACGAGCACGCTTCGTTCGGTCTCGGGCGGCGTGAGCGGCATCGGCGGCGGGGGTGGTGTGTCCGGCCCGGGTGGTACGAGCGGCATCGGCGGCACGGCTGCAACAACTCGGCCCGCGAGCGCGTAAGGTCGGGGCCGTATGTCGATCGTGGTCTTCGGGGTCAACCACCGCACGGGACCGCTCTCGCTCCTCGAGCGGGTGGCGCTGGGTCCGGCCGATCTCCCGAAGGCGATCACGGGTCTGGTCTCGCTGTCGAACGTGCGCGAAGCCGTGGTGCTCAGCACCTGCAACCGCACCGAGGTGTACGCCGTCGCCGAGCGGTTCCACGGTGCCTATGCCGACATCCGCGACTTCTTCTGCGACATCGGTGGCCTGCATCCCGACGAGCTGCACCCGCACCTGTACACCCAGCACGACGAGGCGGCGGTGTCGCACCTGTTCGAGGTCGCGGCCGGGCTCGATTCCGCGGTGCTCGGCGAGACCGAGATCCTCGGCCAGGTGCGCGGCGCGTGGGAACTCGCCCAGAGCGAGGGCGGGGCGCGCAGCACGCTGAACCTGCTGTTCCGTCACGCGCTCGAGACGGGCAAGCGGGCCCGCACCGAGACGGCGATCAGCCGTTCCACCGCATCGGTCAGCAGCGCGGCGGTCGAGATGGCCACCGAGCGGCTCGGCAGCCTCGCCGGCAAGCGGGTGCTGGTGCTCGGCGCCGGTGAGATGGGCGAGGGCGTGGCCCACGCACTCGTCAAGGCCGGCGTCACCGACATCATCGTCACCAACCGCACCCACGAGCGCGGCGAGGCACTCGCCGAGCGCGTGCACGGGCGCACCGTGCCCTACGCCGAGCGTCAGTGCGCCATGGCCCAGACCGACGTGCTCGTCACCTGCAGCGGTGCCGGCAACGTGGTCGACGCGGCCCTCGTGCACGAGGCCCGCGGCGGGGTCACCTCCGCGTTGCTGGTGGTCGACATCGCGGTGCCGCGCAACGTCGACGCCGCGGTGGCCTCGTTGCCCGGCGTCACCCTGCTCGATCTCGACGACCTGCGCGTGTGGGCCGCCCGCGGCATCGAGCAGCGCTCGCACGAGGCCGATCACGTGCGGGCGATCGTGCACGACGAGGTCGAGCGGTTCGTCGTCGAGCACACCGCTCGTCAAGCGGCGCCGTTGGTGGCCGCCTTGCACGAGCGGGGCGAGCAGATCCGCTCGGCCGAGCTCGATCGGTTCGCGCACAAGCTGGCGGGTCTCGACCCGGCGCAGCGCGCCGCGGTCGAGGCGCTCACCAAGGGCATCGTCGCCAAGCTGCTGCACCAGCCGTCGGTGCGGCTGAAGGACGACGCCGGCACGCCCCAGGGCGAGCGCAACGCAGCCGCCGTGCGCGACCTGTTCGACCTCGCCTGATCCGCCGCGCCGATCGCACCAGATCGCGCCCCTCCGATCCGGCAGATCAGCACGATCCGGGAGATCCGACCCATGGCAACCTCGTCAGCACCGTCCTCAGCTCATGGTTCGTCGACGGGCCCGTCGTCAGGGCTGGTGCGCATCGCCACCCGGTCGAGTGCGCAGGCGCGCACACAGGCCCAGTCGGTGGCCGACGCGCTGACCGCGGCGCACCCGGGCCTCGAGGTCGCCTTGGTCTTCGTCGACACGATGGGCGATCAGCGCCAGGACGTGCCGTTGCACACCATCGGCGGGCAGGGCGTGTTCGTGAAGGAGGTGCAGCGGGCGGTGCTCGACGGCCGTGCCGAGCTCGCGGCGCACTCGGCGAAGGATCTGCCATCCACGCCGGCAGACGGCCTGCTGCTCGCCGCGTTCTGCGAGCGTCGATCGGCGGCTGATGCGCTGGTGGGGGCGAAGCTGCACGAGCTGCCCGAGGGTGCGCCCGTGGCGACCGGATCGGTGCGCCGGCGCGCCCAGCTCGCCGCCGTGCGGCCCGATCTGTCGTTCCAGGAGCTGCGCGGCAACATCCAGACCCGTCTGTCGAAGCTGCCCGACGGTGGTGCGATCGTGATGGCCGTCGCGGCGATGCAGATCCTCGGGCTCACCGACCGGATCGCCCAGGTGCTCGACCCCACGTCGTTCGTGCCCGCGGTGGGTCAGGGATGCGTGGCGGTGGAGTGCGCGGCCGGTGATGCGGCGACCGCGGCACTGCTCGCGGCGGTCGATCACCCGGCCACCCGGGCGGCGGTGGAGATCGAGCGGGCGTATCTCGCCACACTCGGGTCGGGCTGTTCGCTGCCGGTGGGCGCTCATGTGGCGAACGGGGTGCTGCACGCCTTTCTGGCCGACCCCGAGCGCGGTGCGTTCCTGCGTGCACGTGAGTCGTTGCCCGGCTCGTCGGCCGATGCGATCGCCACGGCCGAACGGCTCGCCGCATCCATGCGCGACGAGGTCGCGTCGGAGTGAGCGAGACTCCGCTCGACCGTGCGATCGATCGTCCGTTGCAGGGGCGCACGGTGGTGATCACACGGCCGATCGACCAGGCGGGGGTGCTGGCCGATCTGCTCGTCGCCCGCGGCGCACTGCCCGTCGTGATGCCGTTGATCGAGCTCGTCGACGTGGCGACGCCGGCCGAGGTGACCGCCGCGCTCGCCCCGCTGTCCGACGACGACTGGGTCGTGGTCGCCTCGGCGCATGCGGCGTCACGGGTGTCGTCGGCCCTCGACGGCTGTCGAGCACGAGTGGCCGCGGTCGGTGCCACGACCGGACGAGCGCTCCCGAGGGTCGATCTGCTCGCCGAGCGGCAGAGCGCCGAAGGGCTGGTCGAGGTGTTCCCCGCGGGGTCCGGCCGTGCCGTGGTGGTGCAGGCCGTCGACGGTGCACCGACCCTCGTCGACGGGCTGACCGCGCTCGGGTGGGACGTCTCGCGGGTCGACACGCACCGCTCGCGCCCCGTCGTGCCGTCGGCGGCACAGCAACTCGCGGTACTGCGGGCGGACGCGGTGGTGTTCACCAGCGGAACGCAGGCTGAATCCTGGGTGACGATCTTCGGGGTCAGCACCCCTCCCGTGGTGGTCACGATCGGTCCTCAGACCACACGAAACACTGAGGTTGCAGGACTCAAGGTGACCCTCACGGCGGCCGATCACTCCTTGCCAGGAGTGATCGAGGCGCTGGAGGAGTGCTTCCGGAGCTGAGTTAGCCTGCTGGCGTCGAGAAGACGGGCGTGATCTGAGGGATGAGCAGGCAGAACATCGGACGGCGGCGACGCCTGGCCCTGGCCGGGGTCGTCACCCTGGCAGCGGGTCTCGGGACGGTGTCCCAGGCCTTCGCTGGGTCGCGCCCCGGGTCGGCGAGCGCCAAGATGGCCGGTCTCGTCGAGCCGAGCGTGGTCGGTTCGCACCCGTCGGTGTCCGACGACGGCCGCTGGATCGTCTACGAGGGCGAGCCCACCGACGGCAGCGAGCGCACCCGCACGATCTGGCTGCGCGACGCGTCGCAGTTCGGTGCCCCCGAGGTCGAGCTGTCGCCGCTGCGCGACGACGTGGTGATCGGCGACAGTGTGCGCCCCACGATCAGCGGTGACGGGTGCGTGGTCGCGTTCGTCACCGAGATGGCCTACGACCTCTTCCGTGACGACGACACCGGCAGCCGCTGGGACGTCTACCGGGTGCAGCTCCCGGGCTGCGAGGGTGATCTCGACGAGCTGGAGCTCGTGTCCACCCAGTCGTCGGCCGACGACGACACACGCGCCCTCGACCGGGTGAGCCCCGAGGAGGCGCCCGCGGTGTCGCAGGCCGGCACGGTCATCTCGTTCACGCACCAGGCCCGCGAGGGCAAGGATCCGCTCAGCGCGGTCACCGTCGTCGACCTCACCGTGGCGCTCGGTGATCCGTTGCGCAGCAGCCTCGTGATGGGCACGCCGTTGCTCGAGCCCAACACGACCTTCCGCTACCTGGGTCAGCGCCAGCCCGACGTGAGCGACGACGGCCGCTTCGTGGTCTACACGAGCGATGCGACGTCCGAACAGGCCGTGCCCGAGTGGGGTGCGGGTCCGGTCGACGGCGGGTTCGCCACGTCACAGGTGTTCGTGTGGGACCGCACCGATCCCGAGCCCGGCGAGGCGGTCACCAAGGTGTCCGTCGTCGGTGGCGTGCCCGCGGTGCTCGGTGCGTCGTCCCCGGTCATCTCCGGCAACGGCCAGTACGTCGCGTTCGAATCGACGTCGTCCGATCTCGCCGGCGACGCCCGGTTGCCCGAGTGCGGCGCGAGCTGCCCGCCGCAGGTGTACCGCTTCGACCAGGTCGAGGGCACGATCGTGCTGGTGAGCCGCGAGCCACGTCAGGGTGGCCCGCTCGCGCCGGGCGCCCAGGACGACGAGGAGATCATCGCGGCCGACCAGGGTGCATCGCAGCCCACCATCTCCGACGACGGCACCCAGGTGGGCTTCGTCACGCGGGCCCGCAATCTGTTCCTCACCACATCGGCGGCGGGTTCGAGTCCCGCCGATGGCGACATCGTGGTGAGCGAGGTCGACCGTGGCGTGCTCCGCCGGGCCAGCACCCTCCCCGACCGTGTCACGCCGGCGCCGGGTGGCAACGCCCATCCGGCCCTGTCGGGCTCCGGCCACGTCATCGTGTTCGACACCGTCGCCGCCGACTCGATCAACGGTTTCGCCGACGACGCCGCCGGCCGGGAGGTCGTCTCGGTGGCACGCCAGGCGCAGCTCGACGTGCCGTCGCTCGACGTCGGCACGGTCGCGGTGCTGCTGCCCGGGCCGGAGTGGTACATCCCGGTGCGCAACGACGGCCCCAGCACCTTCCTGCCGGCGCTCGTCGAGTCGTCGAGCCCCGAGTTCACGATCACCGGCGGCACCTGCGAGTTGGGTGTGCCGGTGCCGCCCGGGTCGACCTGCACCGTGAAGGTGGTGCTCACCCCTGCGCTGCCGGGCGTGCGCACCGCCCAGCTGACCGTGTCGGAGGACCTGTTCGGTGGCACCTCGGTCACCAGCCCCTTGCTCGGCCAGGGCGGCGAGCCGGCCCTGCTCCCCACGTTCTCCGGCCTCGACTTCCCCGCCACAGCGGTGGGCAAGGCCAGCCCGGCGCTGTCGTCCGACATCGCCAACATCGGCTTCGCGCCCACCCGCATCGTCCGGTTCCACGTGACGGGCGATCATCCCGACGACTTCGTCGTGTACAGCAACAGCTGTTCGACCGAGCCCGTGAACCCGGGGTCGAGCTGCGGCTTCGACGTCGTGTTCATCCCCACCGAGTCGGGTCATCGCACGGCGACCGTGCTGGCGTACACCGAGTTCGGTCAGTACACGTCGGTGCTCGTGAACGGTGACGGCACGCGCACGGCGTCGTTCGAGACCTCCGAGCAGGAGGTGCGTGCCGGCGATCCGGTGGGCCTCGGTGGCTCGGGCTTCCGCCCCGGTGCCGATGTGACGGTCTCGTGGGCCGACGGCCGCGGTGACTCGATCACCGTGAAGGCCGACGATTCGGGGTCGTTCCTCGCCCTGCTCCCCACCCGGGTCAACGAGACCACGGGCCTGCGGACCCTCGTTGCCACGAGTGGTGATCAGCTCGCTCGGGCGGAGGTCGAGGTGCTCCGCAACCCTCGGGTGACGGCCCGACAGCACACCGACTGATCGTTCGCCGTTCGGATCGTGCGATGGGGCGAGTCGTCGGCAGGGCATGCCGACGGCCATCCCCGCAGGACCGCCGCAGGACCGCCGCAGGACGAGCGCTGGATGGCGGTGGGGGTGGCTCGGCTGCCGCTCGACCGACCTGATCAGGCGTCGACGAGGGTGCCGCTGAAGCTCGCGTTCGCCGAGCAACCCGAGCCGCCCTGCTGGCCGACCAGGGTGCAGGTGACCTGGAACGCGATGACCTCGCCCTCGAGCAGTTCGATGGGCGTGGAGAACCGCTGTTGCCAGTCGAGGGCCTGCTGGTAGTCGCGCAGGTTGAACGGGAAGTTCGTGGCGTCGTTGCCGACGGTGATGATCGCCGTGCCCTCGTCGTTGAACGGGTTGCGCATCGCCAGATCGGTGATCAACAACCGCTTCCCGGCGGGCACCGTGTAGCCCTGCGGTTCGCCGGTGGTGTTCACCGGCACGCCGCTCGGGAGTGTCACGAAGATCGGGTCGCCCTGCAGCCCGGCGCCACCCTGGTCGCCACCGGTGTCGGCCGCGATCGTGGTGGGGGTGACCGGCTGGGCGGGGTCGACGGTGGCCGCGGGCGCGGTGGGCAATTCGATCTTGCTCACGGCCTCCTCCGCGGCGTCGTCGATGGCCGGGCGGACGAGGCCGAACCACGCACCGGCGAGCGCACCGAGCAGCAGCACGGCGCCGCCGAGGCGGGCGCCGAGTCGATCGGGGAGCACGGGGCCCTGGACGAAGGTGCCGGTGGCGGAAGCGGTGGGCGCGCCCTGTTGGTCGGCGTCGACCCGGAACGGGATGGTGCGCGCCCGGCGCTCCCACTGGCGGTTGGTGGCCTTCAGCTTCAGCCGCACGAGCTGGCTGCCGCCGGGCTCGATGCCGAGCGCGGGCGGGTCGAAGTCGCCATCGAGCCGCTGCGTGGGGTCGATGAGGTGCATGCGGCAGCTGGCCTGCGCGTTGCCCTTGTTCTCGACCATCACCTCGAACGTGGCGCGGCGGCGACTGCGCAGCGCTGGCTGCAGCATGGTGACGATGCGGTCGTAGGTGGAGGCGACGTGCAGCGTGACCTCGGCGGCCTCGACGTCGTCGGGTTCGCTCTGGGGTACCACGCGGATGCCGAGCGCCGTCGGACCGGCGGTGGTGCTGGCCAGGCGGGGCGGTGAGACCTCGACCTGCACCGTCTCCTGCGAACCGCCGAACAGCGTGATGTACGCCGGGCGGATGGTGCTCCAGGCGGCGGCGAGACCGGTGGGCGACAACGAGAAGCTCTCGGTGGTGTTGCCGAGGTTGGTGATCGTGAGCGCGAGCTTCACCGAGGAGCCGGGCTCGATGTCGGCCTCGTTGTGCGCGAACCACGCCTGGACTGTCACGGCGTTCCAGGGTAGTGGTGGGTTCCGCGCGGAGCGCGGCAGGCGGTGCCGACGGTGGTCACGCTGGACGTGCGGGGACGTGGGGACTGGTGCTGCACGGGGGCGCTCGGCGGGCGGTGCGGAGGGATCAGCGGAACACGATGCGATCGCGGCCTTCGCGCTTCGCGACGTGGAGCGCCTCGCCGGCCGAGGCCAGCACGCGCTGCATGTCGTCGGCGCCGCTGCCCACGCTGACGCCGATCGAGGCGGTCACCTGGGTGCCGGGCGGCAGGCCCTGCCAGGGCCGGTTGGCGATCAGCACGCGCACGCGCTCGAACATCGACCGGGCGTCGCCGGGCGACGTCTCGCGCAGCACGATCACGAACTCGTCGCCGCCGAGGCGGATGACGGCGTCGCCGCGGCGGCAGATGCGCTGCAGCACGCCGGCGAGTTCCTGCAAGAGCGCGTCGCCCTGTTCGTAGCTGAGGTCGTCGTTGACGGCCTTGAAACCGTCGAGGTCGAGCAGCGCCACCGACACGGGCCCGTGCTGTTCGAGCACCTGGGGGAGCCAGCTGTGCAGGAAGCGCCGGTTGGGAAGGTTGGTGAGCGGGTCGGTCTCGCTGATCACCTCGGTGGAGCGCAGCGACACGCCGAGCCGCACGTGTTCCCAGCGGGCCTCGCGTTCGCGGCGCAACGCCTGGCTGACGCCTTCGAACTGGCGGTTCATGGCCTCGCGGGCCTCGTCGTAGCGGCCGCTCTCCCAGAGGATGTCGATGCTCACCCGAGCCGACGACTTGAGGTACGTGCCGATGTTCAGCTCCTTGCCGCGGGCGGCGGCATCGAAGATCAGGTCGAGCACGGTGGGGTCGTGCTCGAGGTTCCAGCGGGCGACGGCCTCGCCGACCATCGCCACGACCTCGCACTCCTGGAGCTCGTGACTCTCGGCGAGCTCGCGGCAGCGCCGCGCATCGGCGAGGGCGGCCTCGTGGTGGCCGATCGCGTTGAGCAGCACCGAGCGATGGGCGAGGGCCGTCGCCTCGGTGACCACTTCTCGTTGGCTCTGCGTGTCGAGCGCGGCGGTCGCGGCGTAGATGCCGTCGTGCAGGTGGCGCGAGGCGGCCTCGGGGTCGCTCTCGTAGTTCATCGCCATGTGGAACGCGGACGCCATGTTGGCGTAGGTGAACGTGCGTTCGGACTCGTCGGGGGCGAGCCGCAGGGCACGGTCGTAGAGCTCGATCGCGGGCAGCGGGAAGTCGCAGCGCTGGTAGGTGACCGCCATGTTGTGGATCACCTGGTAGTACGCCGGGTCGTTCGGCACCCGGATGAGGACGTACATCGCCTCGGCCAGCGCCTCGCTCGCTTCGGCGTACTGGTTGCGCAGCATCAGGGTCTCGACCCGGAGGCCGAGCGCATCTGCCAGCTCGGCGTAGCACTCCTCGGCGCGGGCCTCCTTGGCCACCTCGGCGGCCAGCTGTTCGGCGGCCTCGCGATCGTCCACCTGGAGGCGGCAGTGCGCCTCGCGCATGGTCAGATGGAGCCGTTCCTCCACGCTGAACGCTTCGCGGGCGGCCTCGTGGTAGAGGTCGGCGGCTCGGAGGTAGAAGCCCTGCGCACGGGCGATCGTGGCCATCGCGGCCAGCCCGTGCATGTCGATCGCTGGTCCCGTCGGGCCGCCCAGGGTGGTGTGGTAGGTGGGTGTCAACTCGCTCGTCATCGCGACGGCTCCACGGCCGAACCCGTACGATGCCGACTCGTGGCAATGTTCCCCGAGCAACGTCCTCGCCGGCTCCGGTCCTCCTCGGCCCTGCGCGAGCTGGTGGCCGAGACCCGGCTCCATCCGCGCCAGCTGGTGGCGCCGCTGTTCGTGCGCGAGGGCATCGACGAGCCCCAGCCGATCACCTCGTTGCCGGGCGTGGTGCAGCACACGCGGGCGAGCCTGCGTGCAGAGGTTCGTGAGCTCGCCGATCTCGGCGTCGGCGCGGTCATCTTGTTCGGCATTCCTTCCACCAAGGACTCCATCGGCACACAAGCGTTCGATCCTGAGGGAATTGTGCAAGCAGCTCTCAACGACGTGCGCTCTGACGTGGGCGAACGCATGGTGGTGATGGCCGACCTGTGCGTCGACGAGTACACCGATCACGGTCATTGCGGCATCCTCGACGGGCGCGGCAGCGTCGACAACGACCGCACGTTGGCCGTCTACGCCAAGATCGCGATCGCTCAGGCCCGTGCGGGTGCCCACGTGGTGGCCCCGAGCGGGATGATGGACGGCCAGGTGGGTGCGATCCGCCAGGCCCTCGACGGCGAGGGGTTCTCCGACACGGCGATCCTGGCGTACTCGGCGAAGTACGCAAGCGGCCTGTACGGCCCATTCCGCGAGGCGGTCGACTGCACGATCGTGGGCGGCGGCGACCGCAAGGGCTACCAACAGGACTGGCGCAACGGCAGCCGTGAGGCCCTGATGGAGGTGCGCGCCGACCTCGACCAGGGTGCCGACATGGTGATGGTGAAGCCGGCGCTGGCCTACCTCGACGTGATCGCCGCCGTGCGCGCGGCCGTCGACGTGCCGGTCGCGGCGTACCACGTGAGCGGCGAGTACTCGATGATCAAGGCCGCTGCGGCGAACGGGTGGATCGACCACGACGTGGTGGCGACCGAGCACCTCACCGCCATCCGCCGGGCCGGTGCCGACATCATCCTCACGTACCTCGCGCGCTGGTACGCCGAGCAGTACGCCCAGGCCTGAGCTTCCACGACGCGACGAGGGACGAGACGAGGACGAGATGAGCGATCACACCGACGACCAGCCGGACGACCACACCGACGACCAGCCCGAGGGCATCGATCACCTCGACGACGCGGGGGTGACGCCGATGACCAACGAGGCGCTGTTCGCCAGGTCGTGCGAGGTGATCCCCGGCGGCGTGAACTCCAGCATCCGCGCGTTCAAGGCGGTCGGGGGCACTCCGTACCTGGTGGCCCACGCGGAGGGCCCCTTCGTGTGGGACGTGGAGGGCACCCGCTACATCGACCTGGTGCAGAGCTATGGCGCGATTATCCTCGGCCACGCCCATCCCGCGGTCACCGCTGCCATCTCGCAGGCGGCGCGCAGCGGCACCTCGTACGGCGCGCCGACGCCGGGTGAGATGCTCCTCGCCGAGGCGATCCGCGACCGGGTGCCCAGCTGCGAGCGCGTGCGGTTGATGAACAGCGGCACCGAGGCGACGTCCACCGCGGTGCGCCTGGCCCGCGGATACACGGGTCGCGATCGTCTGGTGATCTTCCACGGGAACTTCCACGGTGCGACCGACGCGCTGCTCGCGGCCGGCGGCAGCGGCGTCGCCACCCTCGGCCTGCCGGGCACGGCCGGCGTGCCGGCGAGCGCGGTCGCGAACACGATGGTGGTGCCGTACAACGTGGTGCCCGAGCTCGACGAACAGGTGGCTGCCGTGTTCGTCGAGCCCGTGGCGGCGAACATGGGTGTGGTGCCGCCCGCGCCGGGGTTCCTCGAGGGGCTCCGGGCAGAGTGCGACCGAGTGGGCGCACTCCTGGTGTTCGACGAGGTGATCACCGGGTTCCGGCTCACCCGCGGCGGGGCGCAGGCGAAGTACGACGTGCGCGCCGACCTCACCACCTTCGGCAAGGTCATCGGCGGCGGATTGCCCATCGGTGCGGTGGGCGGTCGACGGGAGATCATGGAGACCTTGTCGCCGCTCGGCAAGGTGTTCCACGCCGGCACGCTGGCCGGCAACCCGCTGGCGACCGCGGCCGGCCGGGCGGCGCTCGGCGAGCTCACCGGCGACGTGTACATGGAGTTGCTGGCGCGTGCCCGGCAGCTGTCGGCCAACCTCCGCGACGCCTGTGCCGCAGCGGGCCTGCCCGCGCAGTTCCCGGTGGTCGGCACGCTCGTCGGCATGTACTTCGGCGAGGCACTCGGCAACGCCGCGCCCGCGAACTTCGAGCAGGCGAAGACCACCGACGAGCAGCTGTACGCAGCGTTCTTCCACGCGATGCTGCGTGAAGGCGTGGCGCTGGCGCCGGGTGCGTACGAGGCGTTGTTCGTGGGCCTGGCCCACACCGACGACGTGCTCGACCAGATCGGCGAGGCCGCCACCCGTGCCGCAGCCGCGGTCATGCGCGATCGGGGCTGACCGGGGTCGGCGGTGCGCGCCGCCTAGCCTCCTGCGGCGATGCGGCAGTTCTTCACCCTCGGGTTCTGGTTGTCGCTGCTCGCCCTCGTCGGCCTCACCGCCGCCCTGCTCGCGATCACGCGCGACGACGGGGCTGCCGACGACCTGCTGCCCGACGTCGGGATCCCGGCGCTGCCGGAGGAACGCGAGATCGACCTCATCGGCATGGTGTTCCTCGCCCAGGCCGACAGCGGGTTCTCGATCGTCGACGGTCGCACCACCGGCAACCTCCAGATCCGCGTCGACGGTTTCCGCTACATGAACGTGATGGCCGGCACCCCGGGTGAGAACCGGTGTGCCGAGCTGAGCGAGCTCGCCCGGTGTGCGGTCGCGGCCGACCTGCTCGGCGAGGCGGTGCTGTGGTTCTCGATCGTGCCGTTGTCGCCGCGCAACCTGGTGGAGCTCCCCGGTCCGTCGGGTCTGCGCGAGGGCAACCGGTTGCAGCTGACCAACGGGTGGATCGTCGACCGGGCCGAGATCGTGGAGCGGGACTGCGAGGAGGACACCGCGGGCCTCACCGATCTGATCGACCGGTTCGGTGCGGACGCGACCACCGTGTTCAGCCTCGACGAACAGCAGGTGGTGCGCGTGACCTGCGCGACGGCGGACGCGACCGAGGGTTCGGTGCCGCCCGGCGGGACCGTCCAGACGGTGGTGCCCGCCGTGCCTGCCGTCCCGACGCCGACGGTGGCTCCCGAGCCGACATCCGTGGCGACGTCGGTCGCGCCCTGACGTGGCCTGACCCGTCGTGACGCCGGGTCCGTGGCGTGTCGGACGATCGCCGAGGGTTACGGTCGGCGCGATGAGCGCCATGCCCGACGGACTGCCCGCCTACCGCGATCTGCCTCGCCGCGCGGGGCTGCCGGCGAGTTGGGGCCAGTGGGGCGAGGACGGCACCGACGTGTTCGGTTGTCTCAACCTGCTGACGCCTGAGCGGGTCGTGGCCGCCGCTCGACTCGTGCAGCGCGGTGCGGTGTTCGCCCTGAACTGGGGCATGCGCCTGCCCGATCCGCCGCTGTTCGACCGCCAGCCGTTCGAGCACGAGGTCACCGGTGGGGCGTCGAGCACGAGCCACGACGACGTGCTGCACGGGTGGAACACCCAGTCGTCGTCGCAGTGGGACGGCTTCCGCCACATTCGCAACCACGCGGCCGTCGCCGACGAACCGGGGACCGGCCACTACGGCGCCGTGCCCGACGAGGAGCACGGCATCCATCATTGGGCCCAGCGGGGCATCGTCGGCCGGGCCGTGCTCGCCGACGTGGGCCGGTGGCGCGAGCGCGTTGGGCGGCCGCTGCAGTACGACCGGCCCGACCCGATCGAACCCGACGAGATCGGGGAGTGCCTCGCCGACCAGGGCACCGAGTTGCAGGAGGGCGATGTGTTGCTGCTGCGCACCGGATGGGTGGGCTGGTACGAGCAGCAGCCGCCGGAGGTGCGGGCGCGGATGGCGCAGACCGAGCACCTGGTGTCGCCGGGGTTGCGCAGCGGCGAGCACCTGGCCGAGGTGCTGTGGAACCTGCACATCGCCGCGATCGGGTGTGACAACCCGGCGGTGGAGGTGTGGCCACCTGGAGTGATGAGCACACCCGAGCACGAGGCCGAGGTGCGCGCCGACCGCCGTCGTCTCCACGAGATCTTCACCCACACGTTGTTGCTGCCGATGCTCGGTCTGCCGCTCGGTGAGATGTGGACCCTGGAGGCGCTCGGTGTCGACTGTGCGGCCGACGGCCGCTACGAGTGCTTCTTCACCTCGGCGCCGCTCAACCTGCCCTCGGGTGTGGCGAGCCCGCCGAACGCCCTTGCCATCAAGTGACCCTGTCCCGGATCTCGCTCGCCCTGACCCCCTTCGGAGGACCGACATGACCTCGACCCAGCTCGCCGGACACAGCGCCCTGATCACCGGTGGCGGCAGCGGCATCGGGCTCGGCTGCGCACGGCACCTCGCCCGCGACGGTGCGGCGGTGGTGCTCGCGGGCCGTTCGGAGGAGCGGCTCGCCGCCGGGGTCGCGTCGATCCTGACCGAGCTGCCCGACGCGGAGGTGCACACGGTCCGGTGCGACGTCACCGACGAGGCTGCGGTGGCCGAGGCCTGTTCGGTCGCGGCTGGCGTGGGCACGTTCACGATGTGCGTCGCCAACGCCGGCTTCGGCAGCGCGTCGCCGTTCCACCTCACCACGCTCGACGACTGGAACAGCGTGCTCGGCACCAACCTCACGGGTGCGTTCCTGACGATGAAGCACGCGGTGCCGCATCTCGCGGCCAACGGCGGCGGATCGATCGTGGCGGTGTCGTCGATCGCTGCGCCGCTCACCCATCGGTTCATGAGCGCGTACTGCGTGAGCAAGGCCGGTCTCGAGATGCTCGTGAAGCAGGTTGCCGACGAACTCGGCGCGAGCGGCGTGCGCGCGAACGCGGTGCGGCCCGGGCTGGTGCCCACCGATGCGACGATCACGCTCACCACCACCGACGTGATCCGCGACGACTACCTCGCTCAGATGCCGCTGGCTCGCACGGGCACGGACGACGACGTCGCCGCGTTGGTGCGATTCCTGCTCGGTCCGGAGAGCAGCTGGATCACGGGTCAGTGCATCGGGGTCGACGGCGGGCACTCGGTGCGTCGCGGTCCCGACATCGGCCCGGTGATGGAGATGGTGTTCGGCGCGGCCGTTCGGCCACCCGGGCCGGTCACCTGACCGCGCAGCGTCGCAAGCTATGTCCGATCCATGGGCCGAACGGCCCATGTGACCCATGCAGGGGGTGCATCGTGCCTGCTGGACTGAGAGAATTGCTCCCGGCGACGGCGGGCAACAGACCGTCGCCGACACCGGTCCCCGCAGTCCTGCGGGGAACTGGATCGGCAGTTCTCTCACCCAGGGCGGAGTGATGGCAGCACACACGGTTCCACCGACGACGTACACCTCGAGCGGCGTTCACCTGCAGTCGACCCCGCGTCGCCGGATGCGCACGGTCGGTGTCGTCTCCTCCCTCGCCGGGCTCGTCGTCTCGGCTTCCATCGTCGCCGCGGTGTCGCTCACGGGCCACGCCGACACGGCACCGGCCAACCCAGCCGATCCCACCACACCCGTCACCGTGTCGGCCGATGCGCTGCCCACCGTGCAGATCGACGGCGTCGCCTGGTCGCAGGCCGTGGTCGGCAACACCGTCTACGTCGGTGGCCGATTCACGAACGCCCGGCCGGCCGGCGCTGCCGCAGGGGTCAATCAGACAGCCCGCAGCAACTTCCTCGCCTACAACCTCACGACCGGTGAGCTGATCACCACGTTCGCCCCGTCGTTCAACGCCCAGGTCCGCTCGGTCGTCGCCTCGCCCGACGGCACCCGGCTCTACGTGGGTGGCGACTTCACGTCGGTCAACGGCGTGTCGCGCTCGCGCATCGCCGCATTCGACGTCGCGACCGGCAACCTCGTGCCGTTCTTCCCGTCGGTGGCCTACCACGTCCACGCGATCGCCGTGCACCCGAGCGGGTCGCCCGTGTACGTCGGCGGCAACTTCAACGCAGTCGGCAGCGCGGCCCGCGGCCAGCTCGCGGCGTTCAACGCTGCGAACGGCGCACTGCTCGACTGGGCCCCGCAGGCCACCGGTGGTCTCGTCAAGGCCATGGCGATCTCGCCCGACGGCACCAAGGTCGCGGTCGGCGGACAGTTCACCACGCTCAACGGCGGTAACAACCCCGGCTTCGGGCTCGGCATGCTCGACGCCGTCTCGGGCGTCTCCCTGCCCATGGCCATCAACGCGACGGTGCGCAACGGTGGCAACACGGCGGGCATCACCTCCTTGCACACCAACGGCAACGATCTCTTCGGCTCGGGGTACTGGTTCGGTGGCACCGGCAACTTCGAGGGCACGTTCTCGGCCTCGTGGGACGGCGGCACCATCAACTGGCTCGCCGATTGCCACGGCGACACCCATTCGGTGTTCGTCCAGGGCGACGCCGTCTACAACGTCGGTCACGCTCACGAGTGCGGCGGCCTCGCTGCGGGTGGCTTCCAGCGCACCGACCCGTGGGCGTTCAACCGAGGCCTCGCGTTCAGCCGCACGGCCACCGGCACGCTCGCTCGTGACCCGTACGGCTACTTCAACTTCGAGGGCAACCCGGCCCCGAGCATGCTCAACTTCTTCCCCTCGCTCGACGCGGGCACCTTCACCGGCCAGAGCCAGGGTCCGTGGAACGTGGCAGGCAACTCGCAGTACATCGTGATGGGCGGCGAGTTCCGCAACGTGAACGACACACCGCAGCAGGGCCTCGTCCGTTTCGCCGTGTCGAGCATCGCCCCCAACAAGCAGATCCCTCGCCTGTTCCTGTCGAACTGGGTGCCACGCGCCGTCTCGGTCAATCCGGGCGAGGTGCGCCTCACGTGGAGCGGCAACTGGGACCGTGACAACGAGTACTTCACGTATCAGGTGTTCCGTGACACCGACGGCAACCGCGTCTACACCGGCAACGGTCGGTCGAAGTGGTACGAGATGGAGCAGTACGGCTTCACCGACACCGGCCTCACACCCGGGTCGACGGTCCGCTACCGGGTGAAGGCCATCGACGCCTTCGGCAACGAGGCACCGTCGGACTGGGTGACGGTCACCGTCGGCGGCGGCACCTCCTCGGCGTACGCACCGGCCGTGCTCAACGATCGGCCGTTGAACTACTGGCGTCTCGGCGAGTCCGCTGGTGCGGCGGTCAACTCGGCGTCGTACGACAACCTCACGGTGAACGGTTCGGTCACCCGGAGCCAGACGGGCGCAGTGCCCGGTGACGCCGACACGGCCATCCGCTTCAACGGCAACAGCACCCAGTACGCAGCCACGGCGACCAGCCGGCTCGGCCGCCACACCTTCACGGTCGAGGCGTGGGTCCGCACCAACAGCAACTCGGGCGGCAAGATCATCGGCTTCGGCAACCGCACGACGGGCAACTCCACGTCCTACGACCGTCACCTCTACATCGGCAACGACGGCCGGGTGCGCTTCGGCGTCGCCCCGGTGGGCGGCACCCGCATCGTGACGTCGCCGAACTCGCTGGTCGACAACGCCTGGCACCACGTCGTCGGCACGCTCGGCGACGGGGTGATGACGCTGTACGTCGACGGCCAGCAGGTCGGCCAGCTCACCGGTGTGCGCATGGCCGCCAACTACCAGGGCGTCTGGCGGGTCGGCGGCGACAACCTCAACGGGTGGGCCAACCGTCCGGCCAGCGACTACTTCAACGGCACGATCGACGAGGCCGCGGTCTACCCCCGTGCGCTCAGCGCTGCCGAGGTCGCGCAGAACTACGCCGTCGGCTCCACCGGCACCACGCCGAACCAGGCGCCCACGGCATCGTTCACGGCCACCACGTCGCCGCTGTCGGTCGCGGTGAACGGGTCGGCGTCCACCGATGCCGACGGCACGGTCGTCTCCTACGCCTGGGACTTCGGCAACGGCACGCTGGGCACCGGCGTCACGGCGACCGGTACCTACGCCACCGCCGGCACGTACACCGTCACGCTCACGGTCACCGACGATGACGGTGCCATCGGCACCACGTCGCAGCAGGTGGTCGTGCCCGACGTGCCGCAGAACCAGGCGCCCACGGCATCGTTCACGGCTACCACGTCGCCGTTGGCGGTCGCGGTGAACGGGTCGGCGTCCACCGATGCCGACGGCACGATCGTGTCGTACGCCTGGGAGTTCGGCGACGGCAACGTCGGCACCGGGGCCACGGCCTCCAACACCTACGCCGCGGCGGGCACGTACACCGTCACGCTCACGGTCACCGACGATGACGGTGCCATCGGCACCACGTCGCAGCAGGTGGTCGTGCCCGACATCCCGGTGAACGGTGCGCCGACGGCGTCCTTCACCGCGACGACGTCGCCGCTCGCGGTGGCGGTGAACGGATCGGCCAGCACCGACGACGGCACGATCGTGTCGTACGCCTGGGACTTCGGCGACGGCGGCACGGGCTCGGGCGTGACGGCGAGCCGCACCTATGCGGCGGCGGGTACCTACACCATCGTGCTCACGGTCACCGACGACCAGGGAGCGACGGGCAGCAGCAGCCAGTCGGTGGTGGTGCCCGACATCCCGGTCGGCCCGCAGCCGTTCGCTGCGGATGCCTTCGGGCGCACGGTCACCAACGGGCTCGGTACCGCCGATCTCGGTGGCGCCTGGACGTTGTCGGGTTCGGCGACGAACTTCTCGGTGGCGGCTGGCCAGGGTCGCCTGCGGATGAACACCGCCGGATCGGGTGTGTCAGCGTTCCTTCCGGGCACGTCGACCGACACCGAGGTGCGGGCCACGGTGGGCCTCGACAAGGTCGCCACCGGCGGAGGCGTCTACAGCTCGGTCGTGGCTCGGCGGGTCGGCACGGCCGACTACCGCGGCCGTGTTCGCTTCATGGCGGGCGGCGGCGTGCAGATCTTCATCACCCGGAACCAGGGTGGCGAGACGAACCTCGCCAACCTCGTGGTGCCGGGCCTGACGGTCGGCGCGAACGACATGGTGAACGTGCGCTTCCAGGCGACGGGCACCAGCCCGACCACGCTGCGCCTCAAGGTGTGGAAGGTCGGCACGACCGAGCCGGCCGGTTGGCAGCTCACGACCACCGACTCGTCGGCGGCGCTGCAGAGCGGTGGCGGCGTGGGCATGGTCACCTACCTGTCGGGTTCAGCGACGAACGCCCCGGTGCTCGGCCTGTTCGACGAGCTCTGGGCGGGTCCCACCGCCTGAGGTACGACGTCCGATGGGCGATGAGTGCCAGTGGCGCACTCGTCGCCCATCGGGCGCTCGCCCGGTTCACCCCGGGAGGGCGTCGTAGTCTCGGTCCGTGCACGACGACCGGGTGTTGGTGGAGAAGCGGATCGAGCGCGAGCTCTGGCAGCGGGTGCTGCCACACCTGTACCGGCATCGGTCGCCGCTGACCATCGAGGCATGGGACGTTCCCGGCGAGCCGGTGCCGTTCGAGCAGGCGGTCGGCCAGGAGTACCGCCCCTTCTTGCGCGGCGAGGCGTGGGGCCGGCCATGGGGCACGACCTGGTTCCGGTGCAGCGGTGAGGTGCCCGAGGCCTGGGTCGGCGATCGGCTCGAGGCCGTGCTCGACCTCGGCTGGGGGATGAAGGGCCCCGGCTTCCAGGCCGAGGGCCTGGTGTGGTTCGACGGCGAGCCGTTGCAGGGCGTGCACCCCCGGCGCACCGGTGTGCCGCTGCCGCAGGCGGCCGCCGGGCCGCTGTCGTTCCTCGTGGAGGCCGCGGCGAACCCGTCGATGCCACCGTCGTTCCGCCCGTCGGCGCTCGGGTCGCTCGACACGGCTGGCGAGTCGCCGCTCTACCGGGTGACGATGGCCGACCTCGCGGTCCGAGACGACGACGTGTACCACCTGTGTCTCGACATCGAGGTGCTCGTGGGGGTGATGAAGGGCCTCGCGCTCGACGACCCGCGCCGTCAGCGCATGCTTCGTCAGCTCGAGCACGCGTTCGACGTGATCGACATGAGCGATGTGTCCGGCACGGCGCATCGGGCGCGTACAGCGTTGCGGCCCGCGCTCGATCTCCCCGCACGGGCGAGCTCGATGCGAGTGATCGGCGTGGGGCATGCACACATCGACTCGGCGTGGCTGTGGCCGATCCGCGAGACGGTGCGCAAGTGTGCGCGCACGTTCGCCTCGGCCGTCCGCCTGATGGACGACCACCCCGACTACCGATTCGTGTGCAGCCAGGCCGTGCAGTACGCCTGGATGGAGGAGCGGTACCCGACGCTGTTCGCCCGCATCGCCGAGAAGGTGCGCAGCGGGCAGTTCGTGCCGGTGGGCGGCATGTGGGTGGAGGCCGACATGAACCTACCGAGCGGCGAGAGCCTCGTGCGTCAGCTCGTGCACGGCCAGCGTTACTTCGAGAGCCGCTTCGGCATCCGCTGCAACGAGGTGTGGATCCCCGACGTGTTCGGCTATCCGGCCTCGATGCCGCAGGTGTACGCGGCAGCCGGCTGCGATCGGTTCGTCACGCAGAAGCTCAGCTGGAACAAGCAGAACCGCTTCCCCCACAACACGTTCTGGTGGGAGGGGATCGACGGCACCCGAGTGCTCACCCACTTCCCGCCGGTCGACACCTACAACGCGGAGGTGACCGGTGAGGAGATGGCGTTCAGCCAGCGCAACTTCCGTGAACACGGGTGGAGCGACTGGGCGCTGATGCCCTACGGGCACGGCAACGGTGGTGGCGGCCCGACCCGCGAGATGGTGGAGCGGGCGCTGCGCATGCGCGATCTCGACGGCACACCCCGTTTGCAGCTCGGGACGAGCGACGAGTTCTTCGATCGGATCGAGGGCGAGTTGGCGGCCGGCGCGGAAGCGCCCGTGTGGAGCGGTGAGCTCTACTTCGAGATGCACCGCGGCACGCTCACCAGCCAGATCGAGACCAAGATGGGCAACCGCAGGTGCGAGCGCCTGTTGCGCGAGGCCGAGCTGTGGTGGGCGGCCGGCGGTGCGGTGCCGCGCGAGGTGGTCGAGGAGCTGCGCGTGCTGTGGAACGACGTGCTGCTGCAGCAGTTCCACGACATCATCCCGGGCTCGTCGATCGCGTGGGTGCACGACGACGCCGAGCGCGAGCACGCCCGCGTCGCGGCCCGCCTGGAGGAGCTGATCGCGCAGGCGTTCGGCCGGCTCGTCGGTGACGGCGAGGAGTGGCTCGTCGCCAGTGCGGCGACGCACGATCGCGCCGAGGTGGTGTCGGCGCCCGATGGCTCGCCGGTGATGGTCCACGTGCCGGGTGGTGGCGTCTGCTCGCTCGAACCCGATCTGATGGGCGACGACCGGGTGGTCACGACGGAGCGGTCGATGGCGAACGGTCATCTCGCCGTGGCGTGGGATCTCGAAGGCACGATCACGTCGATCATCTCGGTCGAGCACGGTCGTGAGCTCCTGCCGTCGCGCCGGTCGGTCGCGGTCGAACTCGCGCCGGATCATCCGGTGGAGTACGACGCGTGGGACGTCGAGTCGTGGACGACCGGATTGGGCGCTCCGCTCGACGGCGACGCCGAGATCACGTGGCTCGAGCGGTCGCCGCTGCGGGCACGGGTGCAGGTGACGCGGCCGGTCGGTGCGCGCTCGACGATGTCGGTCGTCTACACGCTGCGCGCAGAGAGCGCTCGGCTCGACCTCGAGTTCGACATCGACTGGCACGAGAGCGAGCAGCTGCTGTCGCTGATGGTGCCGCTCGACGTGCGCGCGAGCGACGCCGTGTGCGACATCCAGTTCGGCCATGTGCGCCGTCCGACGCATCCGAGCAGCCCGTGGGACGCGGCCAAGTTCGAGGTGTGTGCACACCGGTTCGTCGATCTCGCCGAGCCCCGGTTCGGGGTGGCAGTGCTGAACGACGGTCGCTACGGCCACGGCCTGTTCGACGGCGGGGTGCGGGTGTCGCTGCTCCGCGCGGCGCGCTACCCCGATCCCGAGGCCGACCAGGGTCGACACCGGGTGACGATCTCGATCCTGCCCCACGGTGCCGGACTGCACGACGTGCTGCACGAGGCCGAGCTGTTGAACATGCCGATGCGGTTCGTCCGCGGCGCGAGCGACGGCTGGCGAGGGCCGCTGGTGGACATCGATGAGCCCGGCGTGCAGCTCAGTGCGGTGAAGCGGGCCGACGACGGCAGCGGCGATCTCATCGTGCGGCTGTACGAGGCGTGCGGCGATCGTCGCCAGGTGTCGGTGCGCACGGACCGTCCGGTGCGCGCCGCATCGCGGTGCAACGCGCTCGAGGAGGTGCAGTCGGGTCTCGACGTCGCCGACGGCTTCGTTGCGATCACGCTGCGCCCGTTCGAACTCGTGACCCTCCGCCTCTCCTGACCCGCTGCACGTTCTGGTCGCGAATCCTCGCTCCGCGGGAAGAGTCGCGCCCAGAACGAGGTGGAGGCGGCCGTCAGGCGACGCCGAGGTGGCGGAGGGCGACGGCCGCGTAGATCGCGGTGCCGTCGACCATCGCCTGTTCGTCGAAGAACACCCGGTTCGAGTGGTTCGGCGCGGCGGTCGCGAGGCTGCGGTCGAGCGGCGTGGCGCCGAGGAACATCATCGTGCCCGGCACCTGTTCGATGACGTAGCTGAAGTCCTCTGCCCCCATGACCGGGTTGGGAAGCTTCACGACCTTGTCGGCGCCGATGATGTCGCGGGCGACGCCCATGCTGAAGTCGGTGAACGACGCGCCGTTCACCGTGACCGGGTAGCCGAGGTTGACCTGCACCTCGATGCCCACCTCGTGGGCCGCGCCGATGCCCTCGGCCACGCGGCGGATGCCGTCGTGCACCTTCGCTCGTGTGCGCTCGCTGACGGCGCGGATCGTGCCGAGGATCTCGGCGGTCTCGGGGATCACGTTCGACGTGGTGCCGGCGGTGATCTTCGAGACGGTGACGATCGTGGGGTCGAACACGTCGATGCGCCGGGTGACCATCATCTGCAGCGCCTGCACGATCTCGCAGGCGACGGGGATCGGGTCGAGCGTGCGGTGCGGCTCGCTGGCGTGGCCGCCGCGACCGGTGACCTTCACGGTGAACGTGTCGCTCGAGGCCATGCACGGACCGGGCCGTGTGGCGACGTAGCCGACCGGGCTCGACGACGTGATGTGCATCGCGAACGCACCGGTGACCGGCGACGGGCTGCCGTCGATCGGGTGCGCGCCCACGTCGAGCAGTCCCTCGTCGAGCATGTAGCGGGCGCCGTGGTGGCCTTCTTCGCCGGGTTGGAACATGAACAGCACGCGGCCCGGGATGTCGGCGGCGCGGGCCGACAGCAGCCGCGCCGCGCCGACCAGCATCGATACGTGCGTGTCGTGGCCGCAGGCGTGCATGACGTTGTCGACGCTGGACGCGAAGTCGAGGCCGGTGTCCTCGGGCATCGGGAGGGCGTCCATGTCGCCGCGGAGGAGCACGGTGGGACCGGGCCTGCCGCCGTTGAGGACCGCCGCGATGCCGCTGGTGGTCTCGTGCAGCGTGAGATCGAGGGGCAGCCCCTCGATCGCTTCGAGCACCGCCTCGCGGGTGAGCGGCAGGTGGTTGCCGACCTCGGGCCACCGGTGGAGCCGCCGTCGCAGCTGCGTCATGTCGTCGAGCAGGTCGCGGGCTTCCTCGCGGAGCGTGTCGGTCGTCATGTCGTGATGCTAAAGCAGGAGCCATGGACGAGGTGACCGGACGCGAGCCGGTGGAGATGCCGGCGGTGGAGATGCCGGCGGTGGAGATGGTGGACGTCGTCGACGACGACGACGTGGTGGTGCGCACCGTGACGCGGGCCGAGATGCGTCGCGACCGGCTGCAGCACCGGGCGGTCGCCGTCGCCGTGTTCTCCACCGACGGTCGGCTGCTCGTGCACCGACGGTCGGACGCGAAGGACGTCTGGCCCGGCCTGTGGGACATCGCCGCGGGTGGGGTGGTGTCGGCGGGCGAGGACTACCTCGACGCGGCGCGTCGCGAGGTGGCCGAGGAGCTGGGCGTCGAGCCGACCGATTTCGAGTCGTTGGGCGAGGGCCGGTTCCGGGACGACTCGGTGGCGCTCATCGGCCGCGGCTTCCGGGTCGTGCACGACGGCCCGTTCCGGTTCACCGACGGGGAGATCGCGGAGGTGCGCTGGGTGACCTGGGCCGAGCTCGACGAGCTCCGCCGTATCGAGCGGTTCGTCCCCGACTCGATCGCGCTGCTCCTGCCACTCATCGACGATCGCCACTGATCCGAGGGTCGCCTGCCGGACGTTTTCCGGAGCGGCTGCCCCACTGCCCATCTGTGGTGGTCGACGAGGCGGTGGTCCGCCCTCGCAGATGGGAGCAGTCATGTCCATGTTCGGTGCGAACCCCGAGCAGCTCGCCGCCCTCGGGCGCCAGCTGCAGCGGCAGATCGACAGCATCGAGGCCATCACCAGCACGGTCACGTCGGCCCTGGGCGGTACGACGTGGGTCGGACCGGCCCGCGACCGGTTCGAGCAGGAGTGGAGCGGCACGTTCCGCACGGCTCTCGCCCGGCTCGGGGAGGCCTTCGACGCCGCCGGGCGCGACTGCGTGCAGCGCTCCACCGAACTCCAGCGAGTGATGGGCAGGTGACGGGCGCCCGGTGAGGATCGTGCCGGCGCACCGCCTCCAGGCGCCGGCCCGTCGGCCGCCGGCATCCCGCTCGTCCACACCACCCGGCCCGACCCGCCCGGGCACCGGGGTGCGGGGGGCCGGTACCATGAGGCCCGTGTTGACCCTGGAGTTCACGATCGAACCCTTCGTCGAGGGGCACCCGGGCCCTCACGTGCTGCTCGCCGTCGAGGCGGCCGAGGCGCTCGGGGCGTCGGTCGAGTTCGGTCCGTTCGGCACCACCTGCGTGGTCCCGGTCGCACGGGCGGGCGAGTTCGCCCAGGCGATCATCGCCGCGGCCTTCGCCAACGGCGCGACCCATGTGTCGTTGACCGCCGATCGCGGCAGCGAACCCTCCGAGGCACCGGACGCGCCACCGGCCGGTGTCGACGAATGGGCCGAAGGGACGGCGTCGCCGTGACCCGGCTGCCCCGTCATCCGCTCGTGCTCGCGGTGAAGCCGATCATCGAGGCGCTCGGCGCGCAGATCGTGCCGCTCGACGCACGTGAGCCCGGCGACCTGCCACTCAAGTGGGAGGGCGTCGAGGTCGCCGCGGTGCGGATGGCACCGTTGCACGGCGCACTCGACCGGTTGATCGAGGGGGTCGAGCGCGAGTTCGGCACCCGGCTGCCGCAGCTCAGCCGTGAGGAGAAGCAGCGCGCCATCCGGCTCCTCGACGAACGAGGTGCGTTCACCTTGCGCCGTGCCGTGGAGGACGTGGCCGACGCGATGGGTGTCAGCCGGATCACGGTCTACAACTACCTGAACGCCCTCCATCGGTCGTGACCGCGGCGGCCGAGCCGGCACCGGACCAGCCGGCACCGGACCAGCCGGCACCGGCGCGGATCGAGGGGCGGATCAAGGTGGTCGCGTACGACCCGGCATGGCCTCGATGGTTTGACGAGGTGGCCCGCGGGTTGTGGTCGGCGCTCGACGGGGTACCGGTGGTCTCGATCGAGCACGTCGGCAGCACGTCCGTGCCGGGCCTGTGGGCCAAGCCGGTGATCGACATCGACATCGTGGTCGGCGCCGACGACGTGATGGCAGCGACCGAAGCGTTGACCCGGGTGGGGTACGAACCCCGCGGCGAGATGGGCGTACCGGGCCGGCATGCGTTCCGGGCCCCGGACGGCCCGATGCGCAACACCTACGTGGTGGTCGACGGGTGCCTGTCGCTGCGAAACCACGTCGGCCTGCGCGAGGTGTTGCGCCGAGATGCCGGCCTGCGCGACGAGTACGCGGCCGTGAAGCGTGCCCTGGCCGAGCAGCTCACGGTCGACCGGATCGACGAGTACGTGGAGGGCAAGTCCGCCATCGTGCGTCGGATCCTGTTGGCCGCGGGGCTCACCGAATCCGAACTCGATGCGGTGGAAGACGTCAATCGCGCCGACTGAGATGCCGATGCATCAGCCAACATGGACACCTTCATGAGCGCCACCTCCCACCCTGACACTCCCCGCACCGACATTCCTCCCTACGACGTGATCGGCTTCGACGCCGACGACACCCTCTGGCAGAGCGAGGACGGCTTCCGCGCCAACGAACTCCGCTTCGTGGAGCTGGTGGCGCCGTTCGTGTCCGAGGGCATCGACGTGAAGGCCGCCCTCACGGCCGTCGAGCGCAAGAACCTGCACACGTTCGGCTACGGCGTGAAGGCCTTCGCGATCTCGATGGTCGAGGCGGCCATCACGATCAGCGGCGGCGCCGTGCCCACCGGGGTGATCGCCGAGCTGGTCGAGATGGCCCGCACCCAGCTCGAGGAGCCGGTGCACCTGCTGCCCCACGTGCCCGAGGTGCTGGCGAAGGTGGGCGCCCACTACCGGATCGTGCTGATCACCAAGGGCGACCTGGTGCACCAGACCCACAAGATCACGACCAGCGGGCTGGCGCACCACTTCGAACATCTCGAGGTGGTGCTCGAGAAGGACGCCGAGACCTACGCCAAGCTGCTCCAGCGGTTCGGCGTGGCGCCCGACCGGTTCCTGATGGTGGGCAACAGCGTGCGCAGCGACATCCTGCCGGTCATGGCCCTCGGCGGGCATGCCGTGCACGTGCCGTACCACCTGTTGTGGGAGCTCGAGCACGTCGACCACGACGAGCTGTTCACCGAGCTGTCGTCGCTGGCCGACCTGCCGGCGCTGCTCGGCCTCGACTGACCCACCGGGAAGCCGACGAGACCGTCACCTCCCGGTGACCGCGTGAACGGACGGCCGCCCCTCGGCCGCGGCATGGCGATCATCCGGTGCCGCCGCGGGGTGCGAGTCCGCGGCGAGGACGAGGCCACCGATCATCGTCGCGACGAGCGCGCCGCTGGCGCCGAAGTTGGCCCACCGAGCATCGGCATCGACGATCACCTGCGAGGTGATGAGCCAGCCGAGCGCCCAGACCGCGGTCGAGGTGGCGGCCCACACGCCGCGGCGGGCGGGCGATGCCGGCAGCACGGCCGCCTGGGCGGCTCCGATCGCCGCGCCGGTGACGGCGCCCATGGTGACGAGGCTGGTGGCGTCGAACGCGAAGTCGACGGCGGTTGCGCCGAACGCGAGCCCAGTCGCCATGCCGGCGGCGGTGGCGGCGATCCAACGGCCGCGGGTGCGGGCGTCGGCTCGGAGGGCGAACGACTGCACGGCGCCGAGCGTCGCGCCGGCTGCGGCGCCACCCAGGAGGGCGGCGGTGGTGCTGTCGATGGGGCCGGCCACCGCCTTGGCGGCCAGCCCGGCGAGCGGGAAGCCGATGAAGCTCCCAGCCCATCGGGCCCAGCGGCGGGTGTCGAATCGTGCGGTCATGTTCGTTCCTCCAAGATGTGTACGTTGTACACATCAAACTGTGTACGCTGTACACATGTCAAGTGACGTCGAGCACATGAGATCGGGCCGGGCGATCGCAACGGGCGGCGGGCGGCGCGGCACCGGGGTGGATTCCGGCACGGTGGCTACGCTCCCCGTCGTGGCGAGGAACCCTGTACCGGCCCCCCGGCTCACCAAGCAGGCGGTCCTCGTCGAGGCGATCGCCCTGCTCGACGAGGAGGGCGACGAGGCGCTCACGATGCGACGGCTGGCCGACCGGCTCGGGGTGGTGCCGATGGCGCTCTACCGACACGTCGCCAACAAGGACGAGCTGATCGACGGCGTGCTCGACCTGGCGGTGTCGGAGGTGCAGCTGCCCTCGTCACGCCTGGGCTGGCGCTCCGGTCTGCGCGAGCTCGGCCACTCGGTCCGCCGCACGATGCTGGCCCACCCGGGCCTCGTCGCACCGCTCGTCACGCGACCCTCGCTCGGCAGCAGCGGGCTCGCGATCGGCGAGTACGGCCTGGCGGTGATGCTCGATGCCGGTTTCTCGGTCGAGCACGCCGACCGCGGACCGAAGGCGGTCCTCACGTACACGATCGGGTTCGTGGCCCTCGAGGTGCCGCGGCGACGTCAGGGATTCAGCGCCGACGGTGCCGATGCCCCCGGGCTGGACTTCCCCGTGGAACAACTCGACCCCGAGCGCTTCCCGCACACGATCGCCGTCCGACCGCGGGCAGCGGAGTTCGTGAGCGACGCGCAGTTCGACTACGGGCTCGAGCGGGTGCTCGACGGGCTGGCCGCGGTGCAGCCGACGGGGAAGCCGACCCAGAGGACCACGACCGGGGTCAGAGGCGGCGGAGCGAGACGTCGGTGACGCGGTGGTCGAGGCCCTTGCGCAGCAACAGGCTCGCGCGGGTCTTCGTGGGGGCGATGTTCTCGCGGAGGTTCTTGCCGTTGATCTCGCGCCAGATGCCGCGTGCGGTGGCGACCGCCTCGTCGTGGCTGAGGTGCGCGTAGTTCTGGAAGAAGCTGTTGGGGTCCTGGAACACGGTCTCGCAGAGCTTCAGGAACCGCTGGACGTACCACTCCTCGATGTGGCTCTCGTCGGCGTCGATGTAGATGCTGAAGTCGAAGTAGTCGCTCACGAACTCGTCGGCACCGCCGACCTGCAGCACGTTGAGACCCTCGAGGATGAGGATGTCGGGGCGGTTCACGACCACCTCGTCGCCCTCGACGATGTCGTAGACGACATGGCTGTAGACAGGTGCGCTCGCCTGCGATGCGCCGCTCTTGAGCTCGCGGAGGAATTCGATGAGCCGACGCGTGTCGTAGCTCTCGGGGAAGCCCTTGCGGTTCATGATGCCGCGCTCGGCGAGGACGGCGTTGGGGTGCAGGAATCCGTCGGTGGTGACGAGGCCCACCTGCGGGTGGTCGGGCCAGCGGGCGAGCAGCGCCTGCAGGATGCGGGCGAAGGTGCTCTTGCCGACCGCCACGCTGCCGGCGACGCCGATGACGTACGGCACCTTCGGGGCGAGGGTGCCGAGGAACGCAGCGGACACCTTGTGCAGGTTCTGTGTCGCCGCGACATACAGGTTGAGCAGACGGGTGAGCGGGAGGTAGATCGCCGCCACCTCGTCGAGGTCGATGCGATCGGTGAGGCCGCGCAGCTCCTGGAGGTCGGCCTCGCGCAGGGTGAGCGGCGTCGCCGCGCGGAGATCCGCCCACTCGTCACGCGAGAACGTGAGATACCGGCCGTCTGCCTCGGTCACGGCCAGCGACCTTAGCCATGGACCTTCCGGGCGTTACGATCCGCGGCGGGCACGATGCGCCGTGCTCGATCGACGAGGCCGCCCTCCTACGCTGCGTGCATGCCGCCGCGCGAGCCCTCCGCCGGATCTTCCGGAGCCGCGGGGCGGCGCAAGCAGTTGGGAGCCTGGTACACGCCCGAGCCGTTGCTCGAGCACGTGGTGGAGATCACGCTGCCCGACTCGTTGCTCGCGGCTTCGACCGAGCCGCTCGTGGTGCTCGACCCGGCGTGCGGCGACGGACGGTTCCTCCGCTCGGTCGCGGTCCACGCCGCGCGCCGGGGTCGAGCCGTGCGGCTCGTCGGGGTCGACGTCGACCCCGACGCGGTCGCCGCCGCGCGTCGATCGGTCCCCGAGGCCGAGATCGTGCGGGCCGACGCCCTCGAGCGCGACTGGCGAGGCGACCGCTTCGACGTCGTGATCGGCAACCCGCCGTTCCTCAACCAGATGGCGGCTGTGACCACACGCGGCGGGCGTTCCCGCTACGGGGGCGGGCCGTACGCCGACGCTGCGGCCGAGTTCCTCGCGATGGCCGTGCAGCTCGCCCGCCCCGACGGCGGGCGGGTCGGGTTCGTGCTGCCCCAGTCGGTGTTGTCGACTCGCGACGCGGCGCCCATCCGGGCCGACGTGTTGGTGCGCGGGGCCGTGGTGCACGCCTGGTGGTCGAACGACGCGATGTTCGACGCAGCGGTGCGCACGTGTGCGCTGGTGGTGGAGACGGGTCGAGCGGTCGACACGATCACCCGCACCTCGGGTGACGGCTTCGAGCCTGCGCCCCCGGCCCCGGCCGGGGTGCTCGCCGACGGCGCTTGGGGTGCGTTGCTCCTGGACGACGTCGAGCACCTACCAGCGACCGACGGTGACACGCTGGGCGCGATCGCGACGTTCGCGGTCGACTTCCGCGACCAGTACTACGGGCTGGTCGGCGCGGTGGGCGACGACGTCGACGGCCCGCCCCTGATCACCAGCGGCCTGATCGAGCCGGGGCGGTGCCTGTGGGGCGAGCGTCCGGTGCGTTTCGCCAAGCAGCGCTACGAGCAGCCGCGGGTCGACCTGGCGCGGCTCACCCCGAGGATGCAGGAGTGGGCACAGCGCCGGCTGGTGCCCAAGCTGTTGATCGCGAACCAGACCCGGACGATCGAGGTCGTGCACGACCCCCGCGGCGAGTGGCTGCCGAGCGTGCCGGTGATCACCTGCACGACGGCGGCTCCCGACCGGGTGATGGCGGTGTTGGCCGGCGATCGGACGACCCGTTGGGTGCGCCAACGGGCGGCGGGGACCGGTCTGTCGCCGCACACGGTGCGGCTGACGCCGACGCTGCTCGCCGCCGTCCCGCTGCCGTAGGGAGCCCGCTCGCGGGAGGGGGGCCGCCGAATCCGCGCGACGAGAAATGGCTACTGTTCGTCAGACTTCTTGCCGATACACAGCCGATACCCGTCGCGGGTCGTCGTACACCGACGCTGATCGGCATGGACGCCGTCGCGCAGTCAGAAGGAAGCCGGATGCCAACCCCCACAGAATCCACGGCCGTCGGGCCTGTCGAGGCGTTCTGGCGTTTCCGTACGCGCACGCTGCCGGTCTGTGTGCTGTTGGCGGTCCTGGCTGCGGTGTTCGCCTATTCGACGGGTGGCAAGACCACGGTCACCACGGCCGTCTACCTCACCGACCCCCGCGGTGTCCCGGTGTTCCGCGACGGCACCACTGCTGCGACCGACATGGCCACCTATCTCAAGCAGCGCGCCGAGTTCGCGCAGAGCGACACCACCTTCGAGCAGGTGCTGAAGGCGCTCAACGACCCCACGCTCGACGTCGAGCAGCTCCGTGCGATCGTCACGACGTCGGTCGCCGACAACTCGAGCATCATCGTCGAGTGCGACGACGCCGACTCCACCCGTGCCTTCGCCATCTGCTCCGCGGTGACCGACGCGTACACCGAGCTCACGCGCACCGACACGCAGCGTCGCGCCGACATCGCGATCGGCGAGCTGCAGGCGGCGCGGCAGGCGTTGCTGGCCGACATCCCCGAGGGTCAGACGTCGGGGTCGATCCAGGAGATCGAGGTCGACATCGCCCAGACGGGCAAGCAGGCGGCGCTGTTCGACGCCGGTGTCGAGTTCGTCGACGCGCCCCGCGCCGTGCCGGCCTCCCGGATCGTGCCGCTGGTGCAGTACAGCGTCGCTGCGTTCGCGTTCGGCCTGCTCATCACGGGTGTGATCGCGTGGTTGGCGGCCATCCGGCGTCCGATCGTCAACGACCCCGAGGTCGCCGCGTCGCAGCTCGGCGCGCCGCTGATCGGTCAGCTCGAGGAGCACGGGTCGAACCTCGGCGTGGAGGTGCTCGCCACCAACCTGTCGAGCCTCAGCAGTCGCGGGGTGCTGGTGGTGACCGGCAGTCTCGAGGCCGCGAACAACTCCGATCTCGTCGCCGGCCTCGCCGAGGCGTGGACCCGAGAGGGTCGTTCGGTGCTGGTGGTCGACGGCAACCTCCGCAAGCCGCGGCTGTCCGCCCGGTTCGGCGCCGGCCTCAGCTCGGTCGGTCTCACCGACCTGCTGGGTGGGCTCGCCACCGAGGTGGCTGCGATCCGCACCGTGAAGCTGCCCGACGGCCCGTCGATGAGCTTCATCTCGTGCGGCCAGGCGGTCGATCATGCGTCGAGCTTGTTGCGCTCCACGACGGCTCGCCAGGTGCTGTCGAAGCTGCAGGAGCGCTTCGACGTCGTGCTGGTGGATGCGCCCCCGATGATGGACCGCGCCGAGGGTTCGGCCCTCGCGAGCGTGGCCGACGGTGTGGTGATGGTCGTGCCGTCGGGCACCCCGTCGAGCGACCTGCTCGCACTGCGCCGACGCCTCGACGTGCTCCGCGCGCCGCTCGTCGGTGTGATCTACGACGTCGATCCCCGGTGACGCCCGGTGCGCCGACTCGTACGTGATCTGGAGCTGGTGAGCTGATGGCTGCCACGCCGACCGGTGCTGCTGCACCCCCGGCGGAGGCGCCCTACGTCCCGCGGCTCGTGCTCTGGCGCAACCGTGTCGAGTCGTCGACACCCGTGGTCTGGTGGTTGCCGATCGCGCTGATCGTCGCGTCGGAGTACAAGCTCCGCAAACGCGCGAACGACCAGACGTTGTCGGGGTCGGTCGATCCGTTCATCGCGCTCGAACTGCTCGTCTACGCAGTGGTCGGCACGTACCTGCTGATCCGGCTGCGCCCCCGTATCCGTCCGCATGTGATCGTCGTGTGGACGATGGGCTGGTGTCTCACCGCGGCGGCGAGCACCCTCTACTCGCCGTTCCCGGTGCTGGCGATCGTGCGTGGCGTACAGCTGGTGATCATCGTGTTGACGGTGCTGCAGTTCGTGAACGACGGCGACGTCGCGCTCGCGCGTCGGTTCGCCCATGGCTACGTGGTGCTGGTGACGGCCTCGATCGCCATCGGTCTGGCGTACGTCGCCCCGCAGAACGGCGAGCAGGCGGGCCGTTTCACCTGGCTGTTCACCCACAGCGTGGTGGCGGGCTCGATGCTGGCGATGAGCTCCGTGATCCTGTTCGCGATGTGGCTCACCCACCGGGTGGCCCAGCTGCCGTGGGCCCGGTGGGTGTACGCGTTGCTGCTGATCGTGAACCTGGTGTCCCTGGTGCGCACCCGCACCCGCGGTTCGATCGGTGCCGCACTGCTGGCGATCCTCGTGATCACGCTGCTGTGGCTGCGTGCGGCGGGCAAGCGCGACCTGCTCGTCAGCGCGATCGTCGTGGTCTCGACCCTCGCGTTCACGGTCGGCGGACCGATCGTGCAGTACTACCTGCGCAACGAGGACGCGGAGAAACTCGCCTCGTTCAACAACCGCACCGAGGTGTGGACGATCGCGATCGCCGCGTTCGAACGCCGGCCGATCCACGGGCTGGGGTTGACCGCCTCTCGTGGTGTGTTCCTCGCCGATACCGGTCTGGGTGGCGCGCACAACGCATACATCAACGTGCTGGTCGACGTCGGCCTGCTCGGCATGTTCTGGTGGGGCGGCCTCATCGTGCTCATCACCGCTGCCGGTTGGCGGGTCCGCCGTCGCGCTCGTCGTACGCCGGGCGCCGAGCCGCTGGTGTTCGACACGCTCGCGATCGTCGGGCTGATGATCTCCCAGGTCGTCAACGGCATCACCGCCGAGTACATGGGTGCGGGCGTCGGCGCCGCGGCACTGATGCTCTATCTCACGGGTGCGTGGGTCGTGATCGCCGAGGACGCGACCGATCGGATCGTTCGCGAGAACCACGTCGCCGCACTCGCGTCGCGTTTCGAGCGTCGTTCGCGTCCGCGACCGGTCGGTCGAGCCCGTCCGGTGCGTCCGTTGCGCGGTGTCGGCGCCGGCGCCGCGTCGTCCTCACGGATCGCTCCGTCGTCGCCGGGCTCATCGGGGTCGTCGTGAGCGACACCGCCACGGTCGTTGAAGCGCCGCGCCGTCGCTCCCCGTGGAGCGTCGCTGGCGCGGTGAGCGCCCAGTTCTCGCAGGCGCTCGGCAGCTTCCTGCTGTCGATCCTCGCGGCCCGCCTGCTCGGCACCGAAGGCCTGGCGGTGTTCGCCGTGCTGTTCGGACTCGTGGTGGTCGGCACGGCGGTCGTGTCGGGCTTCGTCGGCGATTCGTTGACCGTGCTCGACCGGGCGAACCGGGCTGTGCGCGCCGGGTTGCAGTGGTGGCTCGTGGTGTTGTCCACCGTGCTCGGCCTGGTGGCGACCGTCGGTCTCGGTGGCTCCGGGTACCTCACGTGGCGTCAGGCAGTCGCGTTCGGCCTCGCCGGTGCTGCCTTCGTCGTCGAGGACACGATCCGTCGTCTGCTGATGGCCTCGCTGCGGTTCTGGTCGATCGTCGTGGTCGACCTGGTCGGCCTGCTCGGCTCGGTCGGCCTGGTCGCCGTCGTGCACTGGAGCGACAACGAGGTGACGCTCACGCACTTCCTCGAAGGGCTCGTCGTCGGCCAGGTGGCCGCCACCGTGGTCGGTGTGTTCATGCTGCCGCGCGACGACCGCTGGTGGTCTCGCCAGGAGGCGGGCCATGACGGCCGCCGCCGGGTGTTCGAGTACGGCAAGTGGCGTGCGCTCCAGGTGTCGGTACGGCCGACGATGCTGTCGGTGATGCGCGTGATCGCGGTCGCCGGCGTCGGCCGCGCCGCGTACGGCGAGCTCGAGGGCGCTCGGCTGTTCGTCGCGCCCGCCATGCTCGCGGTGAACGGGGCGAGCTCGTACCTGTTCGCCCGCTTCGCCCGTACGAAGGACGAGAGCACCCTGAAACTGCTCCGGCAGGCCGACCGCGGCGTGGCCGTGCTGTCGATGGTGTCGCTCGCGTTGGGTGTGCTGGCGGCCGTCGCGGCACCCACGCTCGGGAGTTCGATCGTGGGTGAGGAGTTCGACCTCGACCGGTGGGGTGTGCTCGGTTGGTCGGTGTATGCCGCGGCGACCGCTGCGGCCACTCCGTACGGCGTGCTCGCGGCGGTGCGCGGCCGTCAGGCGGCCACGTTGATCGTGCGGGTGATCGACTCGGTCTTGTCGCTGGCCGGAGTAGCAGTGGTGGTGACCGTGGCGTCGCCCCCCTGGTCGACGAGCGCGATCCCGTACGTCATGGGGCTGTTCGCACTCGGCGGCGGGATCGGGATCCGCCAGCTCATCGTCGCCGATGTGGCGGCGGAGCGTGTGTCGTGACCGGCGCACATCGCTTCGGGACGCCGCTGGTCGAGTGCGCGGCGGGACGAGTACGGCGCCGGGGCGGCGCAGCCGGACGATCGGAGGACTGATGGAACAGGAACGAACATCGGAGTCGGGGAGCACCCCCGCCAACCCGTTGCGCCGCTGGTGGACGGTGGGTATCGCCGCGGCCGCGGTGCTGGCCGTCGTGCTGGCGATCGTGATCGCGGGTGGTGGCGACGACTCGCCCGACGCCGATCCCGGCGCGGTCGACGGCACCGCCGCGACCGGGTCGACAGCCGGTGACGGAACGACCGACGCGACCACGGCCGGCACGACCTCGGCGACCGATCCCGACGGCACCGTGGTCGATTCGACCCAGGTCAGCGAGACGACCGTGCCAACGCAGACCACGCTCATCGGTGCCACCTCGGTGCCGGGCGTGACCGTGCCCTTCACCCCGGGCTCGCTCGACACGGTGCCCGTGGAGACCGTGGTGACCGTGCCGCCCGTCGCCATCGACGAGGTGGCCGACGCCGGCACGGGCATGACGTTCCGCCTGGAGTCGCTCGAGGCCGTCGAAGGCGAGGCGAACGGTCCCGGCGAGATCGCCGGACCGGCCGTACGCATCACGGTGGTGGCCACGAACGACTCACCCTCACCGGTGCTGCTGGAGGGTGTGGTGGTCGATCTGACCTACGGCGCGCAGAACACGTCTGCGTCGCCGCTCAGCGGCCCGGGCGCACTGCGGTTCTCCGGCGAGGTCGCTGCAGGCGCGACCGCGACGGGCGTGTACGTGTTCGATGTGCCGGTCGATGAGCGAGGTGCGGTGTCGGTGCTCGTGAGCTATGCGGCGGCCGTGTCGCCGGTGGTGTTCCAGGGCGAGGCGCCGAAGCCATGAACGTGCGTGGCGGGATGCAGCCGACCTGGCGGATGGCGCCGGGAGCGGAGTTCGGACGGGCGGCGGCGGCCGTCGGCGAGGAGTGGTCGTGTTCAGGGCGATGAAACACCGACGCGGCACGCGCGTCGCAGCAGCGATGGCCGCGGTCGCGCTGCTGGTGCCGGTGGCGGTGTACGTGGTGGCGAGGGTCGACTTCGGTCGCGCCGACACCCGGCCGGCCAACCCGGCGAACCCGGCGACCCCGCCGACGGTGTCGGCCGATGCGTTGCCGACGGTGCAGATCGACGGTGTGGTGTGGTCGCAGGCAGTCGTCGGCAACCGTGTGTTCGCCGGTGGAAGCTTCGCCAACGCACGCCCCGCCGGCTCGGCGGCCGGTGTGGGCAACGTGCCGCGGGCGAACCTGTTGGCGTACGACATCGCGACCGGCGTCCTCGACACCTCGTTCGCGCCCGCGCTCAACGCGCAGGCCCGCGTCGTGGCCGCGTCGACCGACGGAGCCCGCGTGTACGTCGGCGGCGACTTCACCACGGTCGACGGCCAGGCCCGCAACCGCATCGCCGCGTTCGACGCGGCGACGGGAGCGCTCGTCGCCACCTTCGCGCCGAACATCGGCTACCACGTGTACGCGATCGTCGCGACGCCGACCGTCGTCTACGTCGGCGGCAACTTCCAGGGCGTCGGCACTGCCACGCGCAACTCACTCGCTGCGTTCCGCGCCTCCGACGGTGCGCTCCTCGACTGGGCGCCGGTCGCGGCCGGCGGCATGGTGAACGCGCTCGCGATCTCGCCCGATGCGTCGAAGGTCGCGGTCGGTGGACGATTCACGTCGCTCAACGGGTCGACCAACCCGGGATACGGCCTCGCCTTCGTCGACGCGGTCACCGGGTCGGTGCTGCCGACGGCGGCGAACGGCACGGTGCGCAACGGCGGCCCGAACGCCGGCATCACCAGCTTCGCCACGAACGGTGACTGGCTCTACGGCACCGGTTACACCTATGGCAGCGGCGGCGTGCTCGAGGGCACGTTCAAGGCGGCGTGGTCCGATGGCACCGTCGACTGGGTGGAGGACTGCCACGGCGACTCGTACTCGTCGTTCGTGCAGGCCGACGCCGTCTACGTGGTCGGGCACCCGCACTACTGCGGCAACGTCGGCGGCTTCCCGCAGGGCAACCCGTGGTACTTCCGACGCGCGCTCGCATTCAGCACCACGCGGACGGGCACGATCACCAAGGAGCCGTACGGCTACTTCAACTGGGAGGGCACGCCCTCGCCGTCGCCGCTCACGTGGTACCCGGAGATCGAGGCCGGGACCTACACCGGCCAGAGCCAGGGCCCCTGGAGCGTCACCGGCAACGGTCAGTACGTCGTGCTCGGCGGCGAGTTCCCGAGCGTCAACGGCACCGCACAGCAGGGGCTCGTGCGGTTCGCCGTCCCGGCGATCGCACCGAACAAGCAGGTGCCGCGACTGTTCCTCGCCGGCTGGCCGCTGAAGCTGAACTCCTTCGTCGCCGGCCAGGTGCAGATCAACTGGAGCGGCAACTGGGACCGTGACAACGAGACGCTCACCTACCGCCTGTACCGCGAGGGCACGTCGACGCCCATCTTCGAGACCGTCGCGAGCACCAAGTTCTGGGATCTGCCCACGATGGGCTTCACCGACACCGGGCTCACCGCCGGTGCGACCTACCGCTATCGCGTGTTGGCGATCGACCCGAACGGCAACGAGGCACCGTCGAACTGGACGAGCATCACCGTGGCCGGGACGGGCAACGCCCAGTACGCACAGGCCATCATGCAGGACGGCCCGATCGACTACTGGCGGATGAACGAGACCTCCGGCACCACCGGTGCCGACATGATCGGCACCCGCCCGCTCACCCTCGGCGGAGTGACCACCGGTGTGGCCGGCGCATTGTCGGGCGGGTCGGACACGGCGATGACGTTCGCCGGTTCCTCCGCCAGTCGCGCCGGCTCGGCATCGAGCCGTCCCGCGAAGGCGACCGATCTCACGGTGCAGGCATGGTTCCGCACGAGCACCACCCGTGGCGGCAAGATCATCGGGTACGGCAACAGTCAGACCGGCACGTCGAGCAGCTACGACCGGCACGTCTTCATGGACAACGCAGGCCGGCTGCACTTCGGCGTGCTGTACGGCTCGGTGAAGTCGGTGGTGACGTCGACGCAGTCGTACAACGACAACGTATGGCACCAGGTGACCGCGACGTTGGGCGCCGACGGGATGAAGCTGTACGTCGACGGTGCCGTCGTCGCGTCGCGAGCCGACGCCACGAGGGCGATCGAGTACCCGGGCTTCTGGCGCATCGGCGGCGACAGCCTCTCGGGCTGGGCCAACCGCCCGGCGAGCGATTGGTTCAGCGGCAGCATCGACGAGGTCGCGATCTACCAACGGGTGCTCGACCCTGCCACGGTGTCACGCCAGTACACGATCGGCGCGACGGGCAACGTGCCCAACCGCCCGCCCTCTGCGGCGTTCGCGGTCACGACGAACGGCCTCGTCGCCAACGTCGACGGCGCCGGATCGAGCGACACCGACGGCACGGTGGTCTCCTACCAGTGGGACTTCGGTGACGGTGGCGTCGCGACCGGTGTGACCGCCAGCCGCACCTACGCGGCCGCGGGCACCTATGCGGTCACGCTCCGTATCACCGACGACGACGGCGACGTCGCCACCACCTCTCGCGCGGTGACGGTGACGCCGCCGCCGGCGACCACCAGCACGACCACCACGACCACCACCACGACGACGTTGCCGGCCACGACCACGACGGTTGCTGCGACCACGACCACCGCTGCGGCCACCACCACGGTGGCGCCCGTGGGCCCGGTGCCGGTGGCCGTCGACGCGTTCGAGCGCACCGTGACCGGTGGGCTCGGCGCTGCCGACGTCGGCGGTGCGTGGGGCGTCACGTCCGCGGCGACGAACTTCGCGGTGTCCGGCGGTACCGGGCGGGTGACGATGCCGACCGCCGGATCGGGCCCGAACGCCTACCTCGCCGCGGTGTCGTCCAGCGACACCGAGGTGCGGGTGCGGCTCGGCTTCGACAAGCCGGCCACGGGCAACGGTACGTACGTGTCGGTGCTCGGCCGACGGGTCGACGTGTCCGACTACCGGGCCAAGGTGCGGCTCCAGGCGAACGGCACGGTGCAGGTGATCCTCGGGACCTACACGGGCACCGAGACCCCGCTCGGTTCGCTGGTCCTGCCAGGCCTCACGTACACGCCCGGCGAGACGCTCGAGGTGAAGTTCCAGGTGACCGGCTCGGCACCCACCACGTTGCGCGTGAAGGTGTGGAAGACCGGTCAGGCGGAGCCCGTCGACTGGACGCTGTCGGCCACCGACACCACGGCGGCGTTGCAGGCGCCCGGCCATGTCGGCTTCGCGATGTTCCTGTCCGGTTCGGCCACGAACGCTCCGGCGACGGTGTCGCTCGACGACCTCTGGGTCGGACCGACTGCATGACGACCACACCTGCCGGCACCACAGGGCGGACGAGACGTGTGCTGGTGGTGCACTCGTCGGACGAGATGTACGGCGCCGATCGCATCCTGCTGCAGGTGGTGGCGGGCATGCGCGAGATCGGTACCGACAGAGCGGCCGCCACCGGCTCGCCGCCGGTGGAGGTGGTGGTGTGGCTGCCGGACGACATCACCCACGGCCCCACGCCGTTGTGCCGCGAACTCGAACGCGAGGGCGTCGCGTTCGCCCACATGTCGTTGCCGATCATCCGCCGCGCCAACCTGAAGCCCAAGGGCCTCGTGGCGATGGCGCGCCGGTCGCGCTCGATGCGCGTGGCGATGAAGCGCGAGCGGTTCGACCTCGTCTACTGCATGACGAGCGCCTGCCTCCTGGCGGCGCCGATCGCCCGCTCGCTCCGTATCCGCGCCGTCGCCCTCCACGTGCAGGAGATGTGGGCCGGCAAGGAGGCCGCGTTGCTGCGCGGGCTCGCACGGTTCACCACGCTGCGGATCACGATCTCGCCTGCCGTCGACCGTGCGGCCTCGCTGCGTTCACCGGCGTCGGTGGTGGTCGACAACTGCGTCCCGCATCCGGCCGATGCCGACGCCGCGGTGGTCGACGGCGAGCGTCGTCCTCGATACGTGGTGGCGAGCCGATGGAACGCCTGGAAGGGCCATCGCACGCTGATCGAGGCATGGGACCGGGCTGGGTGCCCGGGTCTGCTCACGGTGCTCGGTGGCCCGCCGCCGTCGGGTGCGAAGGTCGATGTGCCGGCGCTGGTCGCCGCGCTCGGCGAGCCGTCGTCGGTCGAGATCGTCGGCGAGGTGCCCGACGTGGCGCCTCACGTCGCTGCCGCCGATGCGCTCGTGCTGCCGTCGGACGATCCCGAGCCGTTCGGGCTCGTGCTGCTGGAGGCGTTCCGACAGGGACGTCCGGTGATCGCGAGCCGTGCGGGCGGTCCTGTCGACATCGTGACCGACGGTCGCGACGGCTGGCTGTTCACCCCTGGTGACCCCGATGCGTTGGCCGAGCTGCTGCGGCGGCTCACCGTCGACGACCTCGCTGCGGCCGGCCGGGTGGCTCGCGAGACGTACCTCGCCCGCTACACGCCCGAGGTGTTCCGTCGTCGCATCGGTTCGTTGATCGACGCCGAGCTCGCCCGCTGACGGGCGTGCGCGATCGGACAGCCGATCGACGCAGGATCGGTGCTCAGTAGCGCCGCATCTCCCGGTACCACTTCACCAGTGCCAGCATCATGAAGCCGGCGTTGGCCGCGAGCAGCAAGCCGTAGATCCACACGAAGCCCGACCACCACATCAGCCCGAACACGACGCACAGCAGGCCGTAGTCGGTGGGCACGACGGCCAGGGAGTACAGCGTCGACGACGACCCCTCGCCCTGCAGGATCATCTGCGTGCTGCCGCGGTGGGCGCGGCGGATCTGGTCGTTGAGGATGATCACGAAGAACATGATCGAGGCCACGATCTGGAACGCGATGGGGAGCAGGAGCCGCCGGTCGGACGGATCCTCGAAGCGATACCAGTTGACGAGCACGGCGGTGTGCAGGCAGGCGATCTTGATCGAGTCGACCACGTGGTCGAGCCACTCGCCCGAGACGCTGCCACCGCCGCGCAGACGGGCCAGCTGGCCGTCGGCCGCGTCGAGGGCATAACCGACGACGAGGCAGATCGCGACCACGAGCGCGGTGATCGGCGTGGACTCGGCGAGCGCGATCACGGCGATGCCGCTGAAGGTTGCGAGTGCGCTGAGGCACGTCACCTGGTTCGGGGTGAGCCCCACCACGTGTGCGCACGCGGCGAACACCCGGCCGAGGGGACGGTTGACGAGCCGCGAGTACGCCGGGGCGCCCTTGGACGTCTTCTGCGCACGCTGGAGGGCGCCCAGCGACGTGCGGAAGGTGGCGCTCATCGACGACGCACGATCAACGCGGGGTACCTGACAGCGAGGGATCCGACATCGGCCGTTCGTCGCCGACGCTGCCGGGCTCCGGCGTGACGACCGGGAGCACGCCGTTGCCCTCGTCGCCTCCGATCGGGAGCAGTACCTGGTCGTATGCCCACTGGGGCGCGAGCAGTCGTTTCCCACTGCATTCACGTCGTCGAGTGGCACCGGTGGCGAGACGTTCGGCGAGCTGCTCGTAGGCTGCGGCGACGTCGTCCCACTGGTACCGGGTCTGCACTCGCTGCTGGAGTGCGCGACCGAGTTGCACGGTGCTCTCACGGTGGCTCTCGACGGTGGTCAGCGCTCGGGCGATCGTCGCCTCGTCGGAGAAGTAGATCCCGGCTGGGCCCAGCACCTCACGGTTGAAACGAACGTCGAGCGCCACCACGGGCGCGCCCGCCCCCATGGCGCGCAGCAACGACGGGTTGGTCCCGCCGATGGAGTGTCCATGCAGGTAGCTGGCGCAGTTGGCGTAGAGCTCGTTGAGGAGGTCCTGGTCCCACACCGATCCGATCAGGCGGATGCGGGAGTCGCTGTCGGCGACCTCCCGGATGGCGCTGACGTGGGCATCGGCGTACGGAGACCCTCCGACCACGACCACGGGGAGCTGCGCGCCGCTGGAGCGATACCCCCTGACGATCAGATCGACGTGGTTCTCGGGTTCGAACCTGGCGACGACGAGGTGGTAGCCGCCGGGGACGAGGTCGTGGCGACCGAGCCGTTCATGACCCAGGCCGCGCAGGACGGGCGCGCCGTAGGCGATTCGGTCGGTGCTCGCGCCGAACTCGTCCTGGTAGTACGCGGCGATGCCGTCGGCATCGGCGATGAGAGCGTCAGCCCAACGTACGGCGAGGGCTTCGGCGGCTCGGTAGTAGCGACGTCCGCCGCCTCCCCATTTCGCGCGTCTCCACTCGAGGCCGTCGACGTGCACGGCGACGGGCATGCGGCGGGCGCGGAACAACGGAATGTAGGGCGCATTTGCGGCATTGAAGACGAACACGGCGTCGTGCGTGCTGCGCTGCAGCACGGCGTGCATGGCAGACAGCGCCGAGTGGCTGAGGGTCTCGAGGGTCTTGGTGCGCAGCGCGGGCAGGTGGATGAGCCGCATGCCGAGGTGCTCGTCGACCGGTTGCGAGCCGTCGGCAGGGCGTCGGCAGTAGACCGTGACGTCGTGACCGAGCGCGACGAGGCGCGAACCGACCTCCTCGACCGCCGTCTCGAACCCCCCGTACCGCGCCGGAACGCCCCGAGTGCCCACCATTGCGATCTTCATCGAACGCCGTCCATGACGCGACTGATCGTCCGCTTGCCGCCACGCATGGCCGGTAGGGTAACGACGCGGCGTGGTGGCCGTGTTTCCGTTGTGTCAAAATCGTTACACACGACGCGGACCGGCGTGATGCAGAGCGTGGTCCCGTCGCTGCTGGCTGTGGTATGCGCTGGCATGTTCGTCGGGCTCTGCGAGATCCAGGAGTCACGTACATGGCCACACCGCCGATCGTCGGATACGTACCGGGTGTGTTCGATTTGTTCCATATCGGTCACCTGAACATTCTTCGGCGTGCACGAGAACAGTGCGACCACCTCATTGCAGGTGTTGTTATCGACACCGCCGTCGAAAAGATGAAGGGATATCGTCCGATCGTCCCATTCGAGGAGCGCATCGAGATCGTTCGGGCCATCAGTTATGTGGACGCAGCAGTCACCGATACGTCGCGCGACAAGCGCGTGGTCTGGCAGGAACACCGATTCGACGTCATCTTCAAAGGCGACGACTGGAAGGGCACCGACAAGGGCCGAATGCTCGAAGACGAGATGGCCGAGGTCGGCGCCCGGGTGTTCTACTTCCCCTACACCCAGCACACGTCGAGCACGATGTTGCGCGACGTGCTCACCCGCCTGGTGCAATCGCTCTAGCAGTGCCCGCCGGTGACCGGGCCAGCGGTGCTGGCCGCTCCGAACGGGTCTGAGCCGGTGCTCAGCGCCGCCAGGGGGCGCTGGGGCTGACGGCGCCCGGAGCGGTGAGCACCTCGACGCCGGTCTCGGTGACGAGGCACGTGTGCTCGAACTGGGCGGTGCGCTTGCCGTCTGCGGTGACCGCCGTCCAATCGTCGTCGAACACCATCTTGTGCTGCCAGGCGCCCATGGTGATCATCGGCTCGATCGTGAAGGTCATGCCGGGGCGCATGATCATGTTGGCCCGCTGGTCGTAGTAGTGCAGCACCTGGATGTCGGTGTGGAACTGCTCGCCGATGCCGTGGCCGATGAACGCCTTCACCACGCCGTACTTGTGCTTCTTGGCGTGCGATTCGATGGCCCGGCCGATGTCGCTGAGGGGGCGGCCGGGGATGACGGCCTCGATGCCGTACCAGGTGCACTCCTCGGTGACCTGCACCAGGTGGCGGCTGGCGGGGTCGACGTCGCCGACGAAGAACGTGGCGTTGGTGTCGCCGTGGACGCCGTCGAGGTAGCACGTGACGTCGATGTTGAGGATGTCGCCGTCCTGCAGCACACGAGAGTCGGGGATGCCGTGGCAGATGACCTCGTTGGCGCTGGTGCACACGCTCTTCGGGAACCCGCTGTAGTTCAGCGGGCTCGGGTAGGCATCGCGCTCGATGCAGAGCTGGTGGACGTAGCGGTCGATCGCGTCGGTCGTGATGCCGGGCTGCACCATCTCGCCGGCAAGGCGCAGCACCTCGGCGGCGACGGTGCCGGCGCGGCGCATGCGCTCGATGATCTCGGGGCTCTTGACCCGTGGTTCGGCCCAGCGCTCGACGACGCCGGTGTCGGCGTACGGCGGCCGCTGGATGTGGGCCGGCACCTCGAGTCGGGGGCTGACGATGCCCTGCAGCACACGGCCCTCGAGCGGCTTGTGGCAGCGCTTGTACTTGCGGCCGCTGCCACACCAGCAGGGTTCGTTGGCCTGGGGGAGCACATCGGGGGGCTGCGCATGCTGGAGCACGGGTGCCAGGCTATTCGCGAACGCCTTGGTTCGCTCGGGGCCGAGACGGGCCGTCGTGTGGGCCCGCGGGTAGCGGGTGCGGAACAAACGGCTGGTGCGCACCGTGCCCACCACGTCACCAGGCGAGAGGAGGTCGAGGTGGCCGCCGGGCCGGTTCGAGGGCACGGCGGGCCAGACGGGCGCGCTCATGTCCTGGAGCCCGAGATCGGGCTCGGTGCCGGGCCGGGTGTGGAGCGTCGTGTCGGTCATCCGGCACCTCCCTGGTCGGTGTTCACCTGGTTCTGTTGGTTCTCTGGGGTCGGCGTGACCAGCGACTCCGGGCCGGTGCTGGCGTCGAGCACGGCGGTCGGGATGGTGGTCGGCGCGGTGTCCGAGGTGACGCCTGTGGCGTCGGCAGGCGCGGTGGTGTGGGTGCTCGCAGACGTGGTCGCTGCAGCGACGGGATCGTCGGCAGCAGGGGCGACGGGGGCGATCGTGGTGGGGGCGATCGTGGTGGGGGCGACGGGCGTGGTCGACGGGGGTGGTGTCGGTCCGGCCGACCGCTGTTCGGCCAGGACCGCGAGCGCGTCCGGGTCGGTGAAGGCCATCGGCGCGGTCTCGGTGAACTCGATCGCTGGGATCGGTTCGGCGACCACATCCGTCGCTCCGTCGCTCGCCGTGTCGGTGGGGCTCTGGCTCGGGTTCTGGCCGTCGGACGTCGCCTCGCCCACGTTCGGAACCGGGAGCACGTCGTCCTCGAGGCTGCCGTCATCATCGGAGGCATCGCCATCGGAGGGGTCACGATCGGAGGCACTCGCGAACGACGGTGTCGAGGGCAGGAACGGGTTGGTCACCAGTCCGCTGGCGACCGCACCGAACGCGGCGACCGAGAGGGCGCCGGCAGTGAGCAGGGCGCTGCTCCACGACACGCCGCTGCGCCGGCCGGCGCGCTGCGCGGCGATGCGGGGCGCCTGAGCCCGGACGAAGGTGGCGAACTCGGCGACGACGGCATCGACGTCCTCGACACCGTCCTGCTCGGCGGCTCGGCGGAGTTGCGCGAGCAGCGCCTCCACCGGGATCTCACCGTTCGCCGCCCGCTCCGTCGCCACGTGTTGATGATCGGCCTCCGGAGCTGGTCGTGCGAGTCAAGAAGGTGTCAGACATTTCCCACGGCCGGTGGCAGCGCAGGCCCGTTGGGCCCGTCCCCGGCAAGCTTCCGGCAAGGTCCGGTGCGTAACGGTCGTGTGGCCGTGAGTCAGGCGGCGAAGAGCTTGCCGGTCGGGGTGGCCAGGAAGTCGACGAGGCGGATGTGTTCCTGGCGGAGCAAGCCCGTGGCGGGCAGGACGCCGGCACGCACGAGTTCGATGACGGCGGCGACCGATCCGGCCGTGGTCCAGGCGATCGCCGTGTTGCGGGCACCGCCGACCACCGTCGGCGTGTAGGCCCGGACGAACTCCTCGCGGTGCAGCCGGCCGTCGACGGTGCCCTCCGACGACACGTGGACGTACACGACGTCGTCGCTCACGGGCGGCTTGGCGTTGGTGAGGATCTCGCCGGCCAGGTGGCGTCGCTCGCGCAGGAGCAGCTCGTGGAAGAAGAAGTTCATCAGCTCCATGTGGCCGGGATATCGGATCGTCTTGTAGTCGAGGTTGGCGACCGTGCCGTGGAACGTGTCGCACATCGTGCCGAGACCGCCGGAGGTGGTGAACGCCTCGAGTTGGGTGCCGTGGATGTACAGCGTCTCGCGCCATTCCATCGACGAGACCCACTTGCGCTGCCCCTCTTCGATCACCTCGCAGTCGTTGAGGTACTCGTTGACGACACCTTCGGGCGACCAGTTGAACGCGTAGCCGAGCAGGCCCGTGGGATGTTGGGGCAGGGCACCGACGCGCATGCGGATCGACCGACACTCGTCGAAGGCGGCTGCCTGTGAGGCGGCGACGATGCTGACGAAGCCGGGGGCGAGGCCGCACTGCGGCGCCATCAGCGAGCGGGCGGTCACCGAGAGCTCGGTGATGGTCTGCGAGGTGCCCACGTCCTCGGTGAGGTCGAAGTAGTGGATCCCGCGGGCGTGGGCGACGCGGGCCACCTCGCGGTTGAAGTGGTAGGGCAGACATGACAGCACGGCGTGTTGACTCTCGAGGAGATGGTCGAGCGCCACCACGTCGCCGACATCGATGACCTGCACGGGGAACGACGAGGCCTTGGCGGGGAGGCGCTGGTCGATCCCGGTCACCTCGAATCCGGCGTGGTGGAGGAACGTCGCGGCGAGGTGCCCCACCTTCCCCAGCCCGAGCACGGCCACTCGTGAGAACGTCACGACTGGAACGTTAGTTCAGTTCGAACGTGTCTGTTGGAACGTCCGTACCAGCGACGGGTGGGGTCACGCGGTGCCGATGGCGGCGGCGACGAAGGCGTCGAAGACGTCGGCCTTGGGCGCCATCTGCAGGTGGCCGTCCACGCGCGTGATGTCGAGGGCGGGGCAGAAGAAGTTGCCGTCGGATGTGAAGAAGTGCGGCGACCCGACGACACCTCGGTCGCGGCCGTGCTGCCACGAGGTCAGCACGGCTGCCGCATGCTCGTCGGTCGCGGGTGGCACGCCGAGCGCGTCGGCGAGCTCGGCGAGCACGGCGGGGTCGTCGATGCACCGACCCTGTTCGAACAGGGCGTCGCGCAGGGCGAGGCTCATCCGTTCACCGGTGTCGATGTCCATCGCGTAGGCCGACTCGACCAGGGCGAGGGCGGGCAGGGTGGTCGCTGGGAACGCCGATTCGTCGAAATGGGCGAACAGGTCGGGCGCGACCTGCTCGCGGATCTCGACCACCTCCTCACCGATGAAGGCGGCGTCCATCGGCTTGCCGTTCACGAGTTCGAGCGGCCAGGGATGCACGCGCAGGTGGGTGTCGACGGCGAGGGCGTTGCGCCGGTCGGCGACACGGCGGAGACCCACGTGCGCGAAGGGGCACCAGATGTCGGCGTAGACCTCGAGGACGTTCCTCGGAGCGATGTTCATGGACCGAACCGTACCGAGTCGGCTCGGTCCCGGCCGATGCGTGTCGAACGGGGAAGAGATCACGATGCAGTCCGTACTGGCCGGCCGTTCGCCGGCCGGTGGGCCGGCCCACCTCCACCAGCGTCGATCGGGAGGTGCCGACGCCGCCGCATCACCCCTGCAGACGAGTGGTTCCCGAGCTTGTTTCGAGCCGTCAGCGCCCTGACCTGGGGTGTTGACCGAGCGTTCACCGCGGCTCCTCAGGGTGCGGAGCTGGCGTCGTCGGCGCTGTGAGGTGGTGGCCGCCGGGCCCCAGGAAGGACACCATGCTGCTCACGTTCGCTGAGATCCAGTTCCTGGTGTCGCTGTGTGGCGACGACCCCGCCGTGCCGACGCTCGACCTGCTCGACCTGCTCGACGAGCCGTCGCGCAACGACGACGACATCGAGGCGGCGGGACTGGCCAGCCTGGTGGCCCGTGAGCTGTGTCGGGAATACCTCGACGACGAGGGCTACGTGCAGCACGTGGAGCTCGATCACGAGATCGCCGACATCCACGAGGCGATGCAGGCGGCCGTCACCACGGTGCGCATCACCACGGTGAGCCCGGAGCGCTCCACGTTCTGGCTGTTGCTGGTGGGAGCTCGGCGGGCGGCGCTCACGCCGGTCGGTGCCGGCGTGTACGGCGCCGTCGTGGTGCACCACGACGCCGATCTGCGTCAGCAGGTCGCGTCGCTGGTGAACAGTGCGCTCGTCGACGATCCGGCGGCAGGTGTGGCGATCACGCGGGGTGGACGCCTCGACGCGATGTCGTTCCGTACCAACGCCGAATTGGGTGGGTCGATGGCCGATCCGTCCACGCGCCTGCAGCTGATCGCAGGACTCGTCGACGATGTGTTCGTGAACCACCACCCCAGCCTCGGCTGAGGGAACGCCCGACCCTCACCAGTCTGTGTCACGGCACAGAGGTGACGTCGCGTCTGTGCCGTGACACAGACATCGTGAGGCGGTGGCCGGAGGTGATCAGGCGGCTGCGGACCGAGCCAGCGCTTCGCACACGGACGCGATCACGTTCGCTGGTTCGTCGACCACCTGGCGGTAGGTGAACGGGAGCACCGTCCACCCGTCGAGCACCAGCCGATTCACGCGTGCCGCATCGATGGAGGCCTGCGATGGTGTGCGATGGAACCGGTAGCCCGAGGTCTCGACCACGAGGCTGGTGCCGGGGAAGCAGAAGTCGACTCGGATCATCGTGTGCGGGGTCCTTCGACCGAGCACCTGTTGCGTGGCCGGCGTGGGCAGACCTGCCGCAGCGACGAGTCGGAGGAACTCACGTTCCAGCCAACTCTGGCCGCCCCGGCTCACCTCGCTGCCCTCGATGACCCGAAGCAGTTTCGGGATGCCGTACCTGCCGCGAGTGCGAAGGTCGGCGATGCGTCGGTGCAGGAAATCGTCGGTGGTGAGCCCGTCTCTGATGGCGCCGTCGAGCGCGATCGTGAGCCGGTCATCGGGGGTGGTACGGGCGATCTCGATGAGCGTCCGTGTGGGTGCCACGACGGCGATGCCATCGACGCGTTCGCGGTCGAGTGGCGGGAGGTCGAGCGTGGTGTGGATCGCATGACCGACGCGTTGGAGGTTGTGCCCGCGTTCGACCACGACGTGGAACGGCGGGCGGAGCGCGAACCCGTCGAAGCGGTGCAGTGCGGCGGCGGTCGGGCCACACGCCCACCCATCGGCCGGGAGCGAATCGAGGAGGGCGACGAGAGCGCCGAGATGTGTGGTCGAGTGGTCCATGGGCGGCGGAGTCAACCGCCGGCCGGACGCCGGCCCAACCAAGGGTTCGAGCCTGACGTCCGTGTCACGACACAGAGCTGACGTCCCGTCTGTGCCGTGACGCAGACGTACTGGGAGGGCGTCAGGCGGCAGCGGTGCGCTGCGACTTCTGGGCGGCCTTGGCCTTGCCCTGCAGGTAGCGGGCGAGGGTGGCGAACACGACGATGAACGCCATGCCGCTGCCGAGGATGACGAAGAACAGGTTCTTCCGGTCGGTGCCGGCGTACACGCCGTGGGCCGTGGCGAGCACGAAGCTGATGTAGGCCGTGAGGTGGATGCCGTGCCACACGGGACGGGGCAGCTTCTTCATCATCAGCGACGACGCCTCGACGAGCACGAGGAAGTAGAAGGCGATCACGCCCATCGTGACGGGGAACGTCTTCCACTCGCTGGCCTGCGGGACGAGGATCTCGGCCCAGCCGAAGTGGACGTAGTTGTCGGCGACGAGGGCACCGAGGTGGATGCCGGTGGTGACGACGGAGAGGGCGCCGAGCCAGCGGTGGAGGTCGAGCATCCAGGCGGGCCGGTCGGCGGGCTTGAGCATGCGGGTCACCATGAGCACGCCCCAGAGGCAGGAGGCGGCGAGGAGCAGCCACGCGATGATGCCGCTGGAGCGGGAGAGGTACCACCAGGTCTGTTCGCTCATCGTGCTGCCTCGGTCGTCGTGGTCCTCATGCGGTGAACGCACCGAGTGTGGTGCTCCGGTGGACACCACCGTCGGCGCCGACGACGAGGCCGGCGAGGCCGAGCTGGTCGAGCATCGCGACCGCTGCCTGGGCGTCGAGCAGCATCGCCGCGGTGGCGTACACCTCGGCGGTGGCGCAGTCGGCGGCGAGCACGGTGGCGGTGAGGGTCGCGGTCGTCGCGGACCGGGCGGTGGTGGGGTCGATGAGGTGGTGGCGCAGCCGTCCGTCGGGGGTGGTCCAACGGCGGATGGTGGTACCGGAGGTGGCGATGCCGCCGCTGACGATGCGGAGCAGGGCGACGTGTTTGGAGGGCGCGCTCGGGTCCTCGATGCCGAGATACCAGCTGGCGTCGTCGCTGGGCAGGCCGCGCACGGTGAGGTCGCCACCGAGGTTGACGAGCACGCCGGAGGCGCCGGCGGCGATGAGCTCGTCGGCGACGAGGTCTGCCGCGAAGCCCTTGCCGATGCCGCCGAGGTCGATGGCGGAGGTGGCCGGGGCGGTGATGGTCGATCGGGCGGGATCCACCATCACCATCCCCGACAGGCCCACGACACGGCCCGGCACGGTGGGTGCGGCCATCGCGGAGAGCGCGCTGTGCGTGTACCCGATCTCGACGAGGGCGGGGAGCATCGTGATGTCGAAGCGGCCGTTGGTCTGGCGCCAGCCGTCGAGGGCGCGTTGGACGACGGCGATGGTGTCGGCGCTCACCTCGACCGGGGTGCCGGCGGCGTGGTTGGCGCGGGTGATGTCGCTGTCGGGGCGGAAGCGACTCCACTTCGACTCGAGGTCGCGGAGTCGGGCCTCGCCCTGGTCGAGGAGCTGCTCGCCGTGGCCGCCGTGGACGACGAGGTGTCCACGGCCGCCCATGATCGTGAGGTCGCGGGTGGCGATGGGCGCGCCGTCGTGGGCGATGGGCCTGGTGTCCATCGGGGCGGCGGTTTCGAGGGTGTCAGCCATGGCGGGACTTCCTGACGTCAGAAGCGGAGGAGTGGAGGAGCAGAAGAGGTTGATCGGGGCCAGGGGCGTGTCGGTCGTTCCCGGGGGCGGGCCGGGAACGACCGACGCCCACGGCTCAGGCGCCGCTGGGCGCGGTGGTGTTGGCCGGCGGCGGCGGGGGCGGCGGTTGCGTGACGACCGGTGCCGGGGCTTGGGTGACGACGGGCGCCGGCTGCGGCGCCGGCGCCGGCGCCGCAGTGTCGACCGGTCCGGGTGCTGCCGCAGCGGCGGGTGCCGCAGCGGGAGCCGGCGCTGCAGCGGCGGGCGCTGAGGCCGGCTTCGCGGGTGCGGCTGTGGGTGCGGGGGTCGCAGGAGCGGGTGCGGGTGCGGCCGGGAGGGCGGCTGCGGCGGGGTCGATCGGAGCGGGGACGGTGGTGGTCTCCAGACCCGTGAGACCCGGGATGGCCAGCACGATGGTGCCTGCGGCGACCGTGGTGGGGTCGGCCACGGTGGTGACGGCGGGGTCGATCGTGGTGGGCACGGTGGCCGTCGGATCGACCGTCGGGGGTGCTGCTGCGCCGGCGGGCGGTGACGCAGCAGCGAGCGTGGGCTCGGGTGGCCGGTTCGCCGAGGCGATGACGGCGGTGAGCGCGAAGATGCTCGATGCGGTGAGGCCGCTGACCGCGATGCGGGCGCCGGCGGCGACGTGGCTGCGTCGCCGATCCCGGGCCTCGGTGCGGGCGGTGGCCGATCGAGCGGCGGCGTTGGTGCGGGCGGTCGGGGTCGGTTCCTGGCTCCGGGCGATCTGGGATGGAGCCGGCGAACCGATCGCTGCGACGGGGGCGATCGGGGTGATGATCGCGGTCGGCGGTGCGGGTGGGACGGGTGGCACCGTGGGAGCTGCCCACAGACCGGACAGCTGCACGGCCGGTGGGTGCGTCGGCGTCGGCGTCACCGATGCCGGTGCCGGTGCGGCGGGCACCCGCGTGACGGGTGCCTGGCCGCGGCTGGCACGGAGCAGGGCGATGCGTTCCTCGCGGGTCGGTTCAGTCATCGTCGCCGCCGTCCTCGTGCTCCTCGTGCTCCTCGTGCTCGTCCTCGTCCTCGTCGTCGTCGTCGTGGTCCTCGTGCTCGTCCTCGTGGCCGGCGCCCGACGGGGAGGTGGTGGCGGAGGCCGACGGCGCGACGGCCGGGGCGGCGGTGGGTGCCGGGGCATGATCGTCGTCGTCGCCGCCGTGGTCGTCGTCGCCGTGGTCGCCGTGGTCGCCGTGGTCGTCGTCAGAGGACGACGGGGGAGCGGCCGGCATGGTGGGGGCGACGGTCGGTGCGACCGCCGGCGCGGGCGTGGTGGGCTGGGTGCCGGTGGGGGTGCTCGAGCTGCCGATCACGGTGATCGCGATCGGGGCGGGGGCGGCGGAGTTGGCCGGTGCGCCGGCGGCGGGCGTCGAGGAGACTGCGGGGACGAGCTCGCCGTTCACGAGGTCGGCACCGAAGGTGACGGTCTGGGTGGCGTCGGTGAAGAGGATCTCGACGTGGTTGCCGACGGCACTGGCGCTGGTGACGGTCCACCCGGCGGCCGGGGTGGCCTCGGTGACCGTGGCGCCGGCGGCGCTGTAGCTGATCGTGACGGTGCCGGCCGGGCCCACCTGGTAGGTGACGGTCGAGGTGGTCGGTGCGGTGGTCGTGCTGGTGGTCTCGCCGACGACGGCGGCGGCGATCGGTGCCGCGGGCGCCGGGTCGAGGGGCGCAGCGCCCGAGTCGGTCAGGCCCGCCATGGCGGCGCCGCCGGTGCCGACCACGCCGGCGATCGTGAGGCTGGTCACCCATGCTCGCTTCATTCGCTTGCTCTCCGTTCGTGAATGCCCGCACTGTGTGCGGGCTCAGTAGAGCGGAACGCGATCCAGGGGCTGCCTGACGAACATCCAAGGGACGTCCAAGACATCGACAAGTCCCGGGCGCCGACCCGCGACCTGGTGTCTGGACGCCGTCAAGGTCCCACGCGGCGTGGGATTCGGTCGCTCAGTGGTCGTCGGTTGGCGCTGATGGCCACGCTGCGTGCTGCCGTGGTCGGCTGGCGAGTGGTACTCGGTGGGCACGCCCGGCCGCTCGTGTCTGTGTCACGGCATAGATCGCACGTCACGTCTCCGTCGTGACACAGAGCCCGGAGCGGTGGGGAGGTCAGGCGTCGGGGGTGGGTTCGGTGAGGCCGTCGACCAGGGCGAGGAGGCTGATCGCGTAGAGCGAGCAGGGCTGGTCGAGCAGGCCGACGCTCCAGGCGATGTCGGCCGCGAGGACGTCGGGGTTGTAGAGCGCCTCGGCGGCGAAGCCCTCGGTGAGGCAGGAGATGGCGCGGGCGAAATCGGTGATGGTGAGGGGGCGGCCGCCGTTGCGGTGGGGACGGAGGCGTCGCCCATAGACCGTGAGGGTGTGTGCGTAGAACGGGGCGAGGTCGTCGTAGGTGCCGGCGGCGCTGCTGTGGCGCGATTCGCGGATGGCCTGGCAGCCGGAATAGGCGGTGAGGCTGAGCGTCTGGATGAACGAGAGCCGCCGTGCGGGGTGGTTGACGATGCTGTCGAGCTCGTCGTCACCGAGGGCGACGACGGCGACGTCGAAGCTCGCGCCCTGGGCGTGTGCGGCGTCGATCGCGGCGCGGAGCTCGTCGGGTTGGTTCACCTCGACGAGCGACCGGCGGGCGAGTTCGGCCACGTAGCTGTCGAACGCCTTCGCGCCGGTCCGACCCCAGATGTGGTACAGCATCCCCTTGCTCATGCCAGCTCGTGCGGCGACCTGGGTGGGGGAGATGTAGAGGTGGCCGAGGCCCAGGTTGTTCTCCGCGTCGGCGAAGTGCTCGCGCATCAGTTGCATGCCGGCTTCGAGCAGCCGTTCCGCCTTCGGCGGCTCCTCCGGTGTCTCGGGCGATGCGGGTGGGCGGGTGGCCATCGCCGTCAATCTATGGACGGGAGCCATGGCCGATGGCATGGCCGATTTGGGCCATTCGTCCGTGCACGGTGTCGCTGGATGGGGCAAAATGCTGACCGTCGGTCAATCTTGCGGACTGGCCGACAACCGGGGGGCGCGTCACTCGCCCTCAGGCTGATGATGGTTGGGTGTACCGGCACGCAGCAGCCTGGTGCCCGGGTCGTTGCTTCGATGTCACGGCCCGGGCACCCCACGTGCCGTACCTGGCAGTCGGTTCGACGACGGTGATGGTGGGGCGATGGGCCGTAGCATCACGGCCGTGCGGCGCACCCTGGTCGATCTCTGGGATCTCGCGTCGATCGCCGTGCCGGGCGTCGGTGTGCTGGCCGGTGCGGGTGCCGTGGCGGTTGCGGTCGGCGGCGTCTGGTGGCTGGTTGTCGTGCTCGTGATGCTCGCTGCTGCGGCATGGGTGTTCACGAGGTGGCCGCGCCGTCTGGTGGCGGCGTCGCCGGCGGTCGACGGTGTGCGGCTCCTGGCGGCGAACCTCTGGTACCGGAACCCCGACATGGTGGCCGCAGGCCGATCGTTGCTGGGTGTCGGGGCCGACGTGTTGGTGGTGAGCGAGCTGAGCACCGTGACGCACGAGGTGTTGCGTGCGCACTACGTCCATCATGAGGTGCTTCGGCTCGGCGGCTCGACGGGCCATGGCGTGTATTCGCGCTTCCCGCTCGAGCGGTTGCCCGATCTGCAGGTGGACGGCCGGTCCGTCCCGGGTCAGGTGGTGTGGGTTCGTGTGATGTCGCCGGTGCCGTTCGTGTTGTGTGGCGCGCATCTGCCGCGGCCGACGGTGGTGGCGAGGCCGAGTGCGGGCACGGCGAGGTTCGCGGTGTGTCGCGACGGGGTGCGGCGAATGGCCGGGATCGTGGCGGCGATGCCGGATGCGGTGGTGGCCGGCGACCTGAACCTGTCGGACCGTCAGCCGGCGTACGGCGAGCTGGTGCGTGGTCGGCTCGACGCACTGCGCACGGTGCGGGCAGCGAACACGTTCCATGCGAGTCGTCGGCACGCGTATTGGCGGTTGTTCGCGATGCGCATCGATCACCTCGTGGTGCCCGCCGGGTGGCGGGTGAGCGACGCGGCGGTGGTGCCGATCAGCGGCAGCGATCATCGTGGCGTGTGCGCCACGATCGCTCCGCACGCGTGACGCCGAGACCATGACGGTGGTCGAATGCCGTGATCGGGCCTGACGGCGGGGCCGGGCGCGCATGCCATGATCGATCGATGGCGGGAACGATGCCCAGGCGAGGTCGATCGATGCAGGGTGGTTGGCGGCGAACGCTGGCGTACGTGACGGCCGGTGTGTTGGCGTTGGCCGGGATCGCGGTGGCGTCTCCCGGGGGTGTCGGGATGGCGGCTGATGCGACGTCGCGGTTCGTGCCGTTGTCACCCACGCGTGTGCTCGATACTCGTCCGGGCGAGGGTCCGGCCGACGACGGCGCGAGCGGCAGGGTGGCCGCCGGTGGTCAGGTTCGTGTGCAGCTGACGGGTCGAGCAGGCCTGCCGTCGAGTGGCGTGTCGGCGGTGGTCTTGAACGTGACGATGACCGAGGCGTCCGCGCCGGGATTCGTGCAGGTGCTGCCGAGCGGCAACACCGACATCGGGCGGGTGTCGAATCTGAACGTGGAGTCGGTGGGGCAGACGATCGCGAACCAGGTGACGGTGCCGGTGGGCGCCGACGGCGCGGTGTCGATCTACACCCAGGGTGGTGGCCAGTTGATCGCCGACGTGTTCGGCTACTTCACGCCGGCGGTCGAGTCGACGACGGGTCGCTACGTGCCGTTGGCTGCGCCGTCGCCGCGGCGCGTGCTCGATACGCGTGAGTCGGGCGTGGTGCCCGCGGGTGGAACGGTGCGGGTGGCGGTGTCGACGGGCACGAGTCTGGGCGGCGGGGTGGTGGCGCCGGGCCAGGCGAGCGCGGTGGTGTTGAACCTCACGGTGACCGAGTCGACCGATGCGGGGTTCTGGCAGGTGGTGCCGACGAACGGGGCGACGGCGCTCGGGGCGTCGTCGAACCTCAACGTGACGCGTGCGGGACAGACGTTGTCGAACCAGGTGATCGTGCCGTTGGGTGCCGACGGAACCGTGACCGTGTTCGGTCAGCGCGGTGGCCATGTGATCGTCGACATCGCCGGCGTGATGACGGGTGCGTCGAGCGCTCGGTCGGCGATCGGTTTGTTCGTGCCGATCACGCCGGGCCGGTTGGTGGACACCCGTGATGCGGGCAACACGAGCCGGTTGGGACCGATCGGTCCGGCTGGCGAGTTGGAGGTACAGGTCGGGAACCGGTTCGGCATCCCGGCCGATGCGGCGGCGGTGGCGGCGAACGTGACGATGACGGACGCGGCCGGTGCCGGCTTCGTGCAGGTGTTGCCGACGGGCCGGGCGACCTTGGGTGCGACATCGACGCTGAACGTGGAGGTGACGGGTCAGACGATCCCGAACGCGGCATATGCCACGTTGGGTGACGGGGCCAAGATCTCGCTCTACACGCAGCGGGGCGGGCAGATGCTGGCGGACGCGACCGGGTGGTTCACAGGTGCTCCCCTGCCGCCGCAGTTCGCCTATGTGGGGACGTACAACCAGGGCGTGGCATCGCCGTCGCCGGGCATCACCCGGTTCCGGTTCGACCCGGTGGACGGTTCGTTGACGTCGTTGGGGGTGACGGCATCGCAGGACCCGTCGTTCCTGGCGGTGCATCCGAACGGTCGGTTCCTCTACACGGTGAACGAGCTGGCGTCGGGCAGCGTCGAGGCGTACGCGATCGATGCGCTCACCGGTGCCCTGACGTTCCTCGACCGGCGCAACGTGGGGTCGGGCCCGACCCATCTCGTGGTCGATCCGACCGGGAACTCGGTGTTGGTCGCGAACTATGGCGGTGCGACGTGGCAGGTGATCGCGATCGATGCCGATGGTGGTCTGGGAGCGGTGACGAGCACGGTGACGCGGACCGGGTCGGGTCCGAGTTCGCGTCAGTTGTCGCCACATCCGCACGGGCTGGCGTTCGATCCGTCGGGCCGATTCGTGGCGACCGCTGACCTCGGGACCGATCGGCTCGAGGTGTTCCGGTTGGTCAACGGACAGTTGCAGAGCGTGTCCAGCGCGCAGGTGGCACCAGGTGGGGGGCCGCGGCACCTCGCGTTCTCGACCGACGGCAAGGTGGTGTACCTGCTGAACGAGCTGACGGCGGCGATCTGGGTGTTCCCGTTCGACGACGTGACCGGCGCGCTCGGAGCGTTCCGTCAGGTCGCGTCGATGGTGCCGGCGGGGTTCCCGGCCGAGCGCAGTGGTGCCGAGATCGTGGTGCACCCGAGCGGTCAGTTCCTGTACGCGTCGAACCGCCGTGCCGCGGTGCACCCGCAAGCCGACAGCATCGTGCGCTATCGCATCGATCCGGCGACAGGCACGCTCACCACGTTGGGGTGGACCACGACGGGCATCTCGGTGCCGCGCACGATGGGTCTGGACCCGACGGGCCGGTGGCTCTACGTGCTCAACCTCACCGGTGACACGGTGCAGCAGTTCGAGGTGAACACGGCGACGGGCGACCTGTCGCTGGTGCGCACCACCGCGCTGCGTCAGCCCGCCGGCATCGCCTTCTCTGTGTGATGCTCGGGCGTCAGCGTCGCTGGAGGGCGCGGGAGGGCATGAGTGCTCGCCTCGTCGCCGAGTGAGCGCGCACTGTCACCCTGTGCCCGTCGTCAGTCGGCGGGCGCTGCTGACGAGGCCTCGGCATGACCGGTCTCGGCATGACCGGCGTCGGCGTGGAGGTCGTGTTCGACGTCGCGGAAGCCGACGGCGCGTTTGGCCAGTCGTTTGACGGCCGTTTCCACACGGCTGATCGGGAGTCGCTCGATCGCCATCGACTCGTAGTCGATGCCGACTGCGCCCAATCGCCGTTTGGCATCCTCGAGCCCTTTCGATTGGCCGGACTCGCCGAAGTCCACGTATCCGCATCCGAGCTCGCATGCGGTGCTCACCATCTCGACGTGCAGCGCTGTCGCAGCGTTCGTGGCGGGTCCGAGCTCCGGGTCGAGCGCCATCCAGATCGACTCGACGTTTCGATCGAGGAGGTAGAGCTTTGCGCCGGCCGGCCGGCCGTCCACCCAGGCGACGGAGATCCGACACCGCGAACCCATGCCGCGTGTGATGGCGTCGAACTTGGTGAGCGGATCGCGTCGGTTGGCTCGGAAGCGAGCCAGCCAGAGAGGTTCGTTCTGTTGTGCGGCCCAGCGAGGGACCGCGGCGTGGATCAGCTCGTGCAGCACCGGGGCGAGCCGTCCGTCGTCGGACGCTTCCACCTCGACCCCGTGTGCGAGCGCAAGGCGGTGATAGCGCCTGGTCTTCTTGTTGAACTTGTGTTGGTACACGTGGTCGAAGCCGCCGGAGATGTCGAGGACATGGGCACGACGGGGCACGGACACGATCGGCACCGTGGTGTCGTCGAGGGCGTCGCGCCCCGCTGTCCACGCTGCGCCTTGGGCCGCGGCCGGCCACACCGTGGTGCGCAGGCTCGTCCGGTTTCGAAGGTCGCGGAGGATCGCCGCCGTGTGCGCACCAGTCAACGGTTCGGTGGCGACTGCGCCGCCGATCCCCCAGCCCAGTGGCAGCGAAGCCGGACCGCCGCGATGGTTCCGTGATCCGCTGGCCATGACGAGGACGGCTTCGACGCCGTCGTCGAACGTGTAGGAGCGGCTGGCGTCCTTCATCCGCCCTGCCCCGGTGACGACGTCCATCCAGCGCGGATGGTGGGTGGGGAGCGCGAGTGGGTCTCGGTCGGCGATGGCGGCCCATCGCTCCCGGTCCGGCGGGCCGGCCGAGATGACGGAGGCGATGTGACCGGCGGCGGTCTCGGAAGCCTCGACGTCGGTGTTGAACGGTGCGATCGTCATGCGGAGGTCCGCTCCTCGTCGTGCTCGTCGAGCGTCGGGTGCTCGACACGCTGCCGTTCGGCATTGATGAGGCTGCTCAGCAGCGATGCACCCCGTCGAAGCGAGGAGGTGAGGCGCTCACGACTGAGCACGCCGGCGCGACGGCCGGCCACCAGCACGCCGATCGCGATCGCCGACTCGGCGATGAACCAGGCCCATCCGATCCCCATCACTCCGAACGGTTCGACGAGGGCCACGACGAGCCCGGCGACCATCAGGTACTCGACGGTCGTGATGCCGATGGCGATGCGAAGCCGACCTCGTCCGCGGGCCCATGCCCCGGCCATCACGCACAGGCAGTGGGGGATCGCGGCGAGACACATCACCCGCAGCAGCGAGACGGTGGCGCCTTCGTAGTCCGAGCCGACGAGGCCGAGCAACGGCGCAGCGGCGACGACTGCAACGGCGACGCTCACTCCGACAACGGTGACCGCTGCGAGCGTTGCGTCGACCGAGAGGTCATCGAACGATTCCGGATCGTGCTCTGCTCGGGAGAGGACGACGAGCGAGACGTATCTGGGCGCCAGGAACAGGACGTAGGCCATCGTCCAGGCCAGGTAGTACGACGCGTTCGCTTCAGGGCCGAGACGTTCGGTGACGAGGAGTGGCAGCGACCCGCCGACAACGATGCCGACGATGTTCGCGCTGTTGCCGACGATGACCGACCGGACGATGGACTTCGTGGGGGGGAGCGTGCTCGGGCGGTCGGCCATCTCGTGGATCACGATGGGTCGGACGAGTCGCACGTTCACGAGGACGACGAACACGATGGCCGGAATGGTCCACGACATCAACACGGCGTAGCGCGGTGCGACATCGAGCAGCACGATGAGACAGACGAGTTTCGCGACGGCGAAGGAGATGTTCTCGAGCGGGATCCACTGACTTCGCTGGAAGCCGATGAGGACGCAGTCCTGCAGGACGAAGACCGACCACACGATGACGCTGACCACGAAGCAGATGGTCCAGGTGGGGTCGCTGAGGAGATAGTCGATGCTGGGCGTCCACGTTCGGATGCCGAGCAGGAACACGGCGGTGATCAGCAGGGCCAGGCCGATGGCGACGAGGTACGCAGTCGTGATGAATCGTGCGGCTCGTGAGCCGGCTGCGGGCAAGAGTCGCGGCACGGCGTTGATGAGGTCGAGGCTGCCGAGGGTGGTGATGAGGGTGACGGTGTTCACCACGGCCGAGTCGAGGCCGACCTGCTCCTTGGTCAGCTGGTGTGCGACCACGAGCCAGTAGCCGAGGCCGATGGCCGAGCTGGCGAAGCTGCTGAGGATGAGCGTGACGGAGGCTCGCGCCACGCCACCTCGCGCCGTGCTGGGGGCGGATGTCGTCTCTGGTTGGGCGCTCATCGAAGGACCTCGGTCATCGACGCCACGCTGACGGCGGCCGTGTTCGATCGGATGCTGCTGGCGCGTGCGAGCGCATCGAGCACCGGTTTGACGTTGGTGTCCACCCAGAGCCGGCCCGGAGCGAACCGGTCCGAGCGGGCGATCCCCCAGCCGACGTGTTGGAGCCAGGCGAGCACCACCACGATGTCTGCCGGGAGCTCGGGGTCGTGCGGCTCGAGGCCGAGGCCGTGCAACCCGTCCAGGAAGCAGTTCGAGCTCCCCTCGATGGCGTCGCACACGGCACCCGCCACGGCGTCCGGTTGAGCGAAGAGGCAGAAGTGGGCGAGATCGACATCGGGGAGTCCGCATCGGTCCCCCGTCTCCCAGTCCACGAGTGCACTCATGGTCCATCCGTCGTCGCCGACCACGCCGAGCATGTTGCCTGCCCAGCAGTCACCGTGTGTGAGCGCGACCACTGACGTCCGATCCGTGAGCGTCTCGGTCACGAGGTTGCGGAGACGAAGCAACCCTGCTCGATGCTCCTGGCTGCCGACGGTGCGGTCGAGCGAGTCGACATGTCGCAACGCGATTCGTTGCACGTCGTCCTGCTCGAGCCGTGCCGATCGTGTGCTCTGCTGATGAAACGTGTGCAGCTGGCGGAGTCCGTCTCGTTGCGCTGCGGCATCGGTGCCGAGCGGTTGGCCTGCGATCCGTTCCTCGATGACGTAGACATGGCCGTCGACGAAGCCCTGTTCGACCACCTCGGGTACCCACCGCAGCGTTTGGTCGGCGGCCACCTCTCGGAGGATGTCGGCGTGCTGCCGGAGCCCGACGCCTGCTTCGTCCGACAGCGCGATCTTCAGCATCATGGTCTCGTCCCGCCGGATGACTCGTGCGACGGCCACGTCGTTGTGCGTGTCGTGGATGTGGTCGATCTGCATGTGGATCTCGCCGTCGGCCGTCGCGCCGGTCAGGGGGTCGTTGTCGTTCGACGGGGACAGGAGCCCGAAGAGCTTCTCGAGGTGCCGTTGGCGATGGCGTTGGCGATGGCGTTCGCGGATGGACAGGATCGAGGTCAGCAGCGGCCCGCGGAGGTGATCGACCACGACCGATCGCAGGCTCGTGACGAGGAGCAGCACCGCGAGGACGGAGTGGCCGGCGAGCATGGCGATGCCGACGACGACGAGCCCGTCGCCGGTGGACGTGTCGGCGAACCACGCCGCCGTCCACGATGGGATCAAGCTGAGCAGCGAGATGACGACGATGACCGAGCCTCGGTTGCGCAGCCGTGCGACGGTGGTGGCGAAGCCGATGCCGATGTGTGCGATGGAGGCCAGTGCGAGCAGCCGGAACACGGCGAGGCCATCGCTCGAATAGGACCGACCGAGTGGGCGGAGGAGAGGTTCTGCGAACAACGCGAGCAGGATCGCCGTCGGCGTGACCAAGGTGATCGTCGCCCGGAGCGATCGGTTGAGCAGGGTGGGCATCATCTCCATGCGGTCGGCTGCGTGGGTCAACAACGCAGTGGTCGACGCGGACGTGAGCGAGTTCAGCACGGTGAAGCCTGCGAGGGCGACGAAGAGATGGGCGCCGAGGCCATCGTGGGATTGTTCGTGCACGAAGACGACGAGGCCGTCGACGGCGAGCAGGCGGAACAGGTTCGCGAGCTGCTCGGACCCTGCGATGGGTGCGATGGTGGCCCAGGTCCTCATGCGAGTGGTCGCGGTCGGCCCGGTTCGGGTGGGCTCGTCGTGGGCCTGGGTGGCAGCGCCACGGGCGAGCGCGCGACGGACGAGGAGCATGAGCACCGGCAGGACGACGAAGGCGGGCAGCCCAGCTGCCACGAGGATGCTCCACTGGCCTCGGTCGAGGGCGACCATGGTGAACAGTCCGATGAATTGGAGCGCCGACATCGCCGCGGTGAGGATCGGCAGCGCTCGAGGCTGGCCGAGTCCGACCAGTGCGTGCTTGCCGACGATCACCGCAGCTCGCGCCACGCACGCCAGCACGAAGAAGATGGGGACGAACGGCCACGCATCGACGACCGTGTCATGACGTCGGTCCCACAGCGGTTCCGTGAGGATGAATGCCGTGGCGATGACGGCCGCCGACAGGCAGCTGAGGGTCACCGCGCCGACGACCAACGACCTCGCCGTGATCGACCCGGAGGGAAGCAGTCGGACGAGCGCGGTGCTGCTCCCGAAGGCCGCGAGGTTGGCGGCGATCGACAACACGGCGACGATGGCGACCTCGATGGCGAACGACGGCGGGTCGAACGCCCGTGCTGCGGTGAGCCAGAAGGCGCCGGCGAACGCTGCGGTCAACAACGCGTCGCCCAGCAGGGCTCGGCGTGTGGCGGTCATCGCTTGGACCTGGAGCGCAGCTTGGTGGGACACGGTCAGACGTCCTTGAACCCGATGGCACGCTTGACGAGACCTCGTGCAGCAGTGTCGACTCGTGTGATCGGGAGACGTTCGAAGCGGTACTCGAAGTGGTCGATCGCGATCGCGCCGAACCGCTCCTTGTACGCGGCGAGGTTGTCGGACCGGCCGGACTCGCCGAGGTTGTACCAGCGACATCCGTGCGCATGGGCCTCGGTGATGGCGCGCCACTGGACGGCGTCGTTCGCGCCCGTTCCCTTGGCGAGCTCACGGTCGATGGCACCACGGGTGTCGCGCGCGGTGCCCCCGAGGAGGACGACAGCTGAGGCGGCCGGGGCGCCGTCGACGTAGGCGATCACGTGACGGAATCGATGCTGCATGGCCTCGGCCATGCGATGGAGCTTCTCGATCGGGTCGCGGCGACGGGCTCGCCAGAGGGCCAGGCGGAGCGGCTCGTGCTGCGTGGATGCCCACCGTTCGACGGAGCGCAGATAGAGCTCGTAGTGATGGTGCAGTCGGGCGCCGGTGTGTTCGACGACGACCTCGACGCCGTTGCGTTCGGCTCGTCGGATCGACTTCCTCGTCGACTTGTTCAGCGACTCGAGGAGTCGGTCCGGGCCCGGCTCGAGGTCGATCACGTGTGCGCGCCGTTCGATCGTGACGGCGCGGTCGCTGGCGGCGGACCGCCAGTGCACGTCGTGACGAGGGTCGATCCGGATCGACACGCGTGCAGCCCGAAGCGATTCGAGATCGTCGATCACCGCAGCGACGACGCCAGGATCCTGGTCGCGGCCGAGCAAGCCGCCCATCCCCCAGGCGTGCGGGGGTGACGCGAAGATCGACAGGCTGCCGGCACTGCGGGTGAGGCGGACCATGGGCAGCACGAACGAGCGTCCGTCGGGGAAGTCGTACCCCCGCGTTGCGTCGGTCCACCGTCCGCTCGAGCAGATCGCACCGATCCACTCGGGGAGCTGTTCGGGGAGGGCATCGCGGTCGGCGGCGGCGACGTCGCGCCACATGGCGAGGTCGGGCCGTTCGATCACGACGGGACGCAGCTGCGGCACGCGGCTGGTCGTCGACAGGAGATCGGTCATGGGGCCTCCTGCCAGACTCGGATGTAGTCGACGGCGAGCTCCTGGGGGGACTGCGTCGCGTCGGGTGTCCCTGCATTGCCGCCGCCGATGGCGAGGTTCATGATGAGGTACATCGGCGTGGTGGGGATGAACTCCGGATCGGTCACGCTGCCGCTCTCGACGCCGTCGAGGTAGAAGGTGATGCCATCGGTGGTCCATCGCATGCCGAACACGTGTGTCGACCCGCGAGCGTCGGCGACCTCGATGCTCCGGCCGGTGTCCGCTGCGTTCCCGTCGACCCGCTGATGCACGTGCATGGTGATCAGTTCGGGCCGGCGCCCGTACCACTCCATGATGTCGATCTCCGGCAGGCTGGTGTTGTCGGCCGACAACAGCCAGAGCGCCGGCCAGGTCCCGGGCGCTGTCGGCAAGGTCATCGCCGCCTCGACGAAGCCGTACGTGAAGGCGAACTTCGGCGGGATCGACATGTCGCTGGTCGTCCGGCCGGTGGTGACCATCCCGCTGCGGTAGGGCAGCGTTCGTCCGTCGGTCGCCTGTTGCGGGATCGCCTCTGCGAGCAGGCGGAGCGCTCCATCTCGGACGCTGACTCCCTCGGGGCGGTACCACTGGAGCTCGTCGTTGGTGATGATCGTGCATCCGCCGTCCACCTGCCACCAGTGGCAGGTGTTCCACAACGATGACAACGTCGTGCCGGCGAAGTCGTCATTGAGGACGAGGCGCCAGTCGCTGGTGTCCTCGGTGGCGAGCGTCGGGCGCGGCAGCGTCGAAGTGAGTGCGAGTGTCGTGGTGCTCTGGGCGACGGATGGCGCCGGTGCAGTGGTGTCCTCGGGGTCAGCCAGCGATGTCGGAAGCTCGGAACTCTCCGTCGGTGTCGTGGAGGTCGAACTGCCGGGCGACTCGATCGGCGCCGGGGAGGCGTCCACCGGGGATGCCGCATCCTCCTCGTTCGTCTGCCGGTCGTCGGTGCCGAGCGTCGACGGTCCGACGCAGCCGGCGGCGAGCGCGGTGATGGACACGGCGACGACGACGGTGACGACGCTGTATGTGCGGAGACGGTGCTTCACGCGGCGCGTCTCAGCTTCCTCTTGGCGCGGCGTGTCGTTCTCCAGGCGAGTCGGAGCACCCGCTGTTCGCGTGGCTGTCGAGCCGGAGGGTTGCGGAGCAGCGATTCGAGCTGCTCGGCGGTCGTGCCGCCGTCGATGATGAGTCGGGAGAGCGCGAACGCGTCGTCGTCGGGCTCGCTCCATCGGTCTTTGACGGCACATGCGGAGTCGTAACCGGATTCGCGCGTGATCTTGATGACGGACCGCGAGTGATAGCCGTGCGGGTACGCGAAGGAACGGACGGCCAGGTCGAGACCGTCCTCCAGATGTTCTCGCGATGCCGAGATCTCCCGTCGAGCCTGTTTGCTGCTGATGACGTCGAGTTCGGGATGCGACAGGGAGTGAGCGCCGAGTTCGACGCCGGCACTTCGGAGCGACCGGAGGTCGGCCCAGGTCATCATCGGCTTCGTGCGCTCCTCCGGGATCGGGAGCCAACTGCTGGTGCGGCCGATTGCCGCGGTCACGACGTACATGGTGGACGGCATGCCGCTGGTGGCCAGGATCGGTGCAGCGTGTTCGGAGAAGTCGGCACGACCGTCATCGAAGGTGATGAGCGCAGGCTTCGGGGGGAGCGCGCCGCCCGCTCGGCGATCGACGTAGTCGCTGACCGTCAAGCAGTCGAAACCGAGCGAGCTGATCACCTCCAGGTGCTCGGCGAACAGCGATGGCTGAATGCTCCATCTCCGGTAGGGCTCGGACGTGGTGACGTCGACCGAGTGGTAGAGCAGGATCGGAAGACAACTCATGCAGCGTCTGCTTCGGTGATTCGTCGGTGGTTGCGGACCGACGCGCGGTACGCCATCGGTCCTTGGCGGAGTCCGCGGAGCTCCGCTCGGCGCAGTTCGACCGGGTACGTGGCCGAGCGGCCGACGTTCTTGGACGAGCGCGGGCTGAACAGCGTGCGGGCGCCCACACCGGCGCGGCGGAGCACCGCAGGTGCCGTGCGGCGCTGACTCATGAACTTCGTGAACACCGCGGCCAGCCCGCAGCCGTAGCCCTCGATCTGGCGGACGAGGTCGTCCTCGGACGTGTGCGACGGGTGCCACAGGATCGCCGCTGGTTGGCGAACGAGGAGGTGGCCGGCGAGGAGCACCCGGACGGCGATGTCGATGTCCTCGCCGCCTCGGGCCGGGGTGCCTGCTCCGAGGACCGGATCGAAGCCGCCGAGGTGTCGCAGCGCCTCGGTCCGGAAGGCCATGTTGGCGCCGGTGCCCAGCAGCTTCGGATGGAACGGGAACAGCGGCGACGGCATCGGGTCGAGCGACAGGTGGAGCTCGGCCTCCTGGAAGTCGAGCAGGTAGCCGCCGAACTCCTGGAAGCGGAGCTCGGCTGTGGTGCTGAGCGAAGCAGGGAGGACCCCGCCGCTGATGCTGACCGCTCCGGGGTGCGCCGCGAAGGTGGCGCTCAACACGTCGAGCCAGGCGATGTCGGGCTCGACGTCGTCGTCGGTGAAGACGACGAACTTCCCGTTGCAGGCTCGCAGTCCACAGTTGCGGGCACGCGCGAGTCCAGGTGTCGGTTCGACCACGTATCGGACGGCGTCACCGAACTCGCTCACGACCACCCGGGTGCGATCGTCGGACGGGGCGTTGTCCACCACGATGAGTTCGTGCAGGGGACCGGGGAGGGCGAGGATCGAGCTGATCGCACGGCTGAGCAGCTCGGGACGGTCGCGCGTGCAGATGACGACGGAGATGCCTTCAGAGGCAGGAGCGTGTCGGGCGATGCTGACCGGCGACTCCGAGGTGAGCTGCGCCCCGATCGAGGGCGAGAGTTCACCATTGTCGAGGTCCAGGACCTGCACGCCGGCGGGCCAGCCTTCCTGCCGGAGCAGCACCATCGCTCGGGTCATCGAACGGCGCTCGGTGTCGGGCGTTCGCCATGCGACGTCACCTGACGCGAGATCGAGCACGCCGATCGCAACCGGGCCGTTGGTGACGTTGATGCGGTTGAGTGGGTTCTTGTTCATGGTGCTGTCCAAGTCGTCGAGGCGTGAATCTGGATGGGGTGCGGAATTGGATGTGGGCGGTGCGGGCGGCCGGGAAGGAGCGACGCGCCGGTCGACGGGGCGTGGCGGTGGTGGCGAAGCGGGCTCACGGGAGCACCTGCAACAGCCAGCTGTCGCCGAACCGTGTGATGGGGACGAAGCGATCCGAGGTGGCCAGCAGTTCGAGCACTGCGTCCACGTCCTCGAACGAGAACGTGCCCGCCGCGTCCATGGTGTCGATCATCCCGGGCGTCACCACCAGATACGCGACGCCGTCGGTGAGTGCGACGATGTCATCGGCGGCAGCGTCGAGCTGCGGAGTGAGCGGCTCGGTCGGGTCGAGCATCTCGTCGACCTGGGGCGTGTAGGTGTCGTCCACCTGCACCATCGGGTAGCGCTCGGTGAGGCTCCCGGGATAGCCGCCCGAGAACTGCGCGGTGATGTACTCCTTGTCGGGCAAGGTGCCGACGTACTCCTCGAGCGCGACCTCGGACGGTTCGACGGTGTTGATCTGCTCGCGTGAGAAGTGCACGACGAGGAACCCGGCAGCCAACGCGAGTGACGTCAGCGTGGCGGCAGTACGTGGACCTGGGAGGAAACGGCGCGGGTGGGTGGCGGCGTCACCGAGGAGGAACAGGGCTGCGAGCCCGACGATCCCGGGGAGCGAGTACAGGTATGCCCGGTAGATGATCTCGCCCCCGTAGGAGTTCAAGAACGGCAGCACCAGCGGGCTGAAGCCGACCAGGACCAGCCACCCGGGTCGGCGCCTGCGGACGAATGCCACCAGCGCACCCAGCGCACCGATGCCCCAGACGGCGACCGAGAACAACTTGGTGATCACGCCCACGAGGGCCACCGTGCCGGTCGCAGACACCTCGGATCCCCGTCCGGCTGCGTTGTCGCTGACCGAGCCGCCGAAGCCGAGGTCGAAGGCCTGCTCGACGAAGTAGGGCAGCGAGCGGAGCATCCATGCTGCGACGGCCAGTCCGACCGCGAGCAGGAGCCGGCGATCTCGCATCCAGCCGAGGATGAACGCGGCGACCAGTGGCAGCACGGTCGAGAACGGGGTGAGGGGGTGCGTCATCAGCAGCCCGAGGAAGGCGAATGCCACGATGCCGAGCCGGATCCGGTCTCTGGATCGCAGGCTGGCGGCGAGCTCGTCCTCGGTGAGTTCGTCGCCGATCGTCGATTCCGGTTCGGCGTCGGGGTGGGTCTGGGCCGCGACCCACCGGCCGACGAGTGGGATGCGTCGCGTGTCGGGTGACGCGAACCAGCTGATCGTCAGTGCCAGCACGGCGATGCTGAGGAACGAGCCGAGGGCTTGTGGTGCGAAGTAGTTCTGTCCGACCCAGTCGGTGAGCAGGTAGAGCAGGGCCGCGAGGTGCGCGGCGTCGGCGCGTCGGGTCGCGCTTCGGACGAGGACCCAGACGGCGCACATGATGAGTCCACTGGCGACGACCTGCGCCCACGCGCCGTAGTCGAGCGGGTCGGCGCCCGTGCCCCCGCGCACGAGCGCTCCGAGGCCGAAGAAGCCCGAGAAGTTGTTGTAGATGTCGACGTGAGGGTGCAGACGTCCGGTCGTGTCGAGCAGTCGGATGACGCCAACGTGCTTGTACGACCACGGGTATCGCAGGGTGTTGGTGGCGATCGCCGTGGTGCCGTACACCACGAAGGTCAGGCTGATGAGGCCGATCATGGGGCCGCGAGGGTCGACGTTCGGGGTGGTCGCCCGGGTCGCCGTGAACACGAGGAGCACGGCGAAACCGATGAACCAGATCGGTGGCAGGTTCGACACCAGGCCCCACGGGCCGATGTCGTCGATCGGCGTCGAGACGGCGGCGATCAGCCAGCAGGTGAGGCCACCCGCGATCGCCACGACGCCGACGGGGCCGAGTGCGGTCACGCAGCGGCGGAGTCCGCCGAGGAGGCCGGGAGCGGGTCGTTCGCTGACGAGGTGCAGCATCGTGAGGCAGCCCGTGACGGCCGCGATGCCGATCTCGGGGTGCCACAGCTCTGCAGAGAGGAGGAGGTGGGCGATGACCATCCAGAAGGTCAGATTGACCGAGACGACGACGATCCATCGTTCCGCCGCGAGCCGAGGCGCGGCGCGGTCGGCGATCAGGCTTCCCGGCCATGCTGCGAGGACGATGGCGAACAGGGCGGCGATGATCGGGCCGCTGACGCCTGCCGCGGTCAGCACCGTTGTCGCGATCCCGATCAGTGCCATCGGGTGCGTGACGCGTTGCGTCCAGCTGCGCCTCGGACGAGCCGTCGGGAGGTCGTCGACGAGCCTCACGTCGTCGTGCGCCTCACAGAGGAGCATGGTCGTACCTGGCCCGTCGGTTGCGGTCGCTCCGGCCGTCGTGGCCGTCGTGACCGTCGTGACCGTCTTGGCCGGCGTGGCGGTCGAGATGGCGCGCCGTTCGCCGGCCCACCGCTTCGCCCAGTACGACGTCATGCTCACGCGCGTGCGCTCCGTGCCATCCGCATGGTGAGGGACTGTTTGAGATAGCCGAAGCTGGCTGCGCCCAGGCCACCGACGAGGACTGCCGCACGCGCTGCTCGGATGGGGTGAGCGACTGCGGTGACGACATCGGTGAAGGCGGTGCGCAGGATGACGAGTGCGTACCCGCGCTCGTCGGAGGTCGCGTCGCTGCTGCCGACGCGAGCAGCGAGGCGTGCCTTGCTCTTTCCTTCCGCGTAGCAGCGGCGCATGACGTATCGAGGTGTGGCGCGCTCGGTCGTGACTCGGTGGTGCACGTTCGACTCGGGCGCGTACATCACGAGTGCCGACGGCACACGCTGGCGAATGCGGATGCAGACGTCGGTCTCCTCGCACCCGGCCGCGTCGGCGCCGATCCTGCCGAGCTCGGTGGGGAAGCCGCCGACCGCAGCGAGTTCGCTGCGGCGAAACGCGGCGCTCGCTCCGTAGACGTTACGAACCGGTCCGCCGGCCGGTGGGAGCGACGGGATCGAGCACCCGATGGTCCAGTCGAGATGAGGGGGGAACCAGCCTGGCCTGGCGGTCGGCCAGGCTGGTTCGATGTGGCCGCCGACGACGGCGACGGCGGCGTTCGCAAAGGGGGCCATGATGCCCTCGAGCCAGTCCTGATCCGGGACGGCGTCGTCGTCGAGGAAGACGAGCACGTCTCCGGTGGCTTCTTCGATCGCGGTGTTGCGAGCGCCCGAGAGGCCCTTGGTGAAGCGGTTCGCGACGACGCGGATGTCGAGGCGTGACGCGGCGAGGAGTTGCGCGAGTTCGGCATTGTGGTCGACGACCACGAGCACCTCGTCAGGCGATTGCCGGAGCGAGCGGATGCCGTCGAGACATGCGACGAGATCGTCGAGGCGATCCATCGAATAGGTACAGACGACGACCGTGCTCGTTGCGGCTGCTCCCAGGTGGGCAGGCAGAGCGGACATGGTCACACCGTTGCGTCGCGTCGATCGATCTTCCGACCGTTGATGTACTGATCGCATGCTTCGCGGATCAGGACCGCCGCGATCCGTAGTCCATCGCGCAGGGCGTGGAGGTTGGTCGCTCCGACTGCCCGCTTGCCCTCGAACGAAGGCACCTCTTGGATGACGAGTCCGGCGCGAGCCGCTCGAACATGCATGAGGGTCTCGACCTCGAAGCCTTGGCAATCGAGGCGGAGGACGTCGCGGTGACGCGTCCACAGGGCGTTGAAGCCGTAGGCGACATCGGTGAAACGCACGTCGTAGAGGTTGTTCACCAGGAATCGGATGCCCCAGTTGCCCAGTCGGCGGACGCCGGTGATGTCGCTGCTCCCGCCGCGAGGAAGGAATCGTGAGCCCTTCGCCAGGTCGGCACCGCTGACCAGTGCCAGGACGAACTGGTGGATCTCGTCGGCGGTGTTCGAACCGTCGGCGTCGATGAAGACGCTGATGTCGCCGGTTGCAGCGCGCAGGCCCGCACACATGGCGTCGCCCTTGCCTTTGCCGGTCTGCTTCACGACCCTGATCTGGGGGAGGGCGCGTCGTGCGACCTCGACCGTGCCGTCCACCGAGTTGCCGTCGACGAGGATGACTTCGTACGCCGGCGGCAGGGCCGGGAGCAGCAGGACGAGGTTCGCGGCCTCGTTCCGGGCGGGCACGATGATCGACACCGTGACCCGCACGTTCGTGCCGTTCATCACGTAGGTCCACGGTTCGCCATGGCTCGCCGGCATTGGCCGTCGCCGCTCGACCAGCGCGCCCCGAGTCGTCATGGAGTTGGCCCCTGACGAGGAGTTGCTGCCGCCATTGGCCCGACCTGCGAGTTCGGTGAACTCGCGTCCCACCAGTTGATCTGTCATCGATGACCGCCCGTCACTGTCAGAAATGTGCTCCGCCGCCTGCGGAGTGCCGTAGAGATTCGCGTTCCCGTTGACCGTTGTCAACCCGTGGGACATGCGCTTGCCGCCTGTCGTGAACGGCGGCCCACCGACCGTGGCACGGCTGAGGTGGCGAGCCGGCGCCATGACCAGAACTTGAGGGACACGGCCCTACGAACGATGCGCCGAGCATCGCCGAGCATCGCCGAGGTCTGCGAGGGTGCGTGTGGTCAGCTCCGGCCGAGGCGGTGGCGAATCGGCGCGAGCGGCCGTTCGACCGCGAGGTGCACGAGGTACGCGAGGGCGGTCGACAGCGCGAACGCGATCCCCGCGCGTGGGACCTGTCCGATCTGCGGGAGCCGCTCGGCGAGCCACAGGATCACCGTGAAGTGCACCAGGTAGAAGGCGTAGCTCAGCCGGCCCATGAACGCTGCGGTCCGGGTGTTGAGCCAGCGCATCGGGCCCCATGCGGGGTACCTGATCGCGCACCAGAACAGCGGCATGAGCGCGATGCCTTGCACGGAGTAGCGAAAGGTCTCGCGAAACGACTCGTCTCGGATCGCGAACGTCGCGACGATCGCGAGCAGCCCTGCCGGGGCCGCCACGTACTTCCAGGTGCGCTCCGTCAAGGGGTCTGGGTCCAAGGCGGGGTTGTGCCACACGGCGAGGATGCAGCCGAGCAGGATGCTGTCGAATCGGGTGTCGGACGCGTAGTAGGTGTGGTGCATGTCCGCGTCGAGACCGAGGATGAGGACCAGACGCCACGCGAGGATGACGACGCATGCGGTGGCGAGTACTGCTGCGATCCGGCGGAGGGGGAGCCCTCGGCGCGACATCAGCATGAAGGCGAGCGGGAACAACAGGTAGAAGTGCTCCTCGACGGCCAGCGACCAGTACACCTCGGTGCCGGCCGGGATGCCGGCATTGCCGTTGAACATCTGGTCGTAGTTGGCCAGGTGCAGGTACTGCAACGCGACGCTGTCCCAGGCGAGCGTTCGGCTCAGCACACCGGTGATGGACATCACGACGCAGGCGGTCAGCACCAGATAGAAGGCAGGCCAGATGCGGATCGCGCGCCGCAGGTAGAACTTCTTCAGTGAGATCGATCCGTGCCGGGTGAGTTCACGGCGGAGCAAGGTGGTGATCAGGTAGCCGCTGAGGAAGAAGAAGATCGTGACGCCGAAGCCGCCCGGGATGATGTCTCCCCAGCCTGCATGGCCGACGAACACGATCATGATCGAGATGAAGCGGATGCCGTCGAGCGACTCGATCTGGCCGCTTGCTGGGTGCCATGGGATGCCAGCCGTCAGATCGCTGTCGACCAGCGTCGGTTCGGGGTGGCGGCGCGCCAGACCAGTGGGAAATCTCAAGACGTTGTGAATTCGTCAAGAATCAAGCAAACGGTCACAGGCGTAAAGGTGTCGATTCTCAAGATCGGCCCCGAATCGGCCGGCTGACCTTGACGTTGTCTCCCTCGGGGTCGCGCGTGCCACGGAACGCGCGCACGGCGGTCTGCCGCCGATGCATCGGTGGTCGGCGCGGGAGCGCGAAGGCCGGTGGGGAGTAGGTTTTCGCTGCGTGGGTCGTCGACGCGTGAGATGGGTGCTGGTGGCTGCCGTCGTGCTGATCGTGAACGTCGTCGTCTCGATGTCGGCCGGCGTCGCGGCGTGGTGGCATCGCACGACCAACCCGTATCGCTATGACGCGTCGTCGACGCTCGCGAGGGTGTTGCGAGCGCGCGTGCGGTTCGCCGATGCCGATGTGCACGCCGTGATGTGGTTCGTGGCGGGAGTGGTGGTGTTCGCACTGTGCGCCACGTTGCGTCATCGCCTCGTGGCGGTGACGGTGCTCTTCGTCTCGTCGATCATCGTCGAAATCGCGCAGATGAACTCGCCGACGCGGACCCCTCAGGTCGGTGACGTCGTCGGGAGTGCTCTCGGCCTCGCCGCTGCGCTCGGCGCAGTCTGCGTGCTCTCTGCGCTGCGATCCAGCGATCGCTCACGGGCCGCCCACGTCGGAAACGTCGGCTGATCCGGAGCGGTGACGCCGATGGTGCTCGAGATGACGAATTCGCCCAAACGTTTCTGTTATCGCGCTCACGGCTTGACGATCGCGAGCACCACCTCGTTGCCGCTGGACCGCGTCGCGTCGACATCGTCGGTCGATGTGATCGCCGGGTGCGTCGATATGGATGAGGTAGATGTCGCCCACCAACGTGCCGACGACGCAATGAATCCGTGGGTGGTCGAGTCCTGGCTGGTGGATGGACGGATTCGCTTGGACTTTGCCGGGGATGTGCGGTTCGAGTTCGACCGGGATCACGCTGTCTGGCGTGGGGGTGCCGATGATCCTGATCTGGTCACCCACCTGCTCGTCGACCATGTGTTGCCGCGAATCGTGTCGCTGCGAGGTGACCTCATGTTGCACGCATCCGGCGTGGTCGGGCCGAGCGGGCGTGTGCACCTTTTCGTCGGGGAGTCGGGAGCGGGTAAGAGCACGCTCGCCGTGGCGCTCGGGGCGAGCGGCTGGCCTCTGCTCGACGACGATGCCGTTCGTGTGATCATCACCGAGGGGGCGTGTCGTGCTGTGCCGGGCTACAGCAGTGTGCGGCTCTATCCCGACTCGGCCGCCGCGCTGGTGCCGAACCTGCGTCCCGGCGCTCCGATGACCAAGGGCCATGCAAAGCGTCGGTTCGCGGTCGATGCTCCGTTGAGGATGGCGACGATGCCGGCCGAGATCTGTGCCGTGCACGTAGCTGGGTGGTCCAGCGATGGATCGGCCACGGCGTCACGGGTGCAGTTCGCTGCGGCGATGGGGTTGGTAGCGGGGCACGCCTTCCACATGTCGGGCAACCCGACAGAGACGACCAGACAGGCATTCCTCTCGTCCTCGGCGCTCTGCGCTGTCATCCCGACGTGGCGGCTCGACCGTCCGCGTGGCTTCGAGTATCTCGGCGACGTGATATCACTGATCGAGCGGATCGACGAGGATCGCCAGCCTTGAGCGTCGTCGCAGTCGCCGGTCGGCGGGTCGGGACAGGCACGTCCACTTGAGAAAGATGAGGAACATGAGCGAGGCAAGTATCAACGACGCAACCGTGGTGAGCATCTCCGAGGGGGTGCTCTCGCGCGAGGCCGGCGGCGACACCGTGCTGTTGAGCCTCGAACAGGAGCGGTACTTCTCCCTCGAGGGAGCGGCGAACAGGATGTGGGAACTGGTCAGCGAATCGAAGACGACCACGATCGGCTCGGTGTTGGCTGCGATGCAGGAGGAGTTCGACGTGGATCCGGAGGTGCTCCAGGCCGACGCGTTCCGGGTGTTCCAGTTGCTGGCGGAGCAGGGACTGGTCAGGCTTGGCTGACGGTCATGTCGATGTCGTCGGTGATGGCGTCGCGCTTCTCGAAGTACTTCTTGAGCAACAACCGGAGCATGCCGATGTCGGCGAGCAGTGCAGCGTCGGCCGTGCGCGCGGCGGTGGGGTCGGGAGCAGCGTCGTACCATGCCTCGAGTTCGGAGTACATCAGGTACATCGACTTCGGCTCGCTCTGGCCGAGACGTTCCATCATCGCTGGGCGGACGCGGTCTCGTACCTCGAGCGTGCGGGCAATGGTGGCAAGGGCGTCGCTCGTGCTCACCAGTCCGGACGCGAAGCGGTTGAGCATCCCACAGCGATACGACGGGCAGATCGACGGACGGTGCCCGTACACGGTGCAGCATTTGTCCACGAGCGCTGGGCAGGGAAGATCGAAGTAGTCGCCGCGCGCCTCGGCGAAGCGGATCGGGTGGCCGATGCTCGCAAGCCCCTCTCGGTCGTCTCCTTCGACCACCGGCGCCCACGACAGATACGTGCCGTCACAGCACATCCCACAGGACACACAGAGCTGCGACTCGTCGGGAATCTCACCTGGTTCCACTCGGCCACATTAGTGGAGTGCAGGCAAGACGGGCCATGACGAAGCTCGTGCGATCTGTGCGGGTGCTGCTGAGCCTGAGTCGTGCCGAATGGGGATGGACGGCGCGGTGTCTGGTGCTCGTCCCGTTGGTCGAACGGTCCCTGCACCGGCGCGGCTTTGCACGAACGGTGGAGTCGCTCGCCCGACGGTCGAGCGTTCCGTGCCGAGCGCCGGACGTGGCCGTCGCACAACTGATGGGTCGAACGGTCAACCGGGTGGCATCCCGGCGGTGGATCGGGGCGCTGTGCCTGGGCCGATCGCTGGTGCTCTGGTACCTGCTGAGGAAGCGCGGCATCGACGCGTCGGTGGTGATCGGTGCCGAAGCGCCGTCGGACGGCGTGCTGCCGGCGCACGCCTGGGTGGAGGTGTCGGGAGTTCCGGTGAACGACGCTGCTGACGTTCGGGATCGGTTCGGAAGCTTCGGCCTGGAGCTTCCACCGCTTCAGTCCCGATCGTGAGCGGTTTCGCGGTCCTGCTACGCGGTGCCAACGAGCCGTCTCCGCAGGTGCTCACCGGGCTGGCGGCTGACATTGTGGCTCGTGGCCCCGATCGACAATCGGTGCTCGATTGCGGCCCGACCTTCCTCGCTCACGCTCAGTTCTGCACAACTCCGGAGAGTCAGGCCGAGCGCTTCCCTCTCCGGCACACCGAGCGCCCGATCTGGCTGGTGGCCGACGCACGAGTCGACAATGGCGCCGAACTTCGAGCAGCGTTGGGCGGATCGCCAGACCGTTTGCTCACCGACGCTGATCTGATTCTCGGTGCGTACTGCAAATGGGGTGAGCGCCTCGTCGAGCACCTGTACGGGGACTTCGCGTTCGCGATCTGGGACGAAGAGCTGCAGACCTTGTTCGTGGGTCGAGATCACTTCGGGATCAGGCCCGTCTACTGGACGGAGCTTCCAGACGGTGGACGAGTGGTGGGCTCGACGCTCCGGTCGGTCGTTCGTGCTCGACAGGAGGTCCTCGCATACGATGACGACTATCTGGTGAGGTTCGCGCGGGCGATGGACTGCGATCCTGAGGCCACCCCACATCGATTCGTCCGTCGGCTGCCAGGCGGTCATGTCATGACGATGGCCGCTGGGCGGCCGACCTCCAGCCGCCGGTACTGGGTCCTGGACGTTCCACACCGGTCCGTCTCGGTCGACGAGGCTGCAGCGGAGGTGCGTCGGTTGTTCGAGGCATCCGTCCGGCATCGGCTGCGTGCGCCGGGCAGGGTGGCAATTCAGCTGAGCGGTGGATTCGACTCGACGTCGGTGGCCGCGGTTGCGGCACAACTTGTCGACGCGAAGCAGCTGCTTGCTGTCGGGGTGGAGTTCCCGGGCTTGCCGTGTGATGAGGGCCACTACATCCGAGATGCAGCGCACCACATCGGCATCGAGTTGCGCACGATCGACGCGAAGCAGGCTCCCGAGTACGACTTCGTCGAGGAGATCGCGGCGTCGATGGATCTGCCGTCGACTCCCGACAGCCGCTGGTACGTGCCGCTCGACAGGCTCGCGGCCTCGTCCGGGTGCCGAGTCGTGCTGGATGGGCAGGGAGGGGATCACCTGCTCCACGGCTCGATGCAGGCAGCGGCCGCCGGGCTGATCGCCCGCGGTCATGTCATTCGAGCGGGCCACCTCCTTCGACATGCCGGTTATCGCGCCCGCGACGTGCCTCGGTTCCTCGTACGGCAACTCGCGGGTGCGTTCGTGCACGTGCTCTCAAGAAGTTCTCGCGTTGCGCTCTACCGCGCGCGTTGGCGTCGTCAGCCCCAGACCACGGAATTCGTCACTCGGCCTGCGTCGATGGTGCCGACCGATGTCCCGTTCAGGATGCGCGGTCGATGGGGTCGGTCGCGAGGCATGCGGGCGAACCACTACCTGGGCCATCTCTGCTGGTTCGAGGATCTGTGGGACCGGCTCGGGCCGGCGTCAGGGGTGGAGGCCCGCCATCCGTATCTCGACGTGCGCCTCGTCGAGTACGTCCTGTCGTTGAGCGAGGAGATCCTCGTGGCGGATCGACGCCTGCGAGGTCTGCATCGGCGGGTCCTCGGTCAGAGCCTGCCCGTTGCGACACTGAATCGCACGGACAAAGCCGTCTTCAACGACTCCTGGGTGCTGGCCGGCTTGTCGCTCACTCGCAAGCTGACGGGTGTTCCGCATTCGGTGCATCTGCCGTTCATCGATGTGGAGGCACTTGAGCGGGCCGGCGTTCGAGCGGCCGCGGCGCCGTCATCTGTTGGCCCGATCTGGGAGTGGTGGTGTGCGTGGTCGGTGCATGCCTGGGCGAATGCCCAACACGGGTTGCGGCCGTTCGGCGGCGACAGCCAGGGCGAGATCTGATAGTCTCGGTTCACTCAGGCGGCTGGGAGGCACCAATGGAAAAGAAGACGTACACCACGATGGACTTGACGGATCTCGGCTCGTTTAAGACGCTGACTACGGGCTCCGGTGTCGGCAACGCTGACGGCAAGAGCAAGACTGGCGTGGAAGCAGGCAAGGGAAAGAACTGACGGTTTCCGTCTCCGGCTCTGCCGGGATCGCACTCTCGACGAAGGGGCCAGCGAAATCGCTGGCCCCTTTCTCGTACTCCACACAATGGACCAACCCGACCAGATCAACCTCAACGAGCTCTTCCTCTACGGCCGTACGAGACAGCTGAGGCGGCTGCCTCGACTGATCAAGGGGGCGCTCCAACTGGCGTGGCAGGCAGCGCCGCGCCAGTTCACGCTCAACGCCTGCTTTCAGTTGCTCGGCGCTGTTGCCCTGGCGGGGCAGGTCTTGGTCAGCCAGCGACTCATTGCGGAACTTCTCGACCTCGGGAATGGGACGGAGTTCGCATCGGTGGTGCCCTGGCTCATCGGGATTGCGACCTTGAGTTCCGTGGTGGCATTCACGGGGCTTGCTCGTGTCGAGCAGCAGTACGTCATGGGAGATTTGGTTGCGCGCCACGCGATCGGCCAGGTGCTCGAGGTGGCGACCGCTGTCGACCTGATCACGTTCGACTCGCCGCAGTTCCACAACCGCCTGCTTCGAGCACAGGTGAACGCCTCGTCCCGGCCGTATCAGATGGCCACCGGTGTACTCACCATGATGAGCGCGCTGGTGACGATGGGCGGCATCGGCGTCGCGCTGCTGCTGATCGAACCGATCTTCCTCGCGGCGCTGCTCGTCGCCTATGTACCTGCTTGGGTCGCGACGGCCAAGGCGAGCAAGGCGTCGTATCAGTTCTCCGTCGCTCAGACCGAGCGCGATCGGAGAAGGTCATACCTCGCGGACGTGCTCTCGAAACGAGAGGGTGCTGCCGAGGTGAGGGCGTTCGGGCTCACCTCGTTCCTCCGCGACCGTCATGACGCGCTCTACGAGACACGGATCGTCGAGCTCAAGGCGATGGCTGCACGCCGGCTGAGATTCGGATTGCTGGGAGCGCTCGCCACGGCGTTCCTCAACGCCGGCGCCCTGGCATTGCTGGTGTGGTTCATCAGCTCGGGCCGGCTCGATCTCGCCGAAGCGGGGGCCGCTGCGACGGCGATCCTCCTGTTCGCGCAACGCCTCGGCGCTCTCGCCGGAGGCGCCACCTCGTTGTACGAGAGTTCGTTGTTCATCGAGGACTTCACCTCGTTCGTGGAGGCGATGCCGGCGCTCGAGCAGGCCAGGCCCACCGGCGACGCGCCCGCAGGTTTCGATCTGATCGAGGTCGACCACGTGTCGTTCTCCTACCCGAATCGTGCCGAACCGGTGCTGGTGGACGTGTCGATCGAGGTACGTCGCGGGGAGGTCGTCGCGCTCGTGGGGGAGAACGGCTCCGGCAAGACGACCCTGGCCAAACTGCTCGCCGGGCTGTACGCCCCGTCGTCGGGGGCGATCAGGTGGGATGGCGTCGACCTTTCGACGGTCGACCCTGCCCAGGTGAGCAGCAACGTGGGCGTCATCTTCCAGGACTACGTCCGGTACCTGCTGTCCGCCCGCGAGAACATCGGCTTCGGGAGGCATGAGCGGCTCTCGGATGAAGTGGCGTTGCGTGAGGCAGCTCTCCGGGCCTCGGCCGATGGCTTTCTCGAGAAGCTCCCGGAGGGTTACGACACCCAGCTGGGCACGGAATACTGGGGCGGAAGTGATCTTTCCGGCGGCCAGTGGCAGCGGGTTGCGTTGGCCCGGGCGTTCTTCCGCGACGCACCCCTGCTCATCCTCGACGAACCCACGGCGTCGCTCGATCCCCGCTCCGAAGCCGATCTCTTCGACCGGATTCACGAGCTCTACCAGGGGCGCACGGTGCTGCTCATCTCGCACCGCTTCTCGACCGTTCGCGCTGCTGACCGGATCTTCGTGCTCGAGCAGGGCCGGGTTGTCGAGCAGGGCAACCACGAACAGCTGATGGCGCGGCGTGGCCTGTATGCGGAGTTGTTCACGCTGCAAGCCAATGCCTACGCGGACCCGTCTCCCGAGGTTTGATCGCAACAGGCCTCCACGCCCTTCCACGTGAAGTACGCAGACTGCAGCAGCAAGCTGGTGCACGCGTGCGGGGCAGCGGTTGCCCACTCGGTGCGGAGCACTTCGGGGTCCACGAGGTCGAGCGGTACCCCTTCGCCCGCCCATTCGTCGAGGAACTCCTGCTCGACGGCGTGAAGTGCTGCGGTGAACGTGGCCTTCGACGACCGGCTGACCGTCGCGGCTGGGAGGAACTCGCCGAACAGCTCGCGCATCGCGTCAGTTCGTGACGTCGGGCCGGCGAACCCGGCATGCGTTGCGAAGGAAGCGAGGAAGCGGTGGTCGAGGAACGGCGCGACCACCGAGCAGCGTGCGGTCTGTCCGACTGCTGCCAGGGTTTCTTGCAGCCCGACGTAGTACCGGTCCTGCACCCAGTGACGAAGGCCTGCGTCATATCGCCGAGGCGCGTCCCAGTAGGCGCGGCCGACGCGCCGTTCGAGTTCTTGCCGAACCTCCGGTCGGACCCACGTATGTGTCGCCATCAGCGTTCGCGCGGCGCGCGCTTCACGGCCCGGAAGCGAGTTACGGGCGAACGACGCGACGTGAGCCGGTCGCGGGCGGAGCTTGCCGGCGAGCACCCTGAGGAGCGGCTCTGCCGGGCTGGCGAAGACCTCGTCGCCGCCGGCCCCGGTGATGATGGATCCGCCCTCGAAGTGGAGTGCCATCGCCAGGTGGGTGTGGAGGTTCGCGGGATACAGCAGGCCGTGCCGCCGATAGAGCGTTTCGGCGTAGGGGCCGGTCATCGTCGACCGGCCTCGGGCATCGATCTCCACCCGGTGGTCGATGCCGAGGTGATCGAGCACGATGCGCTGCCACTCGTCTTCGTTCGATTCGGGGTCGTCGTCGAACCTGAGGGTCACCGGTATCGGCAGTGGATGACCGTGTCGCGTTGCGAGGTCGCACGCCAGTGCGAGAAGTGCCGACGAGTCCCGACCGCCCGAGAAGGCGACGCCGCACGGTGACCTGCTGAGGGCCTCGACCAGGCACTGCTCGAGCGCGATGCGTGGTGGTACCCGAGACGCCGGGAGCGGTGAAACGCCAACCAGGCGCCCGGTCGTGAAACCGAGCGCCTGGTCGATCTTGGTCAGTCCGACGGTCAGTCGAGCTCTATCCGTGAGGATCGGCCGGACCGTTCGGGTTCAGATCGGGGTCAGCGATCCGATGATGCTGGGAATGGTCTGGCTAGCGGCATCCTGTGCCGAGTTGATCTTGTTGAAGTTCTGTCCGGTCATCTCGGCGATCGAACCGATGTCGATCACATTGGGGGTCGTGTACTGACGACGCATGGCACCTCCTTGAAGAAATCTTGACGGTAGCACAGTTCAGGAACGTTGCTCAGGTTGCCCGACGGCGATTCGTCGGAGTTTCCGCAGCAACTACCGTGGCGACATGCGGCGGCAGGAAGGACGAGCAAGGGTGTTTCGCGCTGCCCGGCGATGCGGGGCGGCGGGCGAGCATGCTGCGACATGGGCTCGGCTGGTGTTTGGTGGGTTGTTCGACGGCGTCGCCCTTGCGACCAGCTCGCCTGCACAGCTTCGAGCGATCGATGAGCGGCTCTATGCGCACGACGATCTCTACGCCGACGTTGCGTACAACACGGGAGGTTTCCAGTGGTGGGAGCGCGACGCCGTCGACCGACTGTTTCCGACGTCCGGTCGCGTCTTCGTGTGGGCTGCCGGTGGTGGACGCGAGATGGTCGAGTTCGCACGGCGCGGGTTTGCCGTCGAGGGTTGTGAGTACAACTCAGCGCTCGCGGCGGGTGTCGATGTCGCCTTCGACCACGCCGGCACGAGGCACGGGCGGATGCACGCATGTGAGCGCGACATGTGGCCGCCCACGGCGACCGGGCCGTATCAGGCACTGGTGTTGGGATGGTCGTCGTATTCGCTCGTGCGAGGTCGTGGTACACGGGTCGAGTTGCTCGAGCGTGCGGCCAGCGTGCTTGACCCCGGCGCGCCGATGCTGCTGTCGTACTTCGCCGCCACCGATGCACATCGGTACATCCGCTCGGTGGCGCTGGGGGGTCGGTTGACCGCTCGGTGGTTCGGCGTCAGCGCTCCAGAGCGCGGCGACATGCTCACGCCGAACTTCGCACACATGTTCGAAGAACAGGGGTTGCGCGCCGAGGTGGAGGCGGCAGGGTTCGAGATCGTCGAGATCTCGACCGTCGGGGTGGCTCGCGCTGTGTGTCGACGGGTGGTGATGAGCGATGACCGATCCGATGGGTGTCTTTGAGGTGCATGGCGTTCGGTTCTGCGTCGGCTCGGCGACGAACGACTGCGATGCCGTCGTCGCCATCGGCACCTCGTCGTCGGTCGTGCCCGAAGGGACACGCTTCGAATTCACGCTGAACCACTCGGAAATCGAGGTGCCGGGCGGGAGAGTCTCGATCGAACGAGGCGAGCCGAGTCGGGTTCGGATCGATCTGGATGTGGCACCGACGGCCGAGGGCCTGCGGCATCCGTATCTGTCATTCCCTGCCGCAGTCATTCAGCACTGGCGCGGCCGGCTGGTCCTGCATGCGTCGAGCTTCGATGTCGGGGATCGGTGCGTGGTGCTGTTGGGAGACAAGGAAGCCGGAAAGAGCACCACTGTCGCTGCCGCGAGGTCGCTCGGCTTCCCCGTGCGAGCTGACGATGTGGTGGTGATCGAGGGTCGCGATGTGCTGTGCGGCACGAGCACGATCGACCTTCGCAAAGAAGCAGCAGAGGTGTTCGGCGGCAGAGCATTGGGGCGCGTGGGGGCCCGCGAACGGTGGCGGATCGACACGAAGCAGGCTAGCGATCGGGCACCGGTCGGCGCCTTCGTCCTGCTCTCGTGGGGAGCGGATCTGCGGCTCGATCGCCTGCCGGCAGCCCGAATCGTGCCGACCCTGTACCACGCTGCCGCAATCGGCGATGCGCTCCGTCAACATGTGGCGACGGCACCGACTTTGTTGCTCGACCTGATCGACGTGCCGCTGATCAACGTGCAGCGGCCACGGCGGTTGGACCAGGCTGAGGCTGTGGTCCGGGCGCTTGCACGGGAGTTGGCGTGATGCCACTGTCTGACGACAGCACGACGTCGAGCGGGGTGCGGCAGATCTTGCTGCGACGGTTGGTGGTGAACGCACCGTTGGGACTCGACCCGCGGTCTCGCATTGCAGTTGATGTCGGTGATGGCCAGAGTCTGCTCGACTGGGCCGCGAAGGAACGTGTGCTCGGGTGCTTCTGGCATGCATCGCAAGACGTGCTCCAACTCGAACCGGAGCAGCTGAGCGATCTTCGGAGGTGGTTTGTCGCCGCATGCCGGCACACCATGTCGGTGGACGGTTCGTTGCCGCCCGTGGCGGAGGCTTTTGAGCGGGCCGGCATCGAGTGGCGCGCGCTCAAGGGCATCGCGACTGCGAGAACGGTGTACCCGTCCGAAACGTGGCGTCAATACGTGGATCTGGACGTGTTGGTCCGCTTCGCCGACCTCGACCGCGCGCTCGAGGCTCTTCGCGACGTAACGTCGAAGCCCGGGCCGGTACAGGCGGGTCCTGCCCGAACCTGGGTGGTGAAGGAGCACGCCTTGGTCGATGTTCGGGGGGTCGAGATCGACGTGCACTTCGGTGTGCAAGGGTCGTTGGTGTCGAGCCGGTTGGACAATGACGTGCTCTTCGAGGCGCCGCAGATGATCGAGATCGACGGCCGTTCGGTGCCGGCACTGTCGGAGCCGGCGATGCTGGTGC
>CAUJET010000015.1 GCA_963169665.1 Actinomycetota bacterium | reverse complement strand
CGAGCGCCGGGTCACCGTGGCCGTCCGTCAACGGGAGCGGTTGGCCCTCGACCATCGGCTCCGACTCGCCGTGGCGGACCACGAGGATCTCGCACGCGCCCGGCGGCGGGACGAACCGGTGCTGCCGGAACTGGCGCGGCCCCGCCTCGGGTGCCGTGGCCAGCTCGGACGGCTCGGCCACGCCATTGGTGGACGGGGTGTCGGGCGCGGGGGTCGGTCGGTCTCTGGCAACGTCGCTCACGCCGACGGAACCTAACCGTCGATCGCACGCTCGATCGGGACGTAGCCGGCGGTGCCGACGCCCTGCTGCGGGTCACTCGTGCAGATAGGCGACGACCGCGAGCACCCTGCGGTTCAGCGTGCTGTCGGCGTGCAGGCCCAACTTGGTGAAGATCGAACTCACCACTGGCTCGATGGTCTTGATGCTGAGATGGAGTTCCCGACAGATCGCGGCGTTGGACAAGCCCCGTGCCATGAGCTCGAGCACCTCGTTTTCCCGAGGCGTGAGCGCCGAGATCCGGCGCTCACGATCGGGCCCGTCATCGACGGCTGTGCGGCCAGCATGGACGAGGTGAGCGACGACGAACCGAGCCTGGGCGACCAGATCGTCGAAGACCCGCTGCTCGCTCGCCGACAGCCGGTGCGAGCCGGGTCGAGCGACGTCGAGCACGCCGACGACGTGTCCATCGTCGATCACCGCGGCTGCACGTCGGCGAGGATCGGACAGGACGAGTTCGAGCGTGGTCGTCTCGATCTGCTGACCGACCTCCGGCCACACACCGACGGCGTGCAGCACGTCGTCACCCACCCACAGGATCGCCGATCGGACGTCGAGCGCCTCGGCGCCGGCCCGGGCCAGCCCGGTGGCGAGATCCTCGGTCGACGTGCCGGCGCGTGACAACCAACTGAGCGCCGCATACGCGGCGAGGTGCCGTCCCTGCACGACCGCCCACCCTGCGGCGACCGGGAGCAACGCCGCGCTGAGCAGCCCCGGCACCGGCGTTCGCCACGCGGCCAGCCCCACGAGGAGCGTCGCGACCGAGACGCCGGCGGCGACGGCCAGCACGCCCAACTGGATCCTGGCGGTGCCGGTCGCCTGCCGCCATCGGGCCACGACGGCCACGACCCAGAGCACCTGGAAGGCCGCATACGACGGGTGTGCGATCCCGGACCACAGCGTCTCGATCGCCTCGGGTGTCGAGCGGGCGAACGGATGGGTGGTCACGACGCCGGCCGACCGGTACTCGACGGGCCAGGCGCTCGACAGAGCGGTACACATCGCCGTGACGATGCCGATCGCCCAGACCACGGGTCGCCAGCGAGGTGACGGCAGCCGCCCGTCGGGGAAGCAGATCACCGACATCGTCACCAGCGCGAGGGTGATGGCGATGGGCCACACGCCGAGCCAACCCCACCACCGATCAGCGCCATCGACCGACGAGTGCCCCACCTGGCGCCCCCAGAACATGACGGCCTCGGCGGTCCCGGTCAGCAGGAAGAGGTGCCCGAGCCGGTGGCCGGGTCGGTGGAACGCGACGTGCGCACCGACAGCGCTGAACGCGAGTGCCAGCAGCCCGTTGTGCAGGTTCGACGCCCACACTCCGCGAGCGAACCCGAACACCACCAACACCACCGACGCGCTGAGCACCGCGAGCGGCGCGACGGCTCGAACAGCAGGATCGCGGGGATCGGACTCGAACACGATCGCCATGATCGCATCCTCGGCTCGTCGTCGGCTCCAGGGGTTTTCCCTGTTTCTGCCGATCGTGGGGGTTTCCCCGTGGCGACGGACGCCGGAACGGCCGAAGGTGGGCGCCCACCGCTGTGAAGGGAACCCAGATGAGCATCGCGAGCCTCACCGAACCGATGACCCGTACCGTGTCCGGCCCGACCGACTGGCTGCTGACGTGGTCGCTGCTGGCCGGCCCGTTGCTGTCTCTCGCGGCCGACAGCACCTATGCGGCCAGCGGATGGGACGACCCGACCGCCGGTGTCCTGCACGTGCTCGGCGCGATCGTCTACGGCCTCGTGGTCCTCCGTGTCGCAGCGTGGTTGCCGGGCGACTCGAGGCTGACGGCCGCCATCGTGCTCACAGGAATCGTCGGCCTTGCCGGCAACGTCGCCTACGGCTTCGACACCATCCACGCGTCGATGGGGGATGTGCACCTCGTCGATCGAGCCGGCGCAGCGAACCTGATCAAGCCGCTCGGGCTGTTCTTCCCGCTCTCCATCGCGCTCGTGGCCCTCGGCCTCGACCGGCTCGATCGTCGTCGGCAGGCGTCGCTGGTGCTCGTGGCAGCCATCGCCTGGCCGATCGCACACATCGGAAACGTCGCGGCGCTCGCCGTGGCGGTCAACGTCGTGCTCGTCCTCGCCCTCGGCAGCCTGGTCGTGGCGCGGCCCGGCCGCTGACGACCCGTCCGAAGCACGCCGTCCTCCGGTGCGCCGCACGGTCCGGTCGGGTCCTACGGTCGTGTCCACACGACGAACCGGGGGGTCGACGTCATGGCGCTCACCATCGCTGCCCAGAAGCCCATCCACGACACGCACGCGCTCGTGCAGGACGGTGCCGTCGACGCCGA
>CAUJET010000014.1 GCA_963169665.1 Actinomycetota bacterium | reverse complement strand
TGCGGAGCCGTTGTTCGTCGTCGGTGACCGGCAGGCCGCTCATCGGTGGGGTGTCGCAGCCCGGTCGTCGTCCGGCGGAGGACCGTCGGTGCGGCTCACGGACGGATGCACGCGTGCGCGAGTTCGTTGATGTCGCGGATGCGCGTCAGTTCGGCGCCCGGGTGCTGCTCCAACGTGTCGTGGAGGAAGCAGAACGACATGCCGGTGTCGGTGTCGACCCAGCAGAGCTGACCGCCGGCACCGTGGTGGCCGAACGCCCGGGGTGCGTGCGCCGGGAACCAGCGCAGATCGGCGTACCCGTCGTCGCCGGCCACCACACCGGCGACGGTTCGGTTCGCCGGGGTCTGGTCGCCGACGTTGAGGCTGCCGTTGCGGATCGTCCCGATCGCGTCCCGCCGCCAGGGCGACCCGTCGGCGAGGAACGACTGGTAGGTCAGCGCGACGTCGGCGGCGCGCGCCCGTCCACCGCCGCCGGGGATGCAGGCCGCCTGGGCGCGCGGGTCGTTCATCGACAGCAGCGCCTCGGCACCGATGGAGATGGCCGGGACGAGGTCGCGATGGCCGAACACCTCTGCGAGCTCGGCCATCGCCGCATCCGACGTGCCCGGGTGCTCGCCGTGGGCGCGGACGGCGACCACGGGTCCGTCGATCTCGGCCGCGAGGATCGGCGGTACGCCGGCCGGGCCGGTCACCCGCTCGTGGACCACGTCGACGTACGAGCGGCCGCTCAACGTCTCGATCAGTTCGGCGATCACCCAGTGCGCCGAGATCGGGTGGTACTCGGTCTGCGTGCCGGGCTGCCAGTCGAGCGTCCACTCGGCGAACTGGGCGCGACGGCCGGCGCTCGTGCCCCACGATCGCGGCCCCATCGGTGCCTGCGGGAAGCCGCCCTGCATCGTCAACAACTGCAGTACCGACACCCGGTCCTTGCCGTTCGTGGCGAACTCCGGCAGGTACCGGGCGACAGGGGCCGTCAGCTCGAGCGAGCCGTCGGCGAGGTGGGGGAGCACCGCCATCGCGACGATGGTCTTGGTGGCGCTGAAGATCACGAAACGGTGATCGGGTGTCGCCGCGCCGAAGGTGGCGCCGGCGACGACCTCGCCGTCGACCGCGATCGCGTACTGGGCCGCGAGCGAACCTCCGGCGTCGATCTCCTGCTGGATCCTGGCCTCGAGCCGCGAGACCGCGGCGGCGTCGACGCGGCCGGCGCCCGGCGTGCTCACCGCTGCTTCCAACCGTTGTAGTACGTGACCTTCTCGACCGGGAGGCGCGAACCCGGCTTGAAGTCGTCGCCGGTGTAGAACGCCACGGGGGTCATCGCCACCTGGCACACGTTCTCCGGGATGCCGAGCAGCTCGGCCGCCTCCTGCTCGTAGCCGAGGTGGAGCGTGGTCCACGCGGTGCCCAACCCGCGGCTGCGGGCGGCGAGCATGAAGCTCCACACGGCCGGGAGGATGCTGCCGTACATGCCGGCCACCTGGCCCTGGCGCATCTCCGGCGACGGCTTGCCGATGTAGCAGGGGATCAGCATCGCGGGCACCTCGTGGAGGATGTTCGCCAGGTGATCGCTCGACGACATGATCGCGTTGGCGTCGGCACGGCCGACCGACGCGACCGCCTCGCGCTGGCTCTCGATGTACGGGGCGTACGCGCGCCGGTACAGCTCGGCGATGCCGGCCTTCTTCTCCGGATCGTCGACGACGAGCCACCGCCACATCTGGACGTTGCCGCCGGCCGGCCCCTGCACGGCGATGCGGATGCAGTCCTCGATCAGCTCGCGGGGGACCGGCCTGGTGAGGTCGAGGCGCTTGCGGACCGCGCGGGTGGTGGTGAGCAGACGATCTGTCTGCTCGAGATCGAAGGAGAAGGCCATGCGTCGTAGAGTACGGACCCATGAGCACCCCCGGAGACTTGAACCCGCGAGAGCTGTGGCAGCAGGCGTTCGACGCCTCCCGCATCCGTGAGGCCGACTACAGCACCATGTCGGGCATCCCGCTGCAACCCGTCTACGGGCCGGCTGACGGGTCGGGTCCGTACCCGGGCGAGTACCCCTACACCCGTGGGCCCTACGCCTCGATGTACCGGTCGAAGCTCTGGACGATGCGCATGTTCGCCGGCTTCGGCACCGCCGAGGACACGAACTGGCGCTTCAAGGAGATCCTGAAGTCGGGCGGCGACGGACTCTCCACCGCGTTCGACATGCCGACGCTGCTCGGTCTCGACTCCGACGACCCGATGTCGCTCGGCGAGGTCGGTCGCTGTGGTGTCGCCATCGACACCCTCGCCGACATGGAGGACCTCTACGCCGGCATCGACCTCGGCGCGATCACCACGTCGATGACGATCAACTCGCCCGCCGCGCCGATCTTCGCGATGTTCATCGCCCAGGCCGAGAAGGCCGGCGTGCACCGCGCCCGCCTCGGCGGCACGCTGCAGAACGACATCCTGAAGGAGTACCAGGCGCAGAAGGAGTTCGTGTTCCCCCCACGCCAGAGCATGCGGCTGGTGCGCGACACGATCTCGTTCACGGCTGCCGAGATGCCGCGCTGGAACAGCATCTCGATCAGCGGCTACCACATCCGCGAGGCCGGCTCCACGGCCGCCGAGGAACTGGCGTTCACGTTGGCCAACGGCTTCGCCTACGTCGAGCTCGCACTGCAGGCCGGCCTGCCGATCGACTCGTTCGCGCCGCGGCTGTCGTTCTTCTTCAACGCCCACATCGACTTCTTCGAGGAGATCGCCAAGTACCGCGCTGCGCGCCGCATCTGGGCCCGCTGGATGAAGGAGCGCTACGGCGCACAGCTCGAGCGGAGCATGCAGCTGCGCTTTCACACCCAGACCGCCGGCGTGTCGCTCACCGCGCAGCAGCCCGAGGTCAACATCGTCCGCACCGCGATCGAGGCGCTCGCCGGCGTGCTCGGCGGCACCCAGAGCCTGCACACCAACTCGATGGACGAGGCGCTCGCGCTGCCCACCGAGAAGTCGGCCCGCATCGCCCTGCGCACCCAGCAGGTGATCGGCTACGAGACCAACGTCGCCCACGTCGCCGACCCGCTCGGTGGGTCGTGGTACGTCGAGGAGCTCACCGACGAGATGGAGCGCCAGGCCGAGGAGATCTTCGCCCAGCTCGACGAGTTCGGCAGCGGCAGCATCCTCGAGGGCTGCATCAAGGGCATCGAGGAGAACTGGTTCCAAGGCCGCATCGCCGATTCGGCCTACGAGCTCGAGCGCAAGATCAACAACGGTCAGCGCATCGTCGTCGGCGTCAATCGGTTCACCGAGGGCAACGACGACGGCGAGATGGAGTTGCTCGAGATCACCAACGAGGACGAGGCCCGTCAGCTGAAGCGCCTCGACATGGTGCGTCACGACCGCAACCAGGCTGCGGTCGACGAGGTGCTGGCGAAGCTGGCCACCGAGGCGGCCGACCCCGAGATCAACCTCATGCCAACGCTGATCGAGGCGGCCACCACCTACGTGAGCCTCGGCGAGATCATGAACACGATGGCCGGCGTCTTCGGCCGCCACGTCGAGGTCCCCACCATCTGACGCCACGCCGGCTCCGGCCGGCTCCCTCGGGGCACGATCGGTCCGTTCGGGCCGCCGGTGGTCTACCTTCACGTCCGACAGAACGACCGGTGCACGGTCAGACCGCGTCGACGACATGGGGGGTTCGGGATGCTCGATCCGGAACGGATGCCGCAGCTGCTGGGGGAGTTCCTCGCCCGACAGCAGCCGGCATGGCGCAACATCAAGGTCAGCTCGTACGAGGTGATGACCGATGGCTACAGCCGCCTGCTCGCCAAGGCGATCGTGACCCACGACGACGGCCACGAGGTCCTCGTGCTCCGCGGCGATCCGCCGAGCGACAAGATCCTGATCCACACCGATCGTGAGCTCGAGTGGGATCTGGTCCGCACGCTCAACGAGCACGGCATCCGCACGCCGCGTGCCCACTTCTTCGACGCGACCGGCGAGCACCTCGGCACGAAGGCACTGGTGATCGACTTCAGCCATTCGCAGTCGTTCCTGCCCTACGTGGGAGCCGGCGGTTCGATCGAGGGACTGCCGGCGCGCCTCGCCGATGCGCTCGCCAGCTACCACGCGATCCCGATCGACGACCTGCCTGCGCAGATGGAGCGCCCGGCGAGCTGGGAGGCGTACCTCACGCAGCGCATCGACGAGTGGCGACGCACGGCCGACGCCCACGTGGAGGACCTGCCGATCCTGCGCTACATGGCCGGATGGCTCGATGCCCACCGGCCGGCGCCGGTGCCGCTCACCTTGATGCACGGCGACTTCCAGAGCGCGAACCTGATGATCTCCGACGACGGGCACTTCGAGATCCTCGACTGGGAGCTCGCCTCGATCGGCGATCCGCGCGAGGACATGGGGTACTTCAAGGCCGTCGCCCAGATCGCGCCGCCCGACCTGCTCGACGACGCCGGCTGCGAGGAGATGTGCGCCCGGTACCGCGAGCTCACCGGGTTGACCGAGCTCCAGGTGAACCCGGCGGTCGTCGCCTACTTCCTCATCCTCGGCGTGGTCGGCACGGTGCGTCGGCTGCTGGAGGGCGGTGCCGACTACGCCCGCGGCACCAACCACCTCATGGGCTCGGTGTTCAACATGAACTCGGTGCAGTTCGGCCAGAGCGTGTGGCTGCCCACCGCCGACGCGCTCGGTCCCGTCCTCGACCAGTTGGCCGCCGCCGCGGCGCAGATCCAGGAGAACGTCTGATGCTCACCCGTCCCACCACCGAGCAGGTCCTCGTCGGCATCGCGAACGAGCTGCGCGACACCGTCGCTCCCGAGGTGCGCAGCGAGCCGGTGCAGGTACTGCTCGGCCAGATCGATCAGATCCTGCGCGGTCTTGCCGTGCGGTCCGCCCACGAGATCGCCTGGATGCACGAGGAGGCCGACACGATCGCCGCCGTCACGGGCACCGACGTCGGCTGGCCGGCGTCGCTGCACCTCGACGACGTCTGCGCCTGGTACGACTCGGTCTCGCGCACGCTGTCAGCCGCACTCGACGCGGCGTTCGCCGCCGACGACTCGGCCCGAGTGGCCGAGCTCAAACTGCTGCTCGACGCCCGGTCGGCGACCGAGATGAAGATCGTGGGGGCGCTCGACCTCGTCGGGCGAGGGTGATGCGTCGCTCGCGGCGAGCCATGGTGCGGCCGCCGGCGCGATTCGCGTTGGCCGTGGGTCTCGTGGTCGCGTCGGCCTCGTGCTCGGGTGACGATGCCTCGTCGACCGATGGCGTGCCGGCCGGCGGGGGAACCGTCGCCGTCGCGACGCTGCCCCCGGTCGCGACGACGGTGGCCACCGCAGTCGTGTCCACCGCAGTACCGACCGCGTCGACCGCGCCACCCGTCACGTCCGCGCCCGCAGCCGTCACGACGGTCGGCCCGACCGCGTCGGCCGCCCCGACGACGACCCGTCCAGCACCCACCACCTCGGCGACACCTGCGCCGCCGTGTCAGCTCGGCCTGATCGTCGAGCAGACACAGACTGCGTACGAGGGCATCATGCCGTCCGACCTCGCCTGCGCGGAGGACTGGGCGGCGTGGATCGGACGGCCCGAGGACGAGCTCGCCGACGGGTTCTTCGCGGTGGCCCGGTGGGTCGGCGGATCGTGGGAGCTGATGAACCTGGGCACCGCCGGGGTGTGCGCCGATTCGGGCGTGCCCGAGGAGTTGTGGACGGAGCTGGGCTGCTTCGAGTGAGCCGTGGGGTGAGCGCCGTCAGGCCACCGGGCCGCGGTCCTCGTGACCCTGTCGGAACCTGGCGGCGTCGATCGGCATCGCCGCGGTGACCTCGCGCCGCTCGGTGCCCTCGTGCACACAGACGCGATGGATGATGCGCCATTCGCCGATGCGGCATTCGTAGCGATCGACGTACCGCCCCCACCACGTGTCGAGCACGGGCGTGCCGTCGACGACCGAGCGGAGATACGTGACGTTGTAGACCTCGCCGTGCGCGGTGGCGTCGTCGACGACGTCGATCCAGTGGTTCATCACGCAGTGCATCGTCGACTCGAAGCGGGCGTGCGACGCGACCACTCGCTCGCAGAACGCCATGGCATCGCCGACGTACACGCCGTGGTCGTCGATCGCGTCCGGCCAGTAGGCCGACTGCATCGTCGCCAGATCGAGGCGGTCGACGCCCCGGCTGTAGCGCGCGGCGACCTGCCGGATCTGGTCGTGCGGTGAGAGCATGGGAACGTCGATCCGATTCATCGGGTTTCATGGTGCTCCGACCCGAGAAACGCGAACGAGGTGGAGCACAATCACAGCCGTTGCCCGCCACGCTCTCGCGCGGCGGGTCGACGCAAAGTAATTGACCAGTTAGTAGTTCACTGACAAACTCGATGAGGGCTGGTTTGGGGCCGGCCCTCTCACATGGGGAACAAGGGGGATCCATGAGTTCACGTGGCATGCGTGCGCGTCCCGCGCTCGCGTTGTTGTGCGGTCTCGCGTTGTTCGCGGCTGCTTGTGGTGGAGACGACGACGAGTCGACGTCCACCGAAGCACCGGCGGCAACCGAGGCACCTGCGGCAACCGAGGCACCGGAAGCGACCGAAGCACCAGAGGCGACCGAAGCACCGGAAGGGACCGAGGCGCCAGAGGCGACCGAGGCACCGGCGGAAGGTGACAGCGGCATCAGCGACGAGACCGGCGGCATCGGCGCCGAGAAGTTCGCAGCCGACCTCACCGCTGCCGGCGAGTCGCCGTTGAAGGCCGAGGGCGATCCGATCGTCATCGGCTTCCAGAACCCGGAAGGCGACCCGAACGGTTCGTTCCCGGAGTTCTCGCTGGCCGCTGAGGCCACGGTCGAGTACATCAACAACGAGCTCGGTGGCCTCGGCGCCGACATCGCCAACGGTGTGCCCGGTCGTCCGATCGAGCTGGTGGTCTGCAAGATGGCCATCTCGCCCGACGACTCGCAGCGCTGCGCGAACGAGTTGCTCGCAGAGGAGCCGGCGCTCGTGTTCTCGAGCATCAACTTCTTCGGCAACCACTTCCCGACGTACGCCGCGGCCGAAGTCCCCGTCATCGTCATCACGCCGATCACCGTGGGTGACTTCACCTCGCCGGGCGTGTACGCGATCGGCGGCGGTGGTGGCTGCCTCGGCGTCCACACCGGCCTGATCGAGTTCGCCACCACCGAGTTCGGTGACATCGAGCGGCTCGGCATCCCGTGGGCGAACACCCCTCCTGGTGTCGTCTGCTACTACGACCTCGAGAAGAAGCCGGTCGACGTGCTGAACGGCTCGGTGCCCGGTGACTCGGCTCGTGCGGGTTCGATGCCGAACCTCACCAGCATCGGCGTGCCGGTCGCCCCGGCCACCCCGGACGTCACCCCGCTGGTCACCGAGGTCTTCGACTTCGATCCGCAGGTCGTGGTGTTCTCGGGTCAGGGTGCTGACTGCTGGAACCTGGTCGACGGCATGGGCCGTCTCGGCTGGACCCCGGATCAGGTGCCGCTGGTGCTGTCGGGCTCGTGTCTCGACTTCGACGCCATGCGTGCCGCCGGCGACCTCGCCAAGGGCATCTACATCGTCGGTGCCCCGGGAGCCGTGCTGAACCCGATCGACTCGATCGAGGATCCCCGCGACAAGTTCGAGGCGACGATCTACCAGACGAAGCTGATCGAGTACGGCCTCGACGAGACCGAACTCAACAAGGGCTTCGCCACCCAGGGTGCCACCGGTCTGCTCTCGCTGTGGGAGTACGCCGCGAAGATCGTCGCCGATGGCGGCGAGGTGACCGGTGCGGCGCTGGGCGAGGCATATGCCAGCTCCGCCGGTGACCACCTGTTCGGCTCCACCCCGCTGTCGTGCTCGACGGCGCCGGCGCCGTACGTCGCGGTCTGCAACTCCGAGGTCAGCGCCACGCAGTGGGACGGCGAGAAGCTCGTCCCCGTCCGTGACCGCTTCTCCGGCCTCGACCTGGTGGCCGGTACCGAGCTGAAGCCCGGTCCCGACGCCTGATATTCCACGAACGAGCCCTGGCCGGCACCCGAGCGGTGTCGGTCAGGGCGTTCGTGTCCACGTGCGGACGACCGTGGCACGGTCTGGGCGACCTGCCCGTGCCACGGTCCCGCTTGTTCTCGGTTCCCGGTGACTCCATCGCCGCGGTGACGCCCTTGGGGGGCCGTCGCCGCGAGCATCGCCGGTATCGCTTCCATCGCTGCTGGGGGCAGCAGCACCGACTTCTGACGGAGCACAGGTGAGCGACATCATCTTCTTCCTGCTCGCGGGCATGGGCCTGGGATCGCTGTACGCGATGCTCGGCGCCGGCCTCGTGATCGTCTACCGCGGCTCGGGCGTGATCAACTTCGCCCAGGGTGCGTTCGCCATGTACGGGGTGTTCACCTTCGACGAGGCGCGCCGCAACGGCTATCTGCGCCTGCCATGGTTCGACTTCCTGCCGACCTATTCGCTCAACGTGCCCGTCGACATCAAGCTCGGCGACGAGGGCGTGTCGTCGCCGGTGGCGTTCGTGCTCGCCGTCGCGATGGCCGTGATGATCGGTCTGATGGCGCACTTCCTCGTGTTCCGGCCGTTGCGCAGCGCCGCCCCGCTCGGCAAGGTCATCGGCTCGCTCGGCGTGATGCTCTATCTCCAGGGCGTCGCTCAGAACAACTTCGGCGGCACCGGTCGCCAGCCGGAGGCGATCACGCCCGACGGCGTGTTCGACAACTTCCTCGGTCTCGGCAAGGCCTACCCGCAGGGCACCTTCTCCGCGATCGTGTTCGCCATCGTCATGGGGCTCGTGCTGTGGGGCGTGTTCCAGTTCACCCGCTTCGGTCTCGCCACCCGCGCCGCCTCGTCGAACGAGAAGGGTGCCGTGCTGCTCGGCTACTCGCCGCAGCTGCTGGCCGCACTCAACTGGGTGATCGCGTCGGTGCTCGCAACGGTCGCTGCCATCGTCCTCGGTCCGACGGGCGGTTCGCTCACGCCGGTCGGCCTCAGCGCCCTGGTGGTCGCCTCGCTCGGTGCTGCCCTGATCGGCCGGCTGCAGTCGATCCTGATCACCGTCGCCGGTGGGCTGTCGATCGGCGCCGTGCAGTCGCTCCTGGTGTTCTGGTCGAGCGACGACTGGTTCCCGAACTTCCTGCGTTCGGGCGCCCGCGACGTCGTGCCGTTCGTCGTGATCGGCGTCGTGCTCTTCCTGCGTGGCAAGAAACTGCCGTTGCGTGGCACGGTGGAGGAAAAGCGGTTGCCGCTCGCGCCGTACCCGGTGCGCATCAAGCAGCACATGGTGATCTGGTCGGCGGTGGTGATCGTTGCCGCGATCCTGTTCGAGGGCGCCGGTGCACGATCGGTGTTCTCGCTGGCGCTCGTGACGTCGATGATCGCGAGCATCCTGATGCTGTCGATGGTGGTGATCACCGGCTACGTCGGGCAGATCTCGCTGGCGCAGCTCTCGTTCGCCGGTGTCTCGGCATTCGTCATGGCCCGGATGATGGCCGATGGTTCGACGACGATCTCGAACCCATTCCCCGTGAGCGGCCCCGGGTTGCCCTGGCCCATCGCAGCGCTGATCGGGGTGATCACCGCGATCGTGGTCGGCATCATCGTCGGTCTCCCGGCGGTGCGCATCAGAGGTGTGCAGCTGGCCGTCGTGACGGTGGCGTTCGCGATCTCGCTACAGAGCCTCTACTTCGAGAACCAGAGCCTCACGCAGCTGTCGGCCGGTGCGCCGGCGAGCGTGAAGCCGGCCAGCATCTTCGGGATCGACCTGAAATCGATCGGTGACAAGGGTCTGAAGGACAGACCGGAGTTCGTGATCTTCGTGCTCGTGGTGCTGCTGGGGTGCATCGCCCTCGTGGCGAACCTGCGCCGCAACGGGACGGGTCGCCGGTTCCTGGCGGTGCGGGCCAACGAGCGGGCTGCGGCCGCGGCCGGCATCAATGTGTCGCGTCAGAAGCTGCTCGCATTCGGCATCGCAGCGGGCATCGCCGGCGTCGGTGGTGTGATGCTCGGGTTCAACCAGGGCGACGTGTCATCGGCCGGGTTCGTCTACCAGGCGTCCCTCGCCTACCTCGCCTTCGCCTACCTCGGCGGCATCACGTCGATCAACGGTGCGGTCGTCGGCGGCCTGCTGGCCCCGGCCGGGTTCATCACCGTGCTGAGCGGCTACTTCTTGCGCGACGCGAACATCCAGGACTACACCACGATCATCGGCGGCATGGGCATGGTGGTCACCGCGATCCAGAACCCGAACGGCATCGCCCCGACGCTGCAACCACTGTTCCAGCATCTCGGTCGATGGCTCCGCACGGCGCGGGGAGCGGAATGGGGCGCAGCGATCAAGCGACTCGGCCCGGTGTTCGTGCTCGGTGTCGTGATCGGCTACCTGATCTGGCCGCTTCGGGTCGACACGTACAGCAAGTTCTGGATGCCGCTCTACGGCGGCTTCCTGGCGCTGTTCATCCGTGGCATCTACAAGCAGGCTCGTGCCGGCGGCCATGCCCCGGTCCCGCACGGCAACACCCCGACTCCGGTGTCCGCCGGAGCCGCCCCGACCCCGGTAGAGGTGGGCTGACATGGCGCTGTTGAAGACCTACGACATGACCGTTCGGTACGGCGGTCTCGCCGCCAATGCCGACGTCAATCTGGAGGTGCCCGAGGGCAAGCTCGTCGGGCTGATCGGTCCGAACGGTGCCGGCAAGACCACCTTCATCGACGCGATCACCGGCTTCACGAACGTCTCGTCCGGGCGTGTCGAGTTCGACGGCCACGACCTCGAGGGCATGACCCCCGACCGGCGTGCCCACCTCGGCCTCGTGCGCACGTTCCAGTCGCTCGAGCTGTTCGAGGACCTCACCGTCCGGGAGAACCTGCTCGTCGCGGCCGAGAAGCCCACCTGGTGGTCGTTCATCGTCGACCTGCTCCGTCCCCCGAAGACGTCGGCCGAGCACGAGGCTCGCGTCGCCGGCGCCCTGTCGGTCCTGGGCCTCGACGACATCGCCGATCGGTTGCCGATGGACCTCTCCCACGGCCAGCGCAAACTCGTCGGCGTGGCCCGGGCCCTGGCGGCGAAGCCGAAGTTGCTGCTGCTCGACGAGCCCGCGGCCGGTCTCGACACCACCGAGAGCCAGCTCCTCGGCCAGCACCTGCGCACCTTCCTCGAGACGGGCACGACGATCTTCCTGATCGACCACGACATGGGCCTGGTGCTCAACGTGTGCGACTACATCTACGTGCTCGACTTCGGCAAGATCATCGCCGAGGGCACCCCGGCCCAGATCCGCAAGGATCCCGCCGTCATCGGTGCCTACCTCGGCCAGTCCGCCGGCGAAGCGCAGGCCAAGGCCGGTGAGGCGCTCGCCGCCCGCACCGCGGCCGCTGCGTCCGATGCATCCGAGCAAGCACCCGACCAGGGAGGCGACCATGTCTGAGCCCAGCACCGACCGTGCACCGCTCGTGCAGCTCACCGGGCTGCACACCGGCTACGACGGCATCCCCGTCGTGCGTGGCCTGAACCTCACGGTCGGTTCTGGCGAGGTGGTCGCGCTCCTCGGCCCGAACGGTGCCGGCAAGACCACCACGCTGCTCACCATCTCGGGTCTGCTGAAGCCGGTGGAGGGCACCGTCAGCGTCCTCGGCGAGGACACCGCCGGCGTGAGCCCGTACAAGATCGCCCGCCGTGGCCTCGCCCACGTGGCCGAGGACCGGTCGCTGTTCTTCGAGCTCACCGTGCAGGAGAACATCAAGCTCGGCCTGCGCGGCACGCGTGCGCAGAACAAGGCCGCGTACGACCGGGCGATGGAGCTGCTGCCGGCGCTCGCGCCGCTCGGCAAGCGGGCCGCCGGTCTGCTGTCCGGCGGCGAGCAGCAGATGCTCGCCATGGCTCGCGCGATCGTCAGCGAACCCAAGTGTCTGCTGGTCGACGAGATGAGCCTCGGCCTCGCCCCGATCATCGTGGAACGCCTCCTGCCGATCGTGCGCCGCATCGCCGACGAGACGGGTTGCGGCGTCCTCATCGTCGAGCAGCACGTCCACATGGCGCTCGAGGTCGCCGACCGGGCCTACGTGCTCAACCATGGTGAGCTCGTCCTCGAGGGCACGGCCGAGGATCTCGCGAAGAATCGCGAGCTGCTCGAGTCGAGCTACCTCGGCGACAGCGCGATGCACTGAGCCTGCCCGGGCACCCGGCTGCTCGTGCCGGGTCGCACGGACTCGTCCTCGAACCTGCACCTTGGCCAGACTCGACACGTGAGCGCTCCTCTGCATGCCCGCCTGACCTGTACCGGCGCGAACGGTGTCGAACTCGTCGCCGATGCGTACGGCCACGCCGACGATCCCGCCGTGTTGCTGCTCCATGGCGGCGGGCAGACCCGGCACTCCTGGGGCGGCACCGCGGCGACGCTCGCCCGCAAGGGCTTCTACGCGGTGAGCGCCGATCTGCGCGGCCACGGCGACAGCGACTGGGATCCCGACGGCCACTACGGCTTCGACATGTTCCAGCAGGACACCGAAGCCTGGTGCGAGCTCCTGGGTCGGCCGGCCATCGTCGGTGCGTCGATGGGCGGGATGGCCGGGCTCTGGACCGAGGGCGCGCGGGCGGAGGCAGGACTCCCGCCGGCCGGTCGGGCGCTCGTCCTCGTCGACATCGCCCATCGCAGCGAACCCGAGGGCGTGCAGCGCATCGTCTCGTTCATGACCGGACGGCCGGAAGGATTCGCAACGCTCGACGAGGCCGCCGACGCGATCGCCGAGTACATGCCGCACCGGCCCCGACCGACGAACCTCGACGGGCTGTCGCGCAACCTCCGACTCGGTGAGGACGGCCGGTGGCGCTGGCACTGGGACCCCCGCTTCATGGATCCCGACCGACCGAAGAACAGCGCGGTGCCCGACGTGTTCGGACACCACGCCCGCCGGCTCACGATGCCGGTCCTGTTGGTGCGTGGCAGGATGAGCGACGTGCTCAGCGAGGAAGCCGCCCAGGAGTTCCTCACGCTCGTGCCCCAGGCGCGCTACGTCGACGTCGGCGACGCGCACCACATGGTGGCGGGCGACAAGAACGACAGCTTCACCGACGCCGTGGTCGACTTCCTCGGCGACGCGCACGCCGGGCCCCGGCTCGATGCCGGCGGCGAGGTTCGCTGACGGATGCAGCTGCGGACCGCGATCGATCCTGCGGCTGCCGCGTCGCTCGCTGCCGACGCGATCGCCCGGCGGTTGCGGTTCGCGGTCCTTCGGCGGGGACAGGCGTCCGTCGCGTTCAGCGGCGGCTCCACGCCGGCGCTGATGCTCGCCGATCTGGCCACGATGTCGGTGCCGTGGCAGTACGTACAGGTGTTCCAGGTCGACGAGCGAGTCGCCCCCGACGGTGATCCACGCCGCAACCGCAACCTGCTCGACGTGCTGCCGGTGGGTGCCCACCAGCTGTTCGCGATGCCGGTGACGGTGCGCGATCTTGCCGCGGGGGCCCGCCGATACGCGGCGAGGTTGCCCGACCGGTTCGACGTCGTCCACCTCGGGCTCGGCGACGACGGGCACACCGCGTCCTGGCCGCCCGGCGATCCCGTCGTGGGGTCCGAGCGAGCCGTCGACCTGTGCGGCGAGTACGCAGGGACGGTGCGGATGACGCTGACACCTCGGGCCGTGAACTCGGCGCGTTCGCGGGTCGTGCTCGCGGTCGGCGCCGCCAAACGCCCGATGGTGGAACGATGGCTGGCAGGCGATCCCTCGCTCCCGGTCCAGCGGGTGCGGCGCACCGACACCGTCGTCGTGCTCGATACGAGCGCAGCACCAGCAGCTCCGGCGACGCGCGGCACCCTCAGCGCACCGACGCGGCCCCGGGACTAGCTTCGGCGGCGATGGACACCGCCGAACTCCCCGACATCACGACGACCGACGAGTGGGCCAGGCTGCTCGACACCGCTCCGCCGCCGCACCTCCGCGAGCTCTTCGCGACCGATCCGGATCGGGCGGCGCGCTACACCTCGACCGTCGGCGACCTGCGCATCGACTGGTCGAAGAACCTCGTCGACGATCGTGTGGTGGCGGCGATGCTCGACGTCGTACGGGCGAGCTCGTTCGTCGCCCGCCGCGACGCGATGTTCCGCGGCGATGCGATCAACACCACGGAGCGCCGGGCCGTGCTGCACACGGCGCTGCGCGCACCGGCTGGAGCCGTCGTGCGCGTCGACGGCCATGACGTGGTGCCCGACGTGCACGAGGTGCTCGACCGCATGGGTGCCTTCGCCGATCGGGTCCGGTCGGGATCGTGGACGGGCTCGACCGGATCGCAGATCCGCACCGTGGTGAACATCGGCATCGGTGGCAGCGACCTCGGCCCGGCGATGGCCTCGCTCGCCACCCGCGCCTTCGGCCGCCCCGACCTCACGTGCCGGTTCGTCAGCAACGTCGACGGCGCCGACATCGTCGACAACCTCGCCGGCCTCGATCCGGCCAGCACGCTGTTCGTCATCAGCTCGAAGACGTTCACCACGATCGAGACGATCACGAACGCGACCGCGGCGCGCACCTGGCTCGTCGACGCGCTCGGCGCCGACGCGGTGCCCGACCACTTCGTCGCGGTGAGCACCAACGCTGCCGAGGTGTCGGCGTTCGGCATCGACACTGCGAACATGTTCGGCTTCTGGGACTGGGTGGGTGGGCGGTACTCCGTCGACTCGGCCATCGGCCTGTCGTTGATGATCGCGATCGGCCCCGAGGCGTTCCGCGAGTTCCTCGACGGCTTCCACACCGTCGACCGGCACCTGGTGGAGACGCCGCTCGAGACGAACGTGCCGGTGATCGTCGCCGCGCTGGGCATCTGGTACACCAACGTCCTCGGTGCCCAGAGCAAGGCGGTGCTGCCGTACGCACACGAGCTCCGCCGGTTCCCCGCGTACCTGCAGCAGCTCGACATGGAGTCGAACGGCAAGCGGGTGCGACTCGACGGATCGCCCGTCACGACCTCGACCGGTCCGATCGTGTGGGGCGAGCCGGGCACCAACGGCCAGCACGCGTTCTACCAACTGCTGCACCAGGGCACCCATCTCGTCCCGATCGACTTCATCGGGTTCGCCCGTCCGAACCACCCGCTGCTCGGCCAGCACGACCTGCTGATGTCGAACCTGTTCGCCCAGGGCGAGGCGCTGGCGTTCGGCAAGACGCTCGCCGAGGTGCAGGCCGAGGGGATCCCGGAGCACCAGCAGGCACACCGGGTGTTCCCGGGGAACCGGCCGAGCACGACGATCCTGGCCCCGAGGCTGACGCCGTCGGTGCTCGGCCAGCTCATCGCGTTGTACGAGCACGTCGTGTTCGTCCAGGGGTGCGTGTGGG
>CAUJET010000013.1 GCA_963169665.1 Actinomycetota bacterium | reverse complement strand
ACACCTGCCGGACAACCTCGCCGCTCACCGTCGCTGCGCCCAACGATGCTTCGCATCGCCGACACGTTTCGGGCTGGTGGGCGACAACCTCGTCGGGATCGGTGATCTGACGCAACGTTTCACCCGTCGTTCCCGGCTGTTTGCCCTGCGGGCGGCCTTTGGCGCGGCGTGCAGCCCGGTTCGCGTTCGGTGTCCGCTTGTTTCGTTGCGTTGAACTGTCAGACGACGGTGGTTTCGACGAGTTCGACGAGTTCAGGCCCAACACCTTTTCCAGCGTCGCGATCTTGGCGATCAGCGACTCGACCTGGGTGTTCAACTCGCCGACGCGTGCCCGCAACGCAGCGTTCTCGGCTTCCAACACGGCGACAGCGTTACGGGCTTCCAACACCCCGATCCGCTCCGCGTCGTCCACGACACACGGTCTACCACCAGTCGCGCGGACCGTGGTGGACCACCACACACCGCGCGATCACACCTGACTGGTTACCCCCAAATCACCCCGTGAAGAGTTGGGGCTACTAGAGCGCCGGGTGTTGAATTCCCATTAGCGTGCCGCGTTGACGATCGACAATGACAGCACGCGATACGTCGCGATCGATCAGGTCACGTGTTCAATCGGTCATCGACGGCGGAAGATCGAGACATCAGCCTTGGCGTTCTGCAATCGAGCGAGTTCCACCGATTTGTAGAAACCCCCGAGCACCTCCTCCTCGCTCGGACTTTCGATTCCGCGGAGCTGCTCGAGACTCCGGGACAGCTCCCAGATCCGGCGCCGCGTGCCTTCGGAGAACGGCTGGTAGTAGGCGATCCGCTCCAGCGTCGGGTCCTCAAGGAGACGTCGCGCCGCGATCCCCGACGCAAGCGTGAGCTGTTCATGTCGGGGATCACGGTCGACCTCCGTCCACTTACCGTCGAAACCGACCTTCGCATACTCACTCGGGACATGAACCGTCCATCCCCGACGCTCAGCGGTATCGACGAGGGCTGACAGCACGGACAAGGCATCGAAGTCCGTCACCTCAACGAAGTTGAGGGTGGGTGCGGCTGAGTCATATCGGCGGGCCAGTTGCTCATCGAGCTCCCGAGCGGCCGGAGCGAGGTGCAAGTACGGGTTCGGCGCAATCACAGTGGAGACGGCGAGCGATCCGCCGGCAAATGCAAGAACCAGACGAGCCGCGCGCAACGAACGTCCCCCGACACTGGCACGTTGGCCTAACACCGGAAGGACCAGCGTCACGAGAGAGAATCCGACGAGCATCGCGCACGCCAGTGAAACCCAGGCCACGAGGTACTCGTGGGCGGGCCCGGACACGCCAACCACCGAAGCGAAGCCGACCAGAATCGTCATCGTGAACAGCGCCACGATCTCAAGGTCAGGCCACCGTCGACTCCGGGCGGCCCTCATCAACGCGAGGATGGGAAGCACCAGCAGCACCGGCCATGTCCGCCAGCCCCCCAAGCTGACGTCGATGCCGCCGACGAACTGGTCGAGCGGCGTCCGGAACCCCAGCCACGGCGGAGTCAGGCCCAACTGACGACCGATGATTCGAGCCGCTCCGGCGATGCCGAGACGGGCCTCCGAGCCGGAGGCGAACCGCCAGAGAAGGGAGAGATTCCCGGGCGCGTGAAGGATTTGCTCGACGATCGGGAGAAGCCAGAGCACGACCCCGGTTCCGCCGACCAGCGCGAGGGTCACGCCGTCACCTCGCCAGCGGGCGCTGCGGTCGTCCGACCTCCACCACCGAACGAGCGTGCACGCAGCCACGACCCCCACGAGCGTCAGCACCGGAGGCAGCAGGCCGAGATGATTCTGCGCCATCACGGAGCCGATCACGGCGAACCAAACCCAGCCGACACGGTCGATTCGTGCTGCAAGGACGACGGCACACATCAAACCCGGGACAAGGGTGAAGTTCAGATACGGGTTCCATGGCTGAACCAGTGCGTCGGGCTGGTTCACCACCGTTGTGGCCACCAGAACGACGGCCGAAACGATCATCAGACGAATCCCGCCGCACCTTCGGGCGAGCCACAACGACACTGTGCTGGCACCGGCGTGCCAGAGGAGCGTCGAGAAGAGCAGGCCCCTCGGACCACCACCGACGATGCGCCACGGCAGCCACAGGATCCAATACATCGCCGGGCCAGGATGGCTCCAACCGAAGCGGGAATAGGGACCGACGAGGGGCGGGTGGGACAACAAGTGGCGGAGCTTGAGGTCGACCAACTCCAGGTCTCCGATAGGGGTCCAGGAACGCCCGTACGAGACAAAGGCCGCTACAACGAGCGGCGCTACGAACCAGTACGGAGCCAGGCCCCGGACACGTCTACCTCGTTTGGGCTCACTCACGGGAAGCGCCCACCCGAGTGCTGAATCGCCGGAGCGACCGATCGACGCCGATCGCCGCCAGGATGCATGCTGCCACGTCCCAACCGAGACGGAATCGGGCCAGCCCGTAGACGAGCGCCGAAATCAGGGTTACCGCAATACCCTGAGCCACGAAGGGCCACGTCGGACGACCGGCTCGGCGCAATGCCACCAGCCCCACAGCTGCCAACGGCATCATGATGATGTGGTCGGCCCAAGCCATCCACGACACCGCGAGCGATCGCCCCTCGCCTCGGTTGTACTCCGCCATCTGATCTGGACGCCAGATCCCCCACGTGCGTGCCACCCGAACGACACTGAGCTTTACGAACGCACGCTTGTGGCCGCCGATGAACTGAAATGCTGCGGCTTGATATCGGCGTGAGATCTGCGATTGGTCCTCCGTCGCCCTGTCGAATGGCGACCATGAATGGAGGTCCTCCTCATCGTTCCTACCGTTCCCGTCGGTATCGAAGTGACGAAGACACCCCAGCGTCCAGAATCCTCGCCAATCACCGCTGTAGGTATCGGGACAGTTGGCGCCGAGCCACAGCAGGCCGTCGCTTGTCGAGAACAACGCTCGTTCCTCGAATCGGATCGCGTTGGGGATCAACCACGTAGCGCACACCAGAAGACATGCGATTGCCGCGGAAACGCCCGAGAACAGGATCTTTCGAGCGCTGCCCCGGTGGCGCAACAGCACCATGGGTGCGGCGAGCACAGCAAGGAGCGATACCGACTCGGCACGGGCGAGCGCAGCGAGGCCAATCGCGCCTCCCAACATCGCCCATTGACGAATTCCCGGGCGACCCCACGCGACCAGCGCGACCCAGAGGACAGCAGCC
>CAUJET010000012.1 GCA_963169665.1 Actinomycetota bacterium | reverse complement strand
TCTGGTCACCGCGATCAACCCGACACCCGCAGGCGAGGGCAAGACGACGACGACCGTGGGCCTTGGCGACGGTCTGAACCGGATCGGCAAGAAGGCGGTGATCTGTATCCGCGAAGCCTCGCTCGGGCCGAACTTCGGGATGAAGGGCGGCGCTGCGGGCGGCGGCTATGCGCAGGTCGTGCCGATGGAGGAGATGAACCTTCATTTCACAGGCGATTTCCACGCGATCACATCGGCCCACAATCTCCTCAGTGCCATGATCGACAACCACATCTACTGGGGCAACGAGCTTGAGATCGACGCCCGCCGGATCAGCTGGCGCCGCGTGAGGGACATGAACGACCGGGCGCTGCGCGATATCGTGGTGAACCTTGGCGGCGTCTCGAACGGCTTCCCGCGCCAGACCGGCTTTGACATCACCGTGGCGTCCGAAGTGATGGCAATCCTCTGCCTGTCGAATGACCTCGAAGACCTGCAAAAACGGCTTGGCGACATCGTCGTTGCCTATCGCCGCGACAAGTCGCCGATCTATTGCCGCGACATCAAGGCGGACGGTGCGATGACCGTGCTTCTGAAAGATGCGATGCAGCCGAATCTCGTGCAGACGCTGGAGAACAACCCGGCCTTCGTGCATGGCGGCCCGTTTGCCAATATCGCGCATGGCTGCAACTCGGTCATCGCGACGAAGACCGCGCTGAAGCTCGGGGATTTTGTGGTCACCGAAGCGGGCTTTGGCGCGGATCTGGGGGCGGAGAAGTTCTTCGACATCAAATGCCGCAAGGCCGGGCTGAAGCCGTCGGCAGCGGTGATCGTGGCCACCGTGCGCGCGATGAAGATGAATGGCGGTGTCGCCAAGGCCGACCTTGGCGCCGAGAATGTGGAGGCGGTGAAGAAGGGCTGCCCGAACCTTGGCCGCCATATCGCCAACGTGAAGTCGTTCGGTGTGCCGGTGGTGGTGGCGATCAACCATTTCTTCAGCGATACGGATGCGGAAGTGGCGGCGGTGAAGGCCTATGTGGCCGAGCAGGGCGCGGAAGCGATCCTGTGCAAGCACTGGGCGCTGGGGTCTGCCGGGATCGAGGATCTGGCCCGGAAGGTGGTGGAGCTGGCCGAAGGCGGTTCGGCCAACTTTGCGCCGCTCTATCCCGACGAGATGCCCTTGTTCCAGAAGATCGAGACGATCGCCAAGCGGATCTATCATGCCGATGCGGTGATCGCCGACAAGTCGATCCGCGACCAGCTGAAGGCCTGGGAGGCGGCGGGTTACGGCCATCTGCCGATCTGTATCGCCAAGACGCAATACAGCTTCACCACCGACCCGAATGTGCGCGGTGCGCCGACCGGCCATACGGTTCCGGTGCGCGAAGTGCGGCTTTCGGCGGGCGCGGGCTTCATCGTGGCGATCTGCGGCGAGATCATGACGATGCCGGGCCTGCCGAAGGTTCCGTCGGCCGAAGTGATCCGGCTGAATGCGGACGGCAACGTGGAAGGCCTGTTCTGACGCCACTGGCGTTGGGGCCTTTCGGACGAAAGAAGGGGGGGGGGGGGGGGCCCCCCCCCCCCCCCCCCCCCCCCCCGCGACCGTCACGACCGGTCAGCGACCGGCCGGAAGGTGCATGAGGTACTCAGGGCGTCATGAGTCGGCGAGCACCGTGCCCGGGAAGTACCCCACGATGTCGGCGACGAGGTGGGTGTCGGCAGAGGTGTAGATGCACACTCGGCCACCGTCGCCGATGTCGGCCGCCACGAGGTTCGGCGTGGTCCTGCCGTTGAAGTTGATGTTCGACGCCACGGGTCGGGCGGTGCCACAGGCGTGCACCGTGACGAAGCCACCCGCTGCGGAGTCGGTCACCGTGAGGTTCAGCAGCACCGTGCCGGCATCGGCCGGGATCTTGGTGTTGCCGAAGCCGGTGACCTTCACCTCGACGGTCTGGCCGCCGACGGGCTTCGCGCCGCTGTAGTTCACCCGGCCGTCGGCCGCCCTCGTCTCGAGCACACGCTCGGGAATGGTGGCGACGAACGACGAGGTCCCCGGGGCGTAGCCCTGGAGGTCGGCGACGAGGTCGGTCCCTGCGCTCACGAAGAGGCAGACCGTGCCGTTGGTACCCACCTTGACCGGCACCAGGTTGGCGCGAACCACGCCGGGGATCAGGTTCACGTTCGAGGTGTTCGGCCTCGGCGAGCCGCACGGGTAGGCGGTCACCCATCCCGAACCGGTGGTGTTCGCTGCCGTGACGTTGAGGAACACCGCCGAGGCGTCGTTCGGCACGGCGTTGCTGCCGACCTGGGTGACGTCGAGGGTGATCGTCTGACCGGCTGCGGGGGTGGTACCCGTGTAGCCCTTCTGACCGCCGGCCTCGGTGCTGCGGGTCTCGAGCAGGCGCTCGGGAGCCGTCGGCACGTAGGCCGCCGTCGACGGGTGGTAGCCGACGAGGTCGGCGATCAGGTCGGTCGACGAGTGGGTGTAGATGCACACCTTGCCGCCCGTACCCACCCTGGCCGCGACCAGGTTCTGGGTGATCTCGCCGGCGACGGGGTTGAAGGTCGACGCGGTCGGCCGGGTCCCACCACATGGGTAGGCGGTCACGAAGCCGTTGGAATCGGTGTTCACCGCCGTGACGTTGAGGAACACCGTGCCGGCGTCACCGGGCACCAGGGATGAACCCAGCCCGGTGACCTGCAGCTCGATGGTCCGAGCCGCAGCCGGCTTGGCGCCGCTGTAGCCCTTCTGACCGCCGGCCTGGTCGGCGCGGGTCTCGAGGATCCGCTCCGGTGCGACCGACACGAACTCGGGAGCCCGCGGCGTGCGCTCGGTGCCGTTGTTCACGTTGTCGGTCTGGGGCAACGCCACGTACGGGAACGTCGAGTCGAAGGCGACGTCGTTGCGGTCGACGCTGTCGATCGTGAGCAGACCGGCGACGAGCTGACCCGACTGTGCGGCGCCCTCCACGGCCTGGATCGCGATGTCGACGACGTCGTCGGTGAGACGGCGACCGTTCGGGAACCCGGCGATGTCACCGGCGAGGACGCCGTACCGGTTGGGCTGTGCGGCCGGGGCGACGCCCATGTTCAGACGCAGCATCTCCGACGGGCGGAAGGGAACGCCGTTGCCGCGTGCCGCCTGCGCATCGAGGTTGAGGCTCTGCGAGTTGAGGTCCACGTCGAGCACCACGGCGGGATCGCCGTCGACACCGGCGTTGGCCTTGCTCACGCCCGTGAGGAAGATCTCGAACAGGTCGTTTCGGTTCGCCGGCGGTGCCGGCACCCCGTAGATGCCCTCGATCAACTTCGGCAGGATGGGGTCGAGCACCTTGTCGACGACGGGCTGGAGGCCGGCGTCCTGGTCGGGACGCACCGAGTTGAACGCGTCCTTCAGGCTGAGCGGGATCACCACCTCGTTCACCAACGGATTGCCCAGGCGAGAGACCTGCACCCAGTCGTTGTCGTCCGTGCCGGGGGTGTCGGCCACGAGCGCGCTCCGACGATCAGTCGTGCTCCACACGCCGATCACCGGGTTGCGGGTCGCGTCGCCGCTGATGGCGAGGGCGTTCTTCGGCAGCTGCAGCGCGATGGTGTTCACGTTGTACCCGGCCAGGGTGTCGGTGCCCACCTCGCTCGCGTTCGCCCCGTACAGCAGGTCGAACACACGCAGGTCGAGGAAGAACGGGTCGTCGGCCTGGCCGGCGTAGGTGACGCCGCCACCGGGCACCGGGTACGACGCCGCCGCACGCAGCGGGCCGTAGTCGGGCGTCGATGCCGGGCCGGCGAACGACGGGGCTGCGATCGGGTCGCCGGCGGTGTGGACACCGTCGCCGTTGCCGAGCACGGCCGTCGTGGTGCCGCTGCCGTCGGTGACCGTGAGGTCGTAGGTCTGGTACACGTTCAGGTCGGGATCGTCGAGCGACGTCACCGGTCCGGTGTTCACCAGGAACTGCTGGTTCGCGTCCTTGATGACGGTGTCGAAGATCCACGTGTACGTCAGGTCGGGCAACGCGTCGCCGTCGTTGTCGATCTTGATGTTGTACCGGGTGTCGTCGGCCCAGGGGTAGAAGTTCGGGCCGCCGTTGGGCTCCTCGAACGGGATCCAGTTCGCGATCAGGGTGACGGCGTCCGGTGCGTCGGGGGCGACGAACGCGTACACGTCGGTGTTGTCGGCCCGCGGGTCACCCGCGATCAGCGGCGCTTCCCGGTGGCTCGAGGCCCCGACCTGGAAAGGACCGAACTGGGTGCCGAAGGCCCCGGCCACGAGGGCCAGTCCGACCCCACCACCGATCGCCCTCCTGCGGCCGTTGGCCCTGTTGGTTCCGCTGCGTGGTACCGGCGATCCCGGCTGTTGGTCACGTCTCACGTCTGACCTCCTGATGGTCGTTCTGTTCGTTCACGTTCCGGTCGGTCGAGCCGCGTCGTCTGACGACGAATCGGTTCACCCCGTCCGGCGGTCCGGTGGACCATGAAGGATTCGCCACCGTCGTGCCTGTGGTCGGCGTGGTGTCGCTGATGCGAGGAGGTCGCACATGCGCCGCAACGTCCGAGCAACGCCCCGTGGTGGGGCTCGAGTTCGAACCCGTGCTCGTCGAGCACGATCGCACTGAGCGCGCGCAAGGCGGCCTCGGCCCTCCCGTCGAGGTCGAGCACCGTGCCGCACATCGAGCACACGATGTGGGTGTGCGGGGTCTCGAGCAGGTGGTAGAAGGTTGCGCCGGCGCCGGAACGCACGTGTTCGAGCACGCCCATGTCGGCCAGGCGTTGGAGCACTCGGTACACGGTCGACGCAGCGATGCCCGGGTTGCACCGTTCGAGTTCGGCGATCACGTCGTCGGCGGTGAGGTGCCGATCCGTGCCGGCCAGGATCGAGGCCACGAGCACGGTCGGGACGGTGACGCGGCCTCCCGACTCCTGGATCCGCTCCATCACGCGTTCGACCCGCGTCATGCGGCCACGCCCGCCGCTCGCGCCCGGCCGCGCGTGCCGGTGACGGTGAAGACGACCGCGAAGATGCCCGCACCGACGAGCACGATGCTGGGACCCGACTGGACGTCGAGGTGGTAGCTGAGGTTCATCCCGACGAAGCCGGAGGTCGCGCCGATCCCAGTGGCCAGGACGAGCATCCGCGAGAACGAGTCGGTGAGCATCCGTGCGACCGTTGCCGGGATCACGAGGCTCGCCGCGATGAGGGTGACCCCGAGCACCTGCATGGTGGCGAGGATCGACGTGGCGAGCACCAGCATCATCGCTGCGTCAACCAGGCCGGTCCTCACCCCGGAGGCAGCGGCAACCTCGGGATCGAAGGTCGTGAACAGCAAGTGGCGATAGCCCAGGAACACGGCCGCCGCGACGATCACGGTGAGGACCACGATCGCGACCACGTCGGCGGTGTCGACGCCCAGGATGCTGCCGAACAGGGCTGCGTCGAAGCTGTTGCCGCGTCGGCCGAACACGGCGAACAGCGCGAGGCCGAGGGCGAACGACGCCGTGGTGATCACCCCGATGGCGGCGTCGGCGCCGATCGTGCGGCGTCGCGTGACGCCGTTGATCATCAGTGCGGAGGCCACCCCCCAGATGCCGGCGCCGAGGACGAAGTCGATGCCGATCAGCGCGCTCGCCGCGAACCCGCCGAAGATGGCATGCGACAGGCCGTGGCCGATGTAGCTCATGCCCTTCAGCACGACGTAGACGCCGACGAGTCCGCACAGCGCACCGGCGACGGTCGCGACGATCAACCCGTTGCGGAAGAACTCGAACTCGAACGGCCGCAGCAACTCCTGCATCACGACGCGCTCTTCCGCAGCGGCAGGACGCGATGGTGCAGGTGTGTGTGTCGGTCGATCACGATCGGCATCCCTGCGTGTTCGAGCACGTCCATGCGTGCGCCGAAGGTGCGCTCGAGCACGTCGGTGGTGAGCACGTCCTGCGGGGTGCCGGCAGCGATCACCGTCGTGTTGAGGCACACGAGGTGCGGCAGATGCGACGCGATGCCGTTGAGGTCGTGGGTGGTGAGCACGATGGCCGTACCGGCGCGGTTGAGGTCGTCGAGCAGGTGCAGGACATCGTGGCGGGTGGTGGCGTCGACACCCGACGTCGGCTCGTCCATCACGAGGAGCTGTGGATCGCCCATCAGGGCCCTGGCCACGAAGACGCGCTGTTGCTGGCCACCTGACAACTGACGGATGTGCCGATCGGCGAAGCCGCCGAGACCGAGCCGTTCGAGCACGGCGGCCGTGTCACGGCGTTCGGTCGCGCTGGGCCAGGGAACGACGCGGCCGCGCGTGCGCGCCATGAGCACGCACTGCGACACCGTGACCGGGAAGTTCCAGTCCACCGTCTCCACCTGGGGCACATAGCCGATGCGCAGGTCAGGTGCGCGCCGGACCTCGCCGTCGCGAACCGCCATGGTGCCGAGGAGGACCTTCAGCAGCGTGGTCTTCCCCGATCCGGACGGTCCCACGATGCCGGTGAACTGGTCGGGGCCGATGTCGAGATCGACGTGATCGAGGACGGGATCGTGGTCGTAGCGGCAGGTGACGCCCCGGAGTCGGAGCAGCAGGCCGTCGTCGGGTGCGGGTCGTCTCGTTCTCATGGACGCCTGCGGGCGAGGCACGTGCCGGCCGTCGTGCTCACTGGGGGTACCTGGCCATGTCGGGCGCTGCAGCGCGCAGGTCGAAGTCCCGCAGTGCGGTGGCGTCGCCGCCGAGGGCCTCGGTCATGGTCACGAAGTCGAATCGCATCAGTCCGAGCCACGAATGCTCGGGATCGCCCGGTGCTCCTGGGAGATCGTCGTCTCGGAGCACGTCGACGTACTCGACGCCCGCTTCCCGCCCGATCTGTTCGAGCACCGGGCTCGGGAACACCTCCGAGCCGAAGATCGCAGGAACGCCGCTGTCGCGCACCTGGTCGATCAGGTCGGCCACCTCGCCGGGTGTGGGGTCCTCGAAGTCGGAGATCTGGATCGCGCCGATCACCACCCAGTCGTAGGTCTGGGCGAAGTATGCGTACGCGTCGTGGTACGTGAGCAGCTCCCGCACCGGCACCGTGGCGAAGGCCGTTCGCATGGCGGCGTCGAACTCGTCGATGATGGCCGAGAACGTCTCGAAGTTCGCCGCGTAGGCGTCGGCGTTGGACGGGTCGCGAGTCGACATGTCGTCCTTCACGATCTCGGCGTATCGGCGAGCGAGAGTGGGGTCGGTCCACAGGTGTGGGTTGGGCTTGCCGCCGGACTCCGGGAAGGAGAAGTCGTACAGGTACTCGTCAGGGGCGATGGTGAGCGATCCGAGTTCGACGATCTCCGCGCCGTCGGCGAGGTTGGCCTCGGCCAAGCGCTTCGTCGGCTCCTCGAGCACGAGCCCGTTCATGTAGATCACGTCGGCCTGCGACAGATCCTCCGCCACGCTGGGTCGCGGTTCGAACGTGTGCGAGTTCGTTCCCTCGGGAACGATGCCGACGACGTCGGCCAGGTCGCCGACGATGTTCGCCACGATGCTGGTGATCGGCGCGACGGTCGTCACGATCGTGATTCGGTCGCCGGACGCGTCCGACCCCGCACTGCCCGCTGCGTCCGAGTCGTTGGAGCACCCGCTCGCAGCCAGGGCGGTGATCGCCAATCCAGCGATGGCAGTCGACAGTCGCTCCCGCCGGCGCTGACGGGACGAGGTGGCACGGCTGGCCAGCTGCACCGTCGTCCACGGCGTCGCCCGGTCCTGCGGTGCCGTGTGATTCGGGTACGGACTCTTCGGGGGGTGCATGGCAGGAACTCCTGGTTCGGCAGCCGAGGCAGCGCGGTCGGTCGGGTCGCAGTCATCGAGGTCCGCGAGGAGGGGTCGCAGCTGGTGAAGGCCTGAGCGAACGCGGGACTTGAGGGTCCCTTCGGGGATGCCGGACCGTGCGGCGCTCTCGGCGAAGGTGAGCTCGTCGAAGTAGATGGTCTCGATCGCGCTGCGGCAAGGTCCGGCGAGATGCGCGAGCGCCTGCGTCACCCGCCGCGTCGCCTCGGCCGTCAGCATCGGTTCGACGACGTCCTCGGCGGCACCGGGAGCGAGCCGTGCCATCTCGGCCTGCTCGTCGCGGAGACGTCGACGGTGGTCGCTGCGCACCACGTCGATCGCAGTACCGCGCGCCATCACGAGCAGGTAGGTCCGCAACGACGCCCGAGCCGGATCGAACGTGTGCGGAGCCCGCCAGAACCGTGCGAACACCTCCTGCACCACGTCAGCGGCGCGGTCGGGTCCGCAGATCGACGATGCCCGCAGCCAGACCGCGTGGGCGTGATCGCGGTACGCGAGTTCGACCACACGAGCCGAGTCGCCGGCGAGGCGATGGTTCGAGGCGGGGTTCAACGTCACGTTCGTAGGTTCGGACTCGATCCGGCCATGGATGGGTCCGACCCGCTGCACGTCCCATCCGCCCCTCATCAGGGCAGCTGTTCACCATCGTGCGCGCGACGAAACGCCGAACCGCCCGGAGCGGGATCCGTATCGGCTCGTGTCTCGGTGGAGCCGGTTTCCGAACCGGCGAGGGCTCGCCCCGAGCTCGTCGCCACCGCGACCGCCGGGACGGCGAGCACGGTGCCGGCGAGGCCGAACAACGCGCCACCGGCCACCACGCTCACGAGGATCACGACAGGGTGCAGGTTCAGCGCCCGGCTGTAGATCAGCGGCGCGAGCAGTTCGTTGTCGAACTGTTGCACCACCACCGCGACGATTGCCACGACGACCGCGGATCCGATGCCGCCGGTGACGAGTGCGACCAGGACGGCGACGAGTCCGGCACCGATGGCACCCACGATCGGGATGAACGCGGCGAGGAAGGTGATGATCATCACCGGCGCCACGAGCGAGGCGCCCGATGCGAGGAGCGCGATGCCGATCGCGATCGACTCCACCACGCCCAGCGCCGCCGCACCACGCAGGTAGCCGGCCAAGGTGCTCCAGGCGGCGGACATCGCCCGATCGATCCGCTGTCGACGTCGCGTCCCCGCTTTGGAGGAGACCCAGTCGGCGAGGCGTCGGCCGTCGCGGATCATGAAGAAGGTGAGGACCACGGCGAGGAAGGCGCCGGTGACGACCTCGCCCGCGACCACCGCGCCGCTTGTGAGCGAGCCGTCCGACGAGGCGACGAGGGAGTCGAACCGCTCGCCCGATCGTCGTCGCACGTCGTCGATGTCGCTGCGGCTCACGTCCCACGGCGAGTCCTCGACCAACCAGTCCTCCAGGTCGTCGAAGCCCTCGGAGATCGTCGGCCGGATCGTGCGCAGTTCGTCCGCGAACGCCCTCGTGGCGAGCGTGAGGAGTCCGCCGATCACCGCGAAGAAGAGCACCATCGACGCCATGGCCGCGAGACCTCGGCGCCATCGGTGACGTTCGAGGAAGCCGGCCACCGGCGACAATGCACGGGCGACGAACAGCGCCACCACCACGGGGAACGCGACGACCCGCAGTTCACGCAGCACCCACAGCGCGGCGAGCACCACCACGCCGATCACGATCAGCCGCCACGCGTACGCGGCCGCACGATCGAAGGTCCGCCCGACCTGCTGAGATTCCCGTCGGACGAACGCCACGATGGTTCGTGCCCGTGGCGGTGGCGGCCGAAACCTCGAGGTGTTCAGGCGACGCGATCGCGACGGCGACGACGTACATGAGCATCAGCCGATTCCGACGCCACGTCATGCTCCAACCCTCACACGGGGGACGGCGTCGAGCCAGCCCTTGGTGGCCGACCCCTCCGCTCGGATCCGCGACGATTGGTGGGTGACCCGGTATCAGTACAAGATCGTCAACCTCGGCATGTTCAACGCGATGGACCGCATGCTCAGTGCGTTCGCAGAACTCGGGGCAGATGGGTGGCAACTCGTGGCCACCTACGACAAGGCGTCCAACTGGTTCCAAGGCATGGAGAAGGGGTTCCTCCTCTTCATGCGAGCTGTGCCCTCCGGAGAGGAGCCGATCGGCCCGTGGGCCTCGCGATATCCCGCAGCGGCGGAATCGGGCGACGGCTACAACCCCTGGTGAGGTCGTCGCTCGCCTGCCTCGCGGACGGTCAGGCGGGCCAGGTGACGCGGGCGGGGTAGCCGCCGTCGGCGACGATCAGGTCGCACCACGGGTCGAGCAGGTCGAACAAGCGCTCCGCATCCGAGCCGAGCGCGGCCACGAGACGACCCTCCATTCGATCCGTCGCGTCGTCGATCGACTCGCGCAGCTCGCGACCGGCGGCGGTCAGATCATCGCCGTCCAACAGACCGCGTGAGCGGAGCCGATCGCAGGCGGCGTCGAGCTCGTCGTCGGTCCACCCACGGGTGCGCACCCATGACTTCAACGGCTGCCCACGCCATGGGTCGGTGAGCACACCGATCTCGCACGCGTCGAGGTCGGCGTCGATCCACGCGGCGATGTGGCTGTCGCCGCGGTGCTCACGCACGAGATCGGCCGCACGCCAGAACGCACCCATCGGATCCTCCGGGTAGCCGAGCGACAGCAACCCCGAGAACAGGGCGCGCCCTTCACCGGGTGCTGCCTCGACCATCCGCTGCAACACCTCCGTCGCCCACCCCAGACCCTCGGGTTCGTCGCCGAGCAGCCGACGCAACGACGCGACGCCGCCGCGCTCGCGTGCGGCGAGCACCGTCTGCTGATCGGAACGACGCCAGCCCTCGGCGACCGCGGCGACCACCATCGGTCGCTTGAACACACCGAACGCCGATGCGACGAGGTGTCCGTCGACGTTCGGGCCGAGGCACGCCCCGCGGCTCGTGAAGTAGGCGACCATCTCCGGGAACTGCACCTTGCCGGCCGACCGCGTCGACGGATCGAACCCGATCTCGTGGTAGGCGGCGTGCACCTCGGGTGCGAAGTAGATGTTGGCCGCGATCGGCTCGACGACATCCCAGATCCGGCGGGCAACGTTGGTCATGTCTCGGCACCGTACCGAGCGACCCCGGCGGACGAAGAAGGCAACGACCTCGGGGCGGTCACGCCACGCAGAACTCGTTTCCCTCGGGATCGAGCATGACCACGTGGCTGAGGACGTCGCCGTCGCGCTCCTCGCGCACGACCGTGGCGCCGAGGCGGACCAGCTGCGGCACCTTGGCGCGGATCAGACGCGCCCGCTCGACGAGATCCCACGGTCCGTCACCGGCGACCCGGATGTCGATGTGCAACCGGTTCTTCGCCTGCTTTCCTTCGGGGACGCGCAGCCAGCCGATCGCCGGGCCGATCCCGAGCGGATCGATGATCGACGCGCCGTCGGGGTCGTCGAAGCCGGGCTCCGGTTCGTACTCGAGCGCTGCCGCCCAGAACGCAGCCAGCAGATGCGGGTCGGCGGCATCGCAACCCAGAGTCCAGTGAACGGCCATGGGCGGAGGATAGATCGACCGGCGAGCACCGGAGCTTGGGCCGACGGGAGGTCGCGCGAACGCTGCTACCGGTCGACCCGAAGCTCGAGGTCGTGGCCGACGAGCTCGCTCAGCCGCCTCGCTTCGCGTTCGATCGACGAGATCGGCGCCGGCCGATCGGACTGCCACGACACCGCGAGCAGTTGGTCGCGTCGGGTCCACGTGCCGCGCACGACGCCCCCGTGGAGGACGGGGTTCGCCTTCCGGGTGATCGCCTCCCGGAGTGCCACCGGGATCACGTGCGCATCTTTGGTGCCGGGACCCATCACCCACTGGTCGTGTCCGGGGACGAGCCGTACCTCGTCGGACGGCACCGCCGACGTGAGTGGCTCGGCGTCCTCGCGGCGCGCGAAGGCGACGGTTCCGTCGACATCGACGGCGACCAGCTGTTGCGCCAGGCCGGCGAACCAGCCGTTGATCCGTTTGCGGCCGGCACTCAGCCCTTCGCCCAGCCAGTAGTGGAGGTGATCGACCGTGGCCGGCCCGTAGGCACCGAGATAGGAGGTCACCGCGAGCGGCCCGGCCTCGTCGAGATCGGGGAGGCCATGCCACGCCGCATTGCGGTCCAGTCGTCGGAGCGTGAGGCGTCCGTCGCGGCGGGGTCCGAAGCTGATGTCACCCAACCAGCTCAGGGGTTTGATCAACGTGCCGGCACCGGCTTCGAACACCGGACGCAGATGTCGGTATGCCGGCTGCACGGTCAGCACCTCACCCAGCTCGGTGACCGTGAGCGGCGCGTCGTCCAATGCGTCACGGACCGCCGCCCTGAAAGCCGGCCACGCCTCGGCGGCGAGCCCGTAGTGCTCGACCCAACTCGGCAGTTCCCACTGCCGGCCCGCCGCGCGCAGCGCCAGGTACATCGCGCCGTCGTCGGGCGTCAGGTAGTGCAACGCGCCGCGGAACAGGAACGACTGGATGACCGTCCCGTCGGCGACGGCCTGGTGGAGGCCACCGGAGTCGGCGCCGCGGGTCCGAACGGCGAGTTCGGCAGCCGGCTCGTCCACCGAGAGCACGGCGCCGAGCCGGCGAACGATGTCGGACGCTGCCATCGACCCCACGGGATCGAGCAGCTGCCGGGTCATGCGCCACGCCAAGGCCTGGTCCCAGGTGCACGAGATCTCCGTTGTCGCACCCATCGCTGCCGACCTCCGTGCGACGACCGGCTCCCTCAGCCGGCCCGATCACGAGCCTCAGATTACGGAGGGATCCGCCGGGTCGGGGCGAGGGTCGTTTCCGTGCCGGGTTGTGGTCGTCCAGCAACCACAACCCGGCACAGAAGCGGTCCGTTCAGGGAGCCGCAGGCCCCGATCCGGCCCGGGTCCGCTCCGCCGACCGGATCTCGGCCGGCTTTCGGTTCCATGGAACAGAAACTGCGCCGAGATCCTGCGCACTGCGTCGAGCACGGCAGTCGACGAGGCTGAGCGCGGGCGGCTGACAGGATGGGCCGATGCAAGGTGAGCCGATGAGCGCAGCGGTGTTGCTGTACGACGGATGCACGATCACGGAGGTGGCCGAGATCGCGACCCGGCTCTCCAACTGGGACGTGACGGTGCACTTCGTCGCCCCGTCAGTGGAGGAGCTGCGGGACCAGTCCGGACTTCGGATGCTGCCGGACCGGGCGCTCGGCGACCTCGACCCGTCGACACTGACGGTGGTGCTGGTGCCGGGCGGCAACCCGGACTCGGTACGCGACGACACGGCCGTGCTCGCCTGGCTGCAGCGAGCCGACGAGGCGGGCGTGCTGGTGGCGGCGATCTGCGCCGGTGTGACGTTGGTGGCGTCGGCGGGGCTCGTCGCTGGTCGTCGGATCACCCACAACGTCCGGCCGCCGTGGGCACCGCCCGAGCTGGCCGACGCGGTCGCGCCTCTCTGGGCGGATGCCGTGGTGGAGGAGGACCGGACGATCGGTGTGGTGCGCGACGGGAACCTGGTGTCGGCGTTGCCGAACGCGCCGGTCGACTTCGCAATGGAGATCCTGGTCGCGATCGGCCTCTACGACCGGCGCCGGGCCGAGCTGATGGGTGCGCACCTCAAGGGCGGCTACGTCGAACAGCTCTACCTCGAGCGCTGAGTTCCCCGCCGCCACTCACGCGGCGGACGAAATCGAGAACGGCTGGGAACTACGGTGGCCCTTCGCCCGTCTCATGTCCGACCGTCGGGGGCGGTCGACCGGGACGAGGGGTGGAGCGATGAGGCGACGGAGCAGGCAAGGGCGCACCTGGATGAAAGTGATCGGCGTCGGGTCGGTGCTGCTGGCAGGGTGCGGTGCGCCGACGGCTCCGGGAGTGGCCGATGACCAGACGGGTTCGACCGTCTCGACCCTGTCGCCGACGGCACCGACGTCATCGTTCGATGAACCGGTGACGACGACCGGATCGACGATCGAAGCGATGACCAGTACGACGACCGACCCGACCATCGACGTGTCCGGGTGGACGGAGACCGATGTCGGGAGTGCTGTCGGCGACGACTTCGTGTCACTCACCGAGCACGACGGCGAGGTGTGGCTCGCCCGGTTGACCGAGGAACGTGACGCGTACGAGGTCCGCGATCTCGCGGGAGATTCAGTACACCGGGTCGCCGCAAGCCCGTCGTCGACCCCACCGCTGTTGTTCGACACACCGTTCGGCCTCATGCTCGTCACCTCCGACTACGAGCGCTTCCTGCCAACGATCCGGCTGAGCACCGACGGCGGCGCGACGTGGACCGAGGGCTCGATCTCGAGCCGGCCGTTCGACGTGTCGGGCGTGACGGCGGTCGCCGGTTCGCTGTTGGTACCGGGGGCGTTCCGCCCCGTCGACGAGCCCGGCATGGGCCCGTTCACCCCCGGCATGTTCCGCTCCGACGACGGTGTCACGTGGACGGAGGTCCCGCTCGACCCGGCGGTGTTCGACATGACCGACAGCTACCTCGGCCCGGTCATCGACCTCGGTGATCGGCTGATCATGAGCGGCACCCGCGACGAGGGCGACTACCGGATGCCGGCGATGTTCGAATCGTCCGATCGAGGCTCGACCTGGCAGGTCTCGACGGACTCCGGGCCCGCGCCGAGTGCGGTCGCGATGGCAGGTACGACGCTCGTCGGGGTGAACTCGTTCCTGTCGCCGAGCGATCCGGCAGTGCCGGTCAGCACGAACGCCGGACGCGCGTGGGAGCCCGTCGAGGTGTCCAGGTTCGCGCCGCCGTTCCAGTCCGCCTCCACCTTCGTGCTCTCCGGTGGTCCGTCGGCGTTGATCACCTTCGCGGTCGAGCCGTCGACCGAGTACTGCTACGAGCACCCCGACGAGTGCCCGGGCGGCTACGTGCCAGCACTCCTGTTGGTCGGCGCCGACGGCGCCACGGTGTCGGTCGACCTCGGCTCGACGGTCGCGTACACATCATCGGGACGGGTGACCGCCGACGGCTCGTTGCACGTCGTCACCACCGATGGCGAGCGGCTCGTGATCCGGAGCTGGGACGCGGCGAACGGGCCCGTGCCCACGGTGCCCGACGTCGAGCCGTTCACCCCGTCGGGCCCGCCGCTCGCCGAGTGGGACGCCCGACTCGAGGTCGGAGCGACGTATCGATTCCCGCTCGGCACGCACTGCGGCATCGACGTGCTCGGCGACTTCAACGGCGAGCACTGGTGGATCGTCGGATCTCCGGAACCGGCGTACGACCAGTACCAATCGGACATGTCGCAGCGACTGCTCGGTGAGATCACCGTGGTCGACGCGGACACGATCGAGTACCGGGTCGACGGCGAGCTCATCGCCACCTACGCGCCGAGTGCCGAGGAGCCTCCCGGATGCGAATGACCACGACCACTCCCCATCGTCTCGCCGGGTTGGTGCGTCGATGCCCGACGCCCCTCCTCGCGGCGAGCGTTGCGATGCTCGCCGCGTGCGGCATGCCGGCGGACGAATCCCCGGGCCCTTTTTCCACCGCAGTCCCCGACACGACCGCAGTCACGGACGCGACACCGACGGTCGGTCCGGTCCCCGCGAGCACTGCACCACCGAACGTCGACGGCTGCGGTGACGTCGCCGTCACCGCAGCCGACCTGGCGAACGCGCAGTTCGCGTTCGTCGGGCGCGTCGTGTCGTCGGTCGACGAGATCCTGCCCTGGACGACCGACCCCGAGAACCCCGACCGGCCCGCGGTTCCCACCGCGACCCGGTGGGTGACGTTCGAGGTGGAGCGTTGGTACCTGAACGACTGGGGTCGCACGTTCTCGGTCTGGATGCCCGACATCACGGTGACGCCCGATCAGCGCATCGCGGTCGGCGGCAACGCCTTCTTCACCCAGGTCGGTGACTTCGCCGGCCAGTCGGGCGAGGTGGAGTTCTGCGCAGCCCTCGGCGAGGGCGAGGCCTCACCGGACGATTGGAGCGCAGCGCTCGGGGAGCCGTTCGCCCCGTCGTCGACGGTCCCATCGACGACGGTCGTCCTCGAGCCGACCAAGGTGTTCGGTGAGCGCTCGGGACCGTGCGGGCCGACGGTGCTCACGAACGGCAACGACGACCAGCGCGTCCTCGATGCTGGGATCGCCTGCTTCCTCGACGAGGTGGGTGCCGGGCGACCGCTCGTGTGGGACCTGCTCGTCCCCACCGTCGAGGGCGACCCGATCGTCACGCGCTACGACTTCGATGGCACGTCCGTGGTGATCACCACCGACAACTCCTTCGACAACTTCGGCAGCGGGGGAGTGTTCGAAGAACGTTGTGCCGGCGTCCTCCCGACGAACTGGCTCCCCGACGGCATCGACTGCACCGCGCGCACCGGCATCGGCTTCATCGAATCCAGCCTCGATCGGTAACGGAGCGTCAGCGCGTCACGAGCGCAGGGAAATGCCGCGTTCGGCGAGCGCCTCGTCGAGGATCCGCAGGGCCCGAGGTCCGAAGCCATGCAGTGCGACCAGCTCGTCTCGACTCCGATCGGCGAGCTGCTCGAGTCGCGTCACGCCGATCGACGCAAGCGCCCGTGTGGCAGGGGCACCGATCCGCGGCAGGTCGCTGTCGAGCATGCGCTCCATCGTCGCGCGCGCTCCTCGGGTCTCGTCGTGCACGGTGATGTGCGCCGGCGGTCAGGCGCGCAGGATCTTCTCCATCGACTTTCCCTTGGCGAGCTCGTCGACGAGCTTGTCCAGGTAACGGATCTTCTGCATCAGCGGATCTTCGACGTTCTCGACGCGCACACCGCACACGACCCCGGTGATCGCGGACGCCTTCGGGTTCAGCGCAGCCTGGGCGAAGAACGATTCGAAGGTCGTGTCCTCCGCCAGGAGCCGGTGCAGCGTGGTGCCGTCGAACCCGGTGAGCCAGGTGATGATCTCGTCGAGCTCGGCAGTCGTGCGGCCCTTGCGCTCGACCTTGTTCACGTAGTGCGGGTACACGGACGCGACGCTGGTGGTGAAGATCCGGTGCATGGCCCGAGCCTACGTTTCGGGCAGTTCACCCGTCGACGGCGCGGACACGGCGCGCTGTTTCTCGGCGAGGGAGCGCAGCACGCAGAACTCGTTGCCCTCCGGGTCGGCCATCACGACCCAGGTGACGTCGACCTGACCGATGTCGATGCGTCGCGCGCCGAGCTGCTCCAGTCGGCGGACCTCCTCCTGCTGATCGCGGTCCGGACGCAGATCGAAGTGGACCCGGTTCTTGCCGGTCTTCTCGCCGTGGGCGGGCATCAGTGCGAGCCGTCGGTCGGATCCATCGGTCGCCACGAGCAGATGTCCGCCCGACGGCCCGGTCCACACGTGTTCGAGATCGAGCGCCTGGCACCAGAACGCCGTCATCACCTCGAGGTCGACACAGTCGATGAACACGCAGTCGATGACGAGGGCCATGGCGTGATCGTTGCAGCGCGACAGGCGTCGGTCCTCCGTCATTTCCGGCGGTCGCCGGTCAGCCCGACGGCTGGGCGATTCGGAGGACCGTGAGGTAACGCCGGGTCGCGTGGTCGCCGAGGTCGGTTCGGATCCGTTGCGCGATCGCGTTCAACAGCGGTTCACGGACCGAGGCGTCGAGGCGTCGGTAGAGCGACAACGTCCGGAGGAGTTCGGCGAAGCCGGCGCCGTCGAAGTGCTGCACGGTGGGGTACCACCGCACGAGCGTGGGTCCGAACACGCCGTCCCGATCGTCGTTGGGAGGTCCCCAGCCGCTGTCCGTCGCCCGCACCTCGTCCTCGAGCGGCGGGTGTCCCCACTCCGGATTTCCCGCATCGAACTGTTCGTGGAGGTCGGCCGTCAGGGCGTAGACCTCGGGCTCGTCGACCCGTCGGACGACGACGTGGCCGAGCACGGCCAGCCATCCGGTGGGTCGCAGCAGCGAACGAGCCCGCGTCCAGCCGATGGCCGGATCGATCCAGTGCCACGACGACGCGGCGGCGATCAGGTCGAATTGCCGGCCGTGCCCGTCCCAGGCTTCGAACGTCGAGGTGTCGATCGCGACGTTCGGACAGTCGGCCAGTCGCCGCCGGGCGACCCGTCCCGTCTCGACGCCTGGTTCGAGTGCGGTCACCTCGCACCCGATGCCAGCGAGAGATCGAGTCGCCTGCCCGGTGCCGCAGCCGACCTCGAGCACCGACGAGTGCGCATCGAGCCCGGTGATCGCCACGAGATCGGCGAAGAGCTCGGCCGGATACGACGGTCTGACCCGGTCGTAGAGCTCCGGCACCTCGTCGAACAACATGCCGCGTTGGCGCTCGTCCCTGGATCCCACGGCACCCATCCTGCCCGTTCATGGCAGCGACACAGGACGGCGCGAGTGCCGATCGAGAACTCGGGGTCGTGGGCCGGTCGGGGCGTGGGAGCATGGTGGCGTGACCGAAGCGTCGTTCGAGGTGGTGTTGCACGGTGGCGTCGCCAACGCCGGCGCGGTCGTCCGCGTGGGCGACCACGTCCTGCGTCCTTCGAACCCGCACTCGCCGTCGATCCATCGGATGCTCGGGTCCTTGGCCGAGGCGGGGTTCGACGGGCGGGCCTATGCGCTGGCCATCGCCTCG
>CAUJET010000011.1 GCA_963169665.1 Actinomycetota bacterium | reverse complement strand
TGTGTACGACTGCAGACCGGACGAGATGAGCGGTTGGATCTCGATCGTGACGTACTCACCGTCGGGGATCGCGAAGTCGAACGTGCCGCTCTGGTAGGTCTTCGTCGTCGTCACCGTGTTGAGGCTCGCCGCCAACGGCAGTCCGCCGGCGCTCGTCGAGGCCGTGTGCTGATACGTGAACGGGTCGGCCGCAGCGGCGGCCCCCACTTTGGTCTGCAAGGTCACCGTGCCACCGCACTCGGCCAGGGCCACCGCCTCGAGGGCGCCGGCGAACTGGTCGAAGTCCGGCAGGAGATACATGTTCGCCGTGGCGGCGTTGGTGTAGACGCCGTTCACCGACTCCGCTGGCACACCGAAGTCGTTGCCCGCGATGAGACGGGTGAGGATGGTGCTGTTCTGTACCGACTCGGACGCGATGTCGTAGCTGTCGAACGGAGCCGAATAGTCCTTGACACGCTGACGTGCGGACGACGAGAGCGAGTCGTACACCGACTTCGTCGTGGGCTCCCAGTACTGGTACGGCGAGGTGTAGCGGATGCGCCGGTTCGTGGTCGGCGACGTCGCGTTGTAGGTGGCGAGGTCGACCGTGTACCAACTGCTCGAGCTGGAGTTGCGCTTCTCGTAGTGGAAGCCGCGGAAGTAGTTGTAGTGCCAGCCCGGACCCGACGTCAGCCAGTTGTTCCAGTTCGTGAAGGCCGGACCGACACCCACTCCGATGAAATTCACGCTCGACCGGAAGGCGTCGACGATGTACTTGGCCCGGTTGAACGACTCCTGGTCGTACGAGCCGTTGGAGTTCGCGAGCTGCGTCTGGCGAGCGGGCGGGTTGGTGGGCGCCGACGAGGTCGAGGTGCCGTCGACGCGGCTCCACGTCGGTTCGCCGTCGGTGAAGAAGATGACAGTCTCGGGATACACCTGCTGTACCGCACCGGTGTCGGTGTAGAACATGCGGTGCAGGCCGTCCTCCCAGTTCGTCCCGCCGCCGGCGCTGAGCGTGTCGAGCGCGTTGCGGAGCGCTGTTACGTCGGCGTCGTTCAACATGTCGAAGTAGCGGGTGCGCGGGTTCTGGCCGAGCACGCTGGCGGTGTTGTCGAAGCGTGCCACCTGGATCTTGATCGGGGTCCCGGCGAAGGCGTCCACGAACTTCTTCGCCCCCTCGCGGATCGTGCCCATCGCCGAGCCGATCGAGCCGGAGTCGTCGATGATGAGGCCGAAGTTTCCGCCGCAGCGAGTGCGAGCTTCGTTGAAGCTGGGGGTGCCCTGCGTGCTCGTCGCGTCGATGATGCCGCGCTCGGTGCCGCCCGCCGTGAGGCTGATCGAGTTGAGACCACCACCGGCACCTGCGGCGTCGCCGCCACCGTTGATCGTGACGACCACCCGCTGGGCGTTGCGGATGGGGGCGTTCGGGTCGGCGACGATGGTCGTCGTGCTCGCCTGGGGGTCGCCGTCGATCGTCCCGGCGTCGAGCGGCTCGCTCACGTTGATGACCCACTTCGGCGACGTGACGCCAGGGGTCCACGTCGTCGCCGGGGGCGGTGCCATCAGATCGCGCAGCACCGTGGTGTTCCCGCACGACCAGGGACCGCTCGCCACCGACACGCACTCCACCCGCACGAGGTCGTAGCTCGCGCCCACCTGGACGTAGCGATACGAGACGTTGATGCGCGACGACAGCGCATCGGTGACGCCCGCCTCGAGCGAGTCCCATGACATCATGATCGCGTTCGAGCCGCCGGTGACGGCGTTGGGCGGGCAGGCGGTGCCGCACGGCGAGGCGCCGGGGGTGAGGTCGACGTCCTGTGCTGACGCCAGGTCGGCCGGGAGCCACAACCCGACATTGGTCTCCGAGCGGGCCACGTTGAGACGGCCGGTGGTGTTGTCCTGCTGGCGCACGATCACGATCACGGCCGATGCGAGGCTCGTGACGATCAGGCCGAGCAGCATCACCGTGACGAGCAGTTCGGGCAGCGTCGATCCGGCGTCGCGCCGGCGGCGCACGGAACGTGCGACCGGAGTCGGCATGTCGTGGTCAGTCATCGCTCTTCACCACCTGGATGGTTCGTTGGGCACCGGTCTCGGGGTTGCGGACGGTGATGGTCACGAGTTGGACCAGGAGGTCGTCGGGGGTGGCGCCCACGCAGGCGCCCGGATTCCACGTCCCCGTCTGGACCGGGGTGGCGGCCGGGACGTAGTGGAACTGCTCGATCGTCGCCGAGGTGCGCGGCCAGCCGAGTGCCCGTGCGGCGGTCTGTGCGTACTCGGTGTAGTCACAGCCCCGCGGGGCACGGTTCACCTGGTCGGCGGCGTTGTTCAGGACCGTTTCGACCTGCGAGAGGCCACGGTTCGTGGACGACGCCTTGATGACGCCGATCACGGCGTTCATGATCGGCACGATGATGATCCCCATGATGACGATCGTCACGAGGAGTTCGGTCAAGGTCGCACCGGCATCAGAACGGCTTGAACGGCCTGCACGGTCGGCCCGACCGGCGCGCACAGGGGTCGCGACGCACTGGTCGTGCCCCTGTTCTCCTCGCCGTCTGCGCTGCCGCCTCATGTCCGCTCCGTTGTGTGGGTGACGGCAGGATCATCGGAAGATTCCTTGACGAACTTGAGAATCCCGGTGTTGCCGCCCACCGGCGATCGTTGTAACCCGCCACGGAGAGAAACCGGAGTCAAGAAACGTTGACGAACGTGGAGTGTCGACGGATTGACCGAACCTTGACGCCCAGCAGGGAGAACCATCGGTGAACAGGGGTTTTCCAACAGAAATGGCTGTTGAGGGGTCAACCTCGGCCCGATCGGGACCGATGGACCGACATGCAGGTGAACTTCGTGGCGCGAGCCGGCTCGGAGCAGCTCGACGACGCAGAACGTACCGACCGTCGGCATGACGGCTTCAGCCTGGTGGAGATCCTGATCGTGATCGTGATCCTCGGCATCCTCGCCACCGTGTCGGTGTTCGCCGTGAAGGGCGTGACCGAACGGGGTGAGACGTCGGTGGTCGATGCCGACCAGGACGTGCTCGAGACCGCCGAGGAGTCGTACCGGTCGCTCCACGGTCGGTACGCGAGCGAGGCCGAGCTGGTGAGCGCCGGGGTGCTGCGCACCGAGTCGACGGTCCACGACATCGTCGTGAACCCCGACGGCACCTACACCCTCACCGTCGTCACGAGCCCTTGACCTCGGATCCGGTCGGCTCGACGCGCGTCGTCGGTCTGTGTCACAGCACGGCGCCGTCGTCCGCTCTGTGTCGTGACACAGAGCCACCGGCACGGGATCGCCCTGCGGCCGGGCGACAACGCTGCTCGACACGGCCCCTGGCCTCAGATCCGGTCGCCTCGACGCGCGAGGATCTGCCCTTCACCACCGAGCAACCACGTGGAGGCACCATGAGCACCGATCCGAGCTCCCCCGAAGCAGCCGGCATGAGCAGCGCCCGACTGGAGCGCATCCGACCGGTGATGGAGTCCTACGTCGGCGAACGTGGTGTCGCCGGCATCAGCACGATGGTGAGCCGGCGGGGGCGCATCGTCCACGCGGCGCAGTTCGGGTACCAGGACAAGGAAGCGGGCGTTCCGATGGCGCCCGACACCGTGTTCCGCATCTACTCGATGACCAAGCCGATCGTGTCGACCGCGCTGATGCTGCTGCACGAGGAGGGCCGCTTCCAGCTCGAACACCCGGTCGCGCAGTACCTGCCGGCCTTCGCTGCCACGAAGGTGCTCGACGCAGACGGCGGCCTGGTCGACCCGGCACGACCGATGCAGATCCGCGACCTGCTCATGCACACGAGCGGTCTCACGTACGACTTCATGGCCGACAACCCGGTGGCGCAGCTGTACCGCGACGCCCGCATCATGAACGACGCCACCCGAACGCTCGAGACGCTGGTCGACGACCTGGCGGCGCTGCCGCTGGCGTACCAGCCCGGCTCGCGGTGGCACTACAGCGTGGGCATCGACGTCGCCGGCCGTCTCGTCGAGGTGCTGTCCGGGCAGTCGCTGGGGGACTTCCTGCAGGAGCGCATCTTCGGACCGCTCGGCATGGTCGACAGCGGCTTCGGCCTCCCCGCCGAGAAGCTCTCGCGCCTGTCGGCGATGTACGGCCTGCCCGACCTGATCGGCCAGGACTACTCGTTCGTCCAGCTGTTCGAAGCCGCACTCGCGGGCTTCAACGAGCGGATCGACGTGTCGGTCACGTACCCGACCGACACTCCCGAGGTGTTCCAACGAGGTGGCGTGGGCCTGTTCTCGACCGCCGCCGATTACATGCGCTTCGGCCAGATGCTCGCCGGCGGCGGCACGCTCGACGGCGTCCGCGTGGTGGGTCGCAAGACGCTCGAGCTGATGCACTCGAACCACCTGGCCCCCGAGCTGCTCCCCTACGAGCTGCTCGGTCTGCCCAACCCGGGCATGGGGTTCGGACTGGGGTCGCGGGTGATGCTCGACGTGGCCGCCACCGCCGGAACGGGCTCGGTCGGCGAGTACGGCTGGGCGGGCGCAGCGAAGACCTACTTCTGGGTCGATCCGGCCGAGGACCTGGTCGGCGTCTTCATGTCGCAGAACATGACCGGCATGCAACTCGCCGAACGCGACTTCCGCTCCCTCGTGTACCAAGCCATCGACGACTGACGCACGGCGTCGGCCTTCCCGGGATTGCGAACCACGACCGGTCGTCCACGACCACCACTGGTCCGCAATCCGCGAACGGTGACCCGACTGGTCACCCTGGCCATCGCTGCCGAAAACGAGCAGAGCCTCTGGACAGCGTTTCCGCTGGCCAGAGGCCCCTCATACGTCGGGCTGGGGAGATTTGAACTCCCGACCCCTTGTCCCCCAGACAAGTGCGCTAACCAAGCTGCGCTACAGCCCGTATGACCTCCGTGAGCCGGCCGGAGCCGGTCGCACGGAGTGAGCATGCTACCGGTCAGATGAACAGGTCGACCACTCGCCAGCCGAGGTATGCCACGAGCAGCACCATCAGCAGCTTGAAGTGCCACGGCGCCTTCACGTCGTCGACGTCGCCGTCCTCACCGGCAGCGAGTTTCTTCAGGTCGAGCGTGCGGCTCGTGATGGTGCTCGCCACCTTGGGTGCCTCCACCACCCGCCCACACGTGGGGCAGGTGCCGTCGTCGTTCATCGCCGACGGCGTCCAGTACTTGGCACAGTCCTCGCAGAACGGCATCGCTACTCCGTGCGCTTCCTGACGCGCAGCTTCAACGGCGTGTTGCCGAAGTCGAACGCCTCACGGATGCTGCGCTCGAGGTATCGCAGATACGTGGACGGCAACTCGCGGTTCACGAACAGGGTGAATGTCGGCGGGTCGGTGGCGCCCTGCACGGCGTACAGCACCTTCAGGCCGTGGCCGGCCGGCTGCTTCTGCTGGGCGGCGGCGATCACCTTGTTCACGTCGCGGGTGGGCACACGCCGGTGGTACTGGGTGATCGCGTCCTGCAGCAGGGGCCGCAGCTTGTGCACACCTTTACCGGTGAGCGCTGAGATCTTCACGATCGGCGCCTCGCCCACGAAGCTCAGCTTGCGCTGCACCTCGGCCTGGATCTCGAGCCGGTGTTCGGCGTCGTCGATCAGCTCCCACTTGTTGAGCATGATCACGATCGGGCAGCCGCTGGCGTCGACACGCTCGGCGAGCCGCTGGTCCTGGCCCGTGACGCCCTCCGTGGCATCGATCACCAGCAGGGCGATGTCGGCATCGTCGATCGCCCGCAGGGCACGCACCATCGAGTAGTACTCGGCGGAGTCGTCGATCTTGCCGCGCTTGCGCATGCCGGCGGTGTCGACGAACACGATCGGACCGTCGGGCGTCTCGACCAGGGTGTCGATCGCGTCGCGGGTGGTGCCGGCCATGTCGTGGACGACCGAGCGGTCCTCCCCCACCAGGCGGTTGAACAGGGTGCTCTTGCCCACGTTCGGGCGGCCGACGATCGCCACGCGGGGCGGCGCGACGTCCTTCGGGTTCCACAGCGGCCGGCCGTCGGCGTCGAGGCCCGGTTCGATCGGCTCGACCGGGTCGTCGTCGCGGACGACGGGGATGCGGGCAACGATCTCGTCGAGGAGGTCGCCGGCGCGACGACCGTGCAGCGCACTCACCGCGTGCGGATCGCCGAGGCCGAGCGCGAGGAACTCCCACCGGTCGCTCTCGCGACGGTCGTTGTCGGCCTTGTTGGCGACCACGAGGATCGGCACCTGTGCCTTGCGGAGCCAGTTACCGATGACCATCTCGTCGTCGGTGATGCCGACCGACGCGTCGACCACGAACAGCACCAGGTCGGCCTGGCGGACCGCCGCTTCGACCTGGCGCGACACCTTCTCCTCGAGCGCATCACCGTCGGGTGACCACCCGCCGGTGTCGACCAGGTTGAACCGGTTGCCGAGCCACTCGGCCTCGGCCTCCTTGCGGTCGCGGGTGATGCCCGGTCGGTCCTCGACGATGGCCACCTGTTCACCGATGATCCGGTTGAACAGGGTGCTCTTGCCGACGTTCGGTCGGCCGACGATGACGACGTTGGCCAGCGCAGGGCCGGTGCCATCGTCGATGGATGTGTGTTGATCGCTCATGCGGCGGGCTCCAGTGCGGCGCGCAGGGCGAGGCCATCGGTGGCCACCACCTCCACGGGCCTCGGCAGGTCGGCAAGGGTGGTGCCGTCGAGGAATCGTCCCTCGCTCAGGCACACGTCGGGCAGCAGGTACCGATGACCTGCAGGTTGTTCGGCGAGCACCCGGGTGAGGTCGGCGCCGACCATCAGCCCGGTGACGGCGGTGTTGCCGCCGAAGAACTCGTTGCGCACGGGAATGACGCGCACGTCGGTGCGCCCGAGCGAGTCGACCAGCGGGCCGATCACCTGCGCACCGAACTCGCCGGTGAGGATGCCGATCGGCGCGTTGCGGCGCGGCGACAGCGTGAGGTTGGTCCCGTCGCTGCGCGACCGGAGGCCGGTGTAGGCGGCCGGGTTGGGCGGGGCGTTGTCGACGGCGGCGAAGAAGCCGCTCTGCACCCCCGTGGGCGTGTCGACCCGGCCGTTGAACTCGAGCTCGAACGTGCGGGCCATGCCGATGCCGTCCTCGTGCATCGCGAAGCCCTCGTAGGCGTCGGCCTCGGGGAACGGACGACCGGTCATCAGGTAGTACTCGTCGGCGGCGAAGGCCATCCGGCGGCCGAGCACCCGCAGGTAGATCTCCTGCCAGTCGTGGACCGCGTCGATGACGGCGTTGGCCTCGTCGGGGGTGTGCAGTCGCATCGCCGACTCGGTGTTGAACCGGCTCAGCCCGAGCGGCACCACGGCGATCGACTCCAAATCGGGGTACTTGTCGAGGACGTCGGCGAAGGTGCGGTCGAGCGCCGCGCCATCGTTCACGCCCGGGCACAACACGATCTGGCCCCGCACGGTGATGCCGTGGTCGAGCAGCGCCCGCAGCCACCGCAGGCTCATCCCGCCACGAGGGTTCTTCAGCATGCGCGACCGCAGCTCCGGCTCGGTGGCGTGGATGCTGACGTTCAACGGCGAGAGCCGCTCGGTGATCACCCGTTCGAGATCGGCCTCGGTGAACCGGGTGAGCGTGGTGAAGTTGCCGTACAGGAAGCTGAGCCGGTAGTCGTCGTCCTTCAGGTACAGGCTCTTCCGCATGCCCTTGGGCAGCTGGTAGATGAAGCAGAACTCGCAGTGGTTGTCGCACGTGCGCACCCGGTCGAACACCGCGCTCGACACCTCCGCTCCCAGCGGTTCGCCGGCCCGTTTGTCGATCGTGACCGTCTGATCGAGGCCTCCTCGGCGCAGCTCGATCTCGAGCTCGGGTTCGTCGACCAGGAACCGCCACTCGATGATGTCGCGAGGCACCTGACCATTGAGCGCGACGATCTCGTCACCTGCGCACAGGCCTGCCGCCTCGGCGGCGGAACCTGCAGCGATGCTGACGACCACCGGAGCTGACACGTCCGTCGAGGCTATCGGCGCTTCGGGCGGCCTCCCGTGACCCCTGCGACCAGGCGCGACCGACCCGGCCTCGGATCTCGAGGCACCCCAGCGGTGTGACGGTCGGTGCCCGGCTCGGTCGAGAGGGCGCCGGTAGCGTGGCGCCATGGACGTCGATCGGGTGCTGCTCGCCGAGCCGCGTGGCTTCTGCGCCGGAGTGGAGATGGCCATCAAGGCGCTCGCATGGATGGTGCGCACCTTCCCGGCGCCGGTGTACTGCTACCACGAGATCGTCCACAACCGGATCGTGGTCGAGCGCTTCGAGCACCTCGGCGTCATCTTCGTCGACGACATCGCCGAGGTCCCCGAGGGCAGCCCGATCATGCTCTCCGCCCACGGTTCGGCCCCTGAGGTCGTTGCCGCGGCCCGGGCTCGGGGCAGCTACGTGGTCGATTCCGTCTGCCCACTCGTCACCAAGGTCCACCACGAGGTGAAGGTGCGCGCCGGCAAGGGCTTCCGCATCGTCTACGTCGGCCACGAGGGTCACGAGGAGGCGGTCGGCACCATGGCGGTCGCCCCCGATTCGATCAGCCGGGTCGAGAGCATCGCCGAGGTCGAGGCGCTTCCCACGTTCGACGAGCCGGTGGCCCTGCTCGCCCAGACCACACTGTCGCACCGTGACTGGGAGGGCGTCGCCGAGGCCGTGAAGGTGAAGTACCCCGGTACGTGGACGCCGGGCCGTAGCGACCTGTGCTTCGCCACCACCAACCGCCAATCGGCGCTGATGGCGATGGCCCATCGGTGCGACGCGATCGTGGTGATCGGTTCCGCCAACTCCTCCAACACCCGTGCGCTCGAGAAGCTCGCGATCGAGGCCGGCGCCGAGCGGGTGTACCGGGTGAACCACGCCGACGAACTGCCCGACGACCTCACCGGCACGGTCGGCGTCACCGCCGGTGCATCAGCGCCCGAAGAACTCGTCGACGCGGTGATCGCCCGCCTCGCGCCCCGGGAGGGTGTCGAGGACGTGCGCGTGACCGAGGAGGACGAGTACTTCCCGCCGCCGCGCAACATCCGCGAGCTGCAGTCCGCGATCGGCGTCGCGGTCGCGACCATGCTCGGCGCCGATCCTGCCGAGGTGTCCCTCGTCGACGACCGCCAGCGAGCGGCGAGCGAGGTGCTCGAAGCGCTCCGACTGGGATGACGCCCACCCCCGTCGTCCCGGGCACCCGTGGCGATCCACGGGTGGTGTTCGTGGTGGCCACCCTCACCGTCGCGTTCGTCGGCTTCGGAGCCACACTCGCGCTGCTCCCCGAACGTGTGGAAGCGCTCGGCCACGGCGACCTGTGGGTGGGCGTGTCGGCCGGCGTGTTCCCCGCCGCCGCCATCGGCGGCCGGCTCGTCTCGGGTCGGATGATCGACCGCATCGGTGCCCGCACTGCGCTCGCCTGGGGCGTGGCCGGCACCTCGGTGGGCTCGCTCCTGCTCGCGCTCCCCCATCTCGCCGGGCTGCTCGCCGCCCGAGCGGTGCAGGGCGTGGGTGACGGGATCCTCTACACCGCCGCCGCGGCGGTAGCGCTCGAACTGGTCCCGGCCGAACGTCGCGGCCAGGCACTGGGATGGCTCAGCGCCGGCCTCTGGACAGGTCTCAGCCTCGGTGCGGCTGCAGGCCCGTGGTTCCCCGGTCTGCCGGCCGCAGGTGTGGCCTTCGGTGCGCTCACCGCGACCGCGCTGCTGCTGGTGCCACGCCTCCCGCGGTCGCGGACATCGGACGGCGACGACGCGGGGTCCTGGCTCGAGCGCCGGGCGGTGCGCCCCGCCCTGGTGGTCGGCCTCACCAACGCCGGCTACGCGTCCATCACCGGCTTCGCCGTCCTGTTGGCGAACGACCGCTACGGCAACGGCAACTGGCTGCTCACGACGTTCGGCGTCACGTTGCTGGTCGTGCGCGGTGCGCTCGGGTTCATCGCCGACCGCATCCCACCTCGTGCTGGCCTCAACGCGGCGCACGCCGTGCTCGCAGTCGGCCTCCTCACCGTCGTGACGAGCCCGTCGCTCCCCGTCGCGATCGTGGGGATCGTGATCTGCGCGATGGGGCACTCGATGCCCTGGCCGATCCTGGTGACCACCACGATCGACCGCATCGGCGATCAGCGCCGCGGCGCGATCATCGGCACGATGAGCGCCGGGTTCGACATCACCGTCGCCGTGCTGCTCATGGTGTTCGGCGGGGTGTCGTCCGCGTTCGGACCGGGCGCGGTGTTCGCTGCGGCGATCGTGCTCGTCGGCCTCGCCCACGTCGTGTCACGGCCGATCGCATTGGTGCGCGAGCCCGTGTTGGTTACCGTGGCCGAGTGATCTCGCCCACGCTCGACACGGTCCGCCTCTTCCTCCACTCGCTCGCCGCAGCGATCTGGGTCGGCGGCCAGTTCGCCCTCGCCGGCGTCGTGCCGGTGCTCCGCAAGGAGGCGCCGGAGAGCACCAAAGCGGTCGCACGGGCCTTCGCCCGTCTGGCCTGGCCGGCGTTCGCCGTGCTCGTCATCACCGGCATGTGGAACCTGGCCGAGGTCGACATCGCCGACACCGACACGTCGTACCAGGTCACCGTGTTCGTGAAGGTGCTCGTCGCGCTCGTCGCCGCCACCGCCGTGGCGATCCACTCGATCGGCAAGAGCAAGCTCGCGCTCGCCCTCGGCGGCGCGATGGGAGCCCTCGCGTCGCTGGCCGCGCTGTTCCTCGGCATCCTGCTCCGCACCGGCGGCTGATCGTGGCCGACGCCGGGGCGGTACGGCTCGAGCGCACCGGGGCCCGCCACGCGGCGGCTCATGCCGAGTCGCTCCGCTCGATCGATCCGACATGGGGCAGCAGCTGGTTCGAACTGGCCGACGGCATCGTCGTCCTGCAGGGGCCGGGGCTGTACGTCAACCGGGCGCTCACCCTTGGCCTGGTGGGCGTCGTTGCGGCGGCCGACGTGGACGAACTCGAACGGGCGGCTTCGGCTGCCGGCGTGCCTGCCTCGGTCGATGTCGTGCCGGGCACCGACACCGACCTGGTGGCGCTGCTGACCGCCCGGGCCTATGCGCCGTCGGGCGAGGTGAGCGTGATGACACGATCGATCGACGAACCCGTCGTCGACTCGGATCCGTCGATCGCGGTGCGCCCGATCGCGCCGGACGAGCTTTCGCTGTGGCAAGAGGTGAGCTTCGCCGCGTGGGAGCGCACCACACCCGCAGCGCGCCGAGCGAGCGACGTGTATGCCGCAGCGGCGAGCGCCACCGATGGCGAGTGTCTCATGCTCGCATTCGACGCCGACACGGAGCGTCCGCTCGGATGCGCGAGCCTGATCGTTCGCGACGGGCTGGCCTCCCTGGGCGGCATGTCCACCCTCCCTGCCGAGCGTGGTCGAGGGGTGCAACGGGCCCTCGTCGCGGAGCGGCTCCGGCGGGCGTCGGCCGCCGGGTGCGACCTCGCGATGGTCACCGCTGTCGTGGGTGGGCCGAGCGAACGCAATCTCCTCCGCCTCGGCTTCCAGCGCCAGTACGTGAAGACCACCTGGACCCGACCGTGATCGCGGACGTCGACGAGATCCACCGGATCGATCGGCTGTTCACGCTGGCCCCGATCGTCGTGGGTACCGCGACGGTCGTCGGCGCCATCGTGATCGTCGTGGTCAGGTGGCGACGACCGGGTCCCGACGCCTGACCCGACCGTCGTCTGTCCGCGACGTCGGCCGGCTCACGTCCCGCGCCGCGGCGGCATAGGTGCTCACCTCATGCAGTGGAGCTCTCGGGTCATCGGTGTGCAGGCCAACCAGATCCAGACGTTGAAGGCGCAACTCCTCGCCCTGGGATCACTGGAGTGGGAGGTGTGCGGGATGGCCGCGAGCGATCCGACCCTCGGCCTCGACAGCATCGTCGTCACGCTGAAGCGCCCCGCCCCGTCCGATCTCCCGGCCGCCGGGTCCGCGTTGTCGGTACGTCGGGTGCGTTCAGTTGCGCCCAGCGCCACGCAGCGCACCCGACGTCCCAGCCGCAGGGCGAAGTAGCGTTCATGTCGTGAGCCGCGGTGTCGTCCTCTGGCCTGATGCACGCTCCGGTGCAGCGGTCCGCGAGCTCTGGACCGCACTGTCGATGGCGGGCTTGCCATCGCTCGAAACCCATACGCATCGACTCCACCAACCACACGTGTCGTTGGTCGTCGCGGAGGACCTCGACGTGACGGCCGCAGCTCGTGCTGTCGGGCCGACCCCACGGACCCCGATTCCATTCCGCGTGGAGATGGCCGGCGTCTTTCCTGGCGGGGTACTCGCGCTGCCCATCGTTCCGACGATTGAGCTGTTGGACGAGCAGCGTCGGGTCTCGACCGCCGTGGACGACATCGCGATCGGTCGGTGGCCGTTCACCCGCCCCGACGCCTGGTCGCCTCACATGACGTGCGCGTACGGACTGAGCGGACCACAGCTCGAGGTGGCCTTCGCCATCACTCTCGAGCGTCTGCCGCTGACCGGGCACTTCGACACCGGTGGCATCGAAGACGGGTCGTCAGGCGAGAACTGGCCCAGCTCACGAACTTGAGCTGACCCGAGCGTCACGGACGCGGCTGCTCACTCGACGGAGGCTGCGGATCCGACAACTACGCGGAGCCGTCTGACGAGGGTTCGTCGATGTGCCCAACCCTCGCAAGGCATCACACCGCGTTCGATCGGCAGATCGGCTCGGCCTACTCGACGAGGGGCGGGCCGGCGGGCGGAGGAACGTCGAGCCCTCGTTGGTAGCCGAGTACGTCTGTTGTTCCGTCGGCGGTCACGACGAAGAAGACATAGCCGGTGCCTGCGTCCTTCCCCTGGCACCAGGCAGCGGTGTCGTCGTCAGCGTGTCCGGCCAGGGCGTTGGGCCACAGGCGGCTCCCTGGCGCAGGGCCACCGGTGACGTTGCGGATCTCGCCAACGGTGGTCGGTAGCGATTGGAAGAACTCGTACTGGACGGGTACCGCCGAGGCGCAGAGCCCGTCGATCGCGGTCAGGGTCGCGCTCGTCGCGGGGAACGATGTCGTCGCAGACGACCCGTCGGAAGCGTCGTTGGAGCATCCGACCACGAGCACCGAGAGGAACCACGCCAACGCTCGAGTCGACGGCACATGAAGTCTCTGCACACGTGCAGACTGCCCGGCACCGGCCCTCATGTCCACAGTGCCGAGCGGCAGCTCTGCACGTCTAGGAATTGGAGGAGTCGCCGAGCTGATTCAGTGCGGTGAGGTTGTCAGAGATACCTCGTTGTCGGACAACGCGTCCATCGGGACCGAAGGTGAAGAGGATCATCTCCTCGAACTCCACGCGGCGACCTGTCGCAGGCAGTGGTCCCCATGCGCCTTGCTGAGTGCCGGTGATCCGCAGGTGTACCGCCGCCTGGTCACCCTCTACGACGATGGCCAGCATCTCCTCGTGGTAGTCGGGGAAGGTCTCCCACGCTCGCTCCACCATGCCCTGCACGGCGTCCGAGCCTTCGCGGAGCGGCGCGAACGGCCGGTAGTCGGCAACGAAGTCCGGCGCGTACAACTCGTCGATGTTGTCGAACCGGCGCCCGTTCCACACCTCGTCGAACAGCCGCTCGATCAGTTGCCGATGGCTCCCCATGGGGCGCCGGTCTACCACACCAGACCGGCAGTCCGATCAGGTACGGACGCACCGCTCGTAGAGCTGCGCCTTCGTACCGCGATCGTCCAGTCTCCGCCACCGGGTCAGAGTGAACGGTGAGAAACGCTCTCCACAAGCCCCCGAGGCGAGCAGTGCGGCAGTTCTGGACGGCGCGCCACCCGGGTCTACTTCCTGCCCTTCTTGAACCCCGCTGAGCGAGGACAACCGGTGTAGCGGCTGACCGACAGGTCGGCCGTCTCCGCCACCCTCGCAGAGCCACGCGCCAGAGCCCGCCAGGATTCGCGACGATTGCCTCGGAGGCGACGACGGATGGACAGATGGCCGCTCTGTCGATTTCCCGCGGGAAAATCAATCAGTTCCAGATCGGCAGTTCCGGCGCGTCACGTGGACGTGTTGTGCGCTGTGGAGCGCCCAGCGCTCCGTAGCGCACACGACGTCCGCCGAACCCGGCCAGGTAGCGCCGTACTGCCCGTTCTGGCGCTCGGGTGCAAGGGAGCTGGGTCAGCTCGCCGAGCTCCCGGGCGCCGATTCGAACCTGCCGTTCAGTTGCGGGGCACTTCGCTCCAGGGCTTGTCACGATCGACGCGGACGTCGCCGGGCAGGCCGAGCACGCGCTCGCCGAGGATGTTCAGCATCACCTCGGTGGTGCCGCCCTCGATCGAGTTCGCACGGCTGCGCAGGAACGCCTTCTGCAGCGTGTCGAAGCCCATCGCGGTCTCAGGACGCACCATCTCGTAGCTGCCGTAGAGCATGCCGTCGGCGCCCAACAGGTCCATGACCTTGGCGTAGATGTCCTTGTTCAGGTTGGCGGACGCCATCTTGCCGATCGATCCCTCGGGGCCCGGGTCGCCCATCTTGCGCATCTGGTTGGCGCGGATGTTGGTGAGGCGGAGCACCTCGGCGCGGCTCCACAGCTGCATGACCTCGTCGAGGGTGCTCGCGTCCTTGCGGTCGGCCGGCAGCTTCTCCCAGGTGCTGGTGAGCGCCGAGATGGTGCCCGAACCCTTCTGCGGGATCGTGCCACCGATCGACACGCGCTCGTTCATGAGCGTGGTGAGCGACACGCGCCAGCCGTCGCCCGGGTTGCCGAGCATCTCGCTGTTCGGAATGCGGGTGTCGGTGAAGTACACCTCGTTGAACTCCGCCTCACCGGTCATCTGTCGCAGCGGACGCACCTCGACGCCGGGCGCCTGCATGTCGACGACGAAGGCCGTGAGACCGGCGTGCTTGACGGCCTCGGTGTCGGTGCGAACGACCAGCAGACCCCAGCGCGACAGGTGCGCCAGCGTGGTCCACACCTTCTGGCCGTTGACGATCCACTCGTCGCCGTCGCGCACACCGCGAGACGACAGGCCGGCGAAGTCGGAGCCGGCACCCGGCTCGCTGAACAACTGGCACCACACCTCTTCGCCGGTGAACAGCGGACGGAGGTAGCGCTTCTTCTGCTCCTCGCTGCCCCACACGACCACGGTCGGGCCGGTCATGCCGTGGCCGATCGGGTTGCGGTACATCGGGTTGGGTGCACCCTCGGCGTAGATCCGTTCGTTGACCAGCTTCTGCAGCTTGGGGTTCACACCGAGGCCACCGTGGCCCTCGGGGAAGTGCACCCAGGCCAGGCCCTTGTCGAACTGCGCACCGAGGAACTCGGTGGGGCTCGTCGACTTCGGCGGGAACTCCGACAGCAGCTGGTCGACGAGGTCGCTGACGCGCTGCTCGTCGGCGGTGAGCGTTTCGATGACGGTCATGGTGGGACTCCCCTGTCGACAACTCGTGAGTACTCGGGTCGACACGGCGACGATGCCGCCGACCCCTCGGGGCGGACGTTACTGGCCCTGTGCAATGACCGCGCAACCCTGGTGGCCGGGCGACCACCGACGCAGGTCACACGAGCGATGCCAGTGGATCGTTCGGAGCAGGTCCGCCTCGGTCCGGCACGGGTTCAGCGACGGCGGAGGCGCACGCCATGCGTCGCGTCGATCTCGTCGACCACGGCGTGGCCGCGGTCGGCATCGAGATCGAGCACGATGTCGAGGAACGCCCACGCTGCCGACACCTGCACCCGCATCAGTTCCCGCCACGTCATCACGCCGGGGGCGCCCGCATCGGCCGCGGTGCTCGCCAGGTACTGGCGAACGATGTCGGGCAGGTCGGCGACGTGAGCGGCGAGCTCGGCGTACAGCGCGATGTCGCTGATCGCCTGGTGGCCGGCGCCGCCGAGATCCAACCGCCAGGTCGGTTCGCCCCGCACGAGCGCCCACGGACGCTCTGCGTCGGTGTCGGGCGGGGTCGCACGGTCGAGCTCGGACACGACGAACAGCGTGGGCGTCGTGACCCTGCCGAGCAACGAATCGCTGATCGTGCGGGTGTACGGCTGGAAACCGACGATCGCCTTCACGCGGTCGTGTGCCGCCACCCCTCGGGCACCGGCGACCGTGGCGAGGGCCGTGTAGGCCCCGTAGGAGTGCCCCATGATCACGATCCGGTCGTGATCGACCGCGTTCAGTACGCCGACGCCGATCGACGGGTGGCCGTGCACCAGCGCATGGACCAGCAGGTGTGCATCACCGACCCGGTTCACCTCGTTCGTCCGGTCGTCGGCGTGCGTGCCGAGCAGCCAGTCGGTGAGCACGTCGCCGGGGTGGTCGCACGACACGACGACGGCACCGCGCGACGCGAGCGCCTCGCACACCATCGAATAGGCGAAGCGCATCCCGGTACGGCCGTGACTGAACACGATGAGCGGGAACCGCCCGGCCCGCGCGGGTGGATCCTGGAGCGCGCCCGCCGACTCGAACGACACGCCCGGGAACAGCTCGTACTGCGAACGCGTCTGCGCCGTCAGATCGTCGTCGGCCGGATCGAGCGCCGGGTACCAGATGTCGACACCGAGCAGCCGGCCGTCGCGATCGGGGTCGGCGAGGAGGGTGGAGTGCCGGCCCACCTGATGGTGCGGTGGTTCGAGCGGGGCGCCAGCGGTCAGTTGCGTCATCGCTTCAGTCCTCGGTGTCGTCGTCGGGGCCGGCGTCGAAGCCGGCAGCGGCGAGGCGTTCGAGCAGTTCGTCGCGGATGCTGCGGCCGGGTTCACGGGCCTTGTCGCCGGTGACGCGCCAGCCGAGTCGGCTCGAGTAGAGCAGCGGCGGCTCCTTCAACCGGCCCGGGCCCACCTCGACAACGCGGGCGAACAGCAACTCGTGATCGACCATCGTCAGCTGCTGGAAGATCTCGCAGCGCAGCCAGGCGATGCAGTTGCGCACCACCGGCAGTCTCGACCCGGGCAGCTCGTCGAGGTATTCGTCGGCGATGTAGCGGAACTTGCGACCCGGATAGCTGAAGTACTGGCCGACGTCGACCTGGTCGCCGGCGAGGATCGACACCGAGAACTGGCCGCTGGCCACCATCAGCGGGTACGTGTCGTGCTTGGGCGACACGCTCGACATCACGATCGGTTCCTCGAAGCTCACCTGGGTCACCCAGTGGCTGCAGAACGCCCGGCTCACGCCGTCGTGGTGGGCACCGACCACCTCGACACCCTTGATCATCTGGCCGAGGCTGCGCTTGAGGACGGGATCGATCACGGGCACAGTCTGATGCCGGACGGCGAGCGACGCACATCGTGAAGACGACATCCGCCGGACGACGGACCGCACGGGCGGTCAGAACGGTCACCGGCGACCGATGAGATCCGCCGGCTCGATCGGTCGACACACCGACCCGACCCACCGCTGAGGACCCCACATGACGCACGACCGCACCCCCACCCAGCCGCTCGACCGCACGGTCGCCGTGTCCGGCGCGACGATCGCCTACTCCGTCATCGGCGATCTCGTCGACACGACCGTGGAACGCCCGCCCCTGATGCTGTTCGGGTCACCGATGGACCGCACCGGATTCGCGAGCCTCGCCGCACGCCTACCCGACCGTGTGCTCGTGCTCGTCGATCCGCGCAACACCGGACGGAGCATGCGCGACGACCGCAGCGCGGCGATCACGGTCGACGAACACGCCGACGATCTCCACGCCGTCATCGCCGATCTCGGCGTCACACCGGTCGATGCGTTCGCATCGTCGGGCGGCGCGCTCAACGCCCTCGCGCTGGTCGCAACCCACCCCGGCGACGTCCGCATCCTGGTCGCCCACGAACCACCGCTCGCCGCCCTGCTGCCCGACGCGATCCAGATCGGCGCGCTGTGCGACGCCATGTTGTCGACCTACGACGCCTCGGGCTTCGGGCCGGCGATGGCTCGGTTCATGGGTCTCGTGATGCACCTCGGCCCCGTCAGCGGCGACGTGCCCGGACCCGACCCGGCGGCGTTCGGGTTCCCGACCGACGACGACGGATCACGTGACGATCCGCTCATGGCCAACATGCGTGGCGGCGGTGTGATGCAGCCCCCGGTGCTCGAGGCGCTCCGCACCGCGCCGACGAGGATCGTCGTCGCCATCGGCGAGGAGAGCGGAGGTCCGGACGACGGGTCGGTGGCCGGACGTGCGTCGCATGCGCTCGCACGAGCGCTCGGCAGCGACGTCGTGGTGTTCCCCGGCGGCCATGACGGCTTCCTCGGCGGCGAGTTCGGTCAGTTCGGCAAGCCCGACGAATTCGCCGTCAGGCTCACCGAGGTGCTCGACGAGAACTGACCGGCGACTGGCCGGCGACTGGCCGGCGACTGGCCGGCAACGAAACGATCGCGCTCAGCGGGCGGGCTGGTGCTCCAACATCCGGGTCTTCGGACAGCTCACCTTGCGACCGTCGTCGCACTTCGGACAGCTGAAGTCGCTGCCGTTCGAACTCCACATCGACGTGCCGCACGTGGGGCAGCGCTGCTGCCAGATCGAGCACTCCACGTCGGCGAGGCGCTGCGACGTGAGCGGGCACCCGTGGCCGTGGCAGACCGGCCACGCCGGATCCGACACGATCGCGCTCTCCGGGCACTTGCCCACGCACACGCCGCAGTCGTCGCAGGTGAACGGGTCGATCTCGAACAGGCCGAGGAACGAGTCGGTCTTGGTGAGCGCGTTGCTGTGGCACGAGTAGTCGCACGCACCACAGCCGATGCAGCGTTCCTGCAGGACCTGGAAGCTCACGTGGCCGCCGACGCCGGCACGATGGGATCCTGCGGGTGGAACTTGCGCAGCTCGCCCATGCAGGCAGCATGCACCCACGGGGCGACGTCGACGCGGCTGGCGGCGTTGCAGGCGCGGTACGAGCCCGTGGCCTCGTCCCACTCCCACCAGCCATAGGGGACGTCCACGACCCGGGTGAGCGGTCCGCCACAGTTGGGACAGATCGGTGCGTTCATGTCGTAGCTCCTTCGTGTGTCGGGCGAGTGTCAGGCGGTGACGGCGACACGGGCCGCCCCGTCGAGGTATTCCTGCAGGGTCTGGTTGAAGCGGCTGAACTTGTCGACGCCCATCGGGTCATCGCCGCGCAGCCGGACGTCGCCGGCGTTCGTGGCCAGCAGGGCCAGGCTGTTGATGGTCTGGCGGCCGCTGGCCGCACCGTTGGCGACGATGTCGTCGAACATCGCCTGCCACTTCGCGAGCGGGCCATCGAGGAAGTAGTCGGCGAGCGGTGCCTCGGATGCGTCGACCTCGTCGACCGCTTCGCACCGCAGCCCCTCGAAGCGGATGCGGACCGCGAAGTCGGATCCCTCGTCGCGGCGCATCACCAGTGCGAGCACCATGTCGGCCTCGCCGAGCACGGTGAAGGTCTCGGGGTGCGCATTCAGTTCTTCGGCCATCGCTCGGTAGAGCGAGAGGTCGGTGATGTCGATCTTCGATGTCATGGCGTCGCTCCGATCAGTTCGCCAGCACGGTGGCGGGGTCGATGCCGAGCACGTCGAGCGGGAGCTTCGTGCGGTGCAACCGGCTGATGCCTGCCCGCTCGCAACGAGCCAGGTACGACGTGAACTGCTTGCGTTGCATCTCGGCCTGCAGCGGGAAGCCCCGGTCCTCGATGAAGTCGACGCCGCCGCCGAGCAGCACCGCCAGCGCCGAACCGAAGTCCTGGTTGGTGCCGAACTGGGTGAGCACCACCTCGCCGTGGTCGAGGGCCTCGTGGATCTCCTCGGCGATGTCGGGGTCGTGCTCGATCGCGTAACGGATGTGCATCGTGCCGTACGCGACGTGGCGGGCCTCGTCCTGCATGGCCATGCGGAACATCCGCTTCTCCACCGGCGACGGGGCGATCAGCTCGCCCATGCGGAAGATGTCGAGGATGAAGCCTTCACCCAGCAGGTGCATCAGCGCCGTCGCCTGGTGGTAGGTCTTGGCCTCGAGGATGGTCCGGAGCAGGCCCTCGCTGGAACCGCGGGACATGAGCAGACCACCGCCGTTGGCGAGGGCCCGCTTGCGGAACACCTCGGCGTGACGTGCCTCGTCCATGATCTGGGTGCAGAGGAACATCTTCGCTTCGAGGAAGTCGTGGTTCATCCGCCACATCCACTTGGCGGGCAGGTCGGCGGCGATCATCTCGACCTCGGTGAGCGTGGTGCACACCTGGCACATCGCGTGCTCGATGTCGTCGGGCAGTTCGGGCAGCTCGGCCCACGGGATGTCGCGGGTGGCGCTCCACTGGCGGGCGACGGCCTCCTCGTACAGCTCCGTCACGTTCTCGGCCCACACGTCGGTCTTGTTGTTGAGGATGTAGCCCATGTCGGGCGTGTCCGGGTCGACGTCGGCACCGCGGGGTGCCATCGACCGGTGCGGCGGATGCTCGGGCACCTCGCCGTAACTGCCGGTCGCGATGTCGAGCATCGTCAGGCCGCGCGGGCCGATCTTCGGGCGCACGCCCCACTCGCTCTTCGCGCCCTTCAACCACTTCCAGTCGAGTGGCGCGCCGAGTGGCGACGCACTCGGCAACGAGTCGTAGCTCCGGTGCTCGCGGCTCGTCGGAACCGGTTCGGTGACCGTCATGACAGGACCTCCCTCGTCCGCCGACCGCCTTCCCCCGGCGCCCGGCTCAATGAGACGATTCGAGCCGAAACGTCTCACGGTCGACAGCGCAGCAGGTCCCCTTGCATCGGGACCTTCGACCCTGGGAACCGCCCGACCGTCACCCGAGGCGGTGACAACCTGTCGGCTTCAGGAGGCCTCGGGCGCGTGGCAGACGGCCTCGACGTTGTTGCCGTCGGGATCTCGCACGAACGCGCCGTAGTAGTCAGGGTGATATTCGGGCCACAGGCGAGGTTCGTGCAGCACCTCCGCCCCTGCGGCGACAGAGGCGTCGAAGAAGGCACGCACCGTGGCCCGGTCGGCGGCCGCGAACGCGATGTGCGACTCGCGGAAGCCCTCGCCCGAGTCGAACACGCTGATCCAGAAGTCGGGCTTCGGCGGGGTGCCGTACCCGATGGCCACCTGGAAGTCCATCATCCGCACCACGCCGAGCGGCGCCAGCGCGGCGTCGTAGAAGGCGGCACTCCGGAACAGGTCTGAGCACTGGAAACCGACGTGATCGAGCACGGCACCAGCATGTCACCCCCTGACACGCGGGAACTCCGACGGCCGTTCCGTCCGGTCCTCGAACCGTCGGCGCGCCTCAGTTGAGGTGGCGAACCCACTTCGCGTGCTCCACCGCCTCGTGGGCGAGCTCGGCGAACGCGCCGCGCATCACCGACAGCGCGTACATCCCTCGCGGATCGCTCGTGCGCACGTACTGGCCGCGGAGGTTGTTGAGCATGCGGATGAGGATCACCCGCTCACTCACCGGCGCCAGGTGCAACTCGTCGAAGCTGTGCCCCTCCCCGACCAGCCGGCTCCACGCGCCGACCACGCCCGCACGGTCGTAGATCGCGCCGTCGTTGAACGGGTCGCCGTACAGCTCGCGCCCGGCTTCGCGCACCATGAAGTGGCTCGGCAGCCCGATGCCGAGCACCGGCACCCCGACACGACGCCCGATCTCGATCGCCACGACCGACAACGAGATCGGCAGACCGAGCCCCCGTGACAACACCTCGTCGATGAAGGAGTTCTTCGGGTCGTAGTAGTCGATCCGGTTGCCCGACAGGCGACCCCGCATCACGGCCAGCACACCGGTGAGCGACTGGTCGACACACATCGCGGCGAGCTCGTCGAGCCGTGCCATCACCTCGTCCTGACGGTCCTCGCCGGTGAACGCCGCTGCCATGAGCGAGCACGCGACGTCGAGCGTGAGGGCCGGAGGCGGCCCGGTGACGAGGGCTGCGAACTTCCCGGCCGGGTCCATGGCGCAAAGGTACCGTCGACTACCTTCGCTCGGCATGTACCCCGGTGCCTTCGTCTCCACCACACCCGAGAAGCCCGCCATCGTGATGGGCGGCTCGGGCTTCACCCAGACCTTCGCCGAACTCGACGCCGCCGCGAACCGGCTGAGTCGCCTGCTGCGCGCCTCGGGCGTACAGCCCGGCGACCATGTCGCGCTCTGCATGGAGAATCACGACCGCTACTTCGAGGTCATCTGGGGCTGCCACTACGCCGGCGCCGTCTACACCGCGTGCTCCAGCCGCCTCACCAGCAGCGAGCTGTCGTACATCCTCAACGACTGCGCGGCCAAGGTGTTCATCACCTCCAAGTACAAGGCCGACCAGGCAGCCGAGATCGTCGCCGACACGCCGGGCGTCGAGCTGCGGCTCATGCTCGACGGCACCATCGACGGCCACGAGAACTACGAGACCGCCGTCGGCGCCCAGGAGGCCACGCCGCTCGACGGCCCGCGCATCGCCGGCATCGACATGCTGTACTCGTCGGGCACCACCGGCAAGCCCAAGGGTGTCACCAAGGCCTTCCCGAACGAGCCGCTCGAAGGCACTCCTGCAGGGGTCGCCGGCACGCTCGGCATGCTGTTCGGCTTCGGCCAGGACAGCGTCTATCTGTCGCCCGCGCCGATGTACCACGCCGCGCCGCTGCGGTTCTGCATCGGTGCCATGGCGATCGGCGCCACCGTCGTGGCGATGGAGCACTTCGACGCAGAGCAGTACCTGCAACTCGTCGAGCAGCACAAGATCACCCACAGCCAGGTCGTACCGACGATGTTCGTGCGCATGCTCAAGCTCGATCCCGAGGTGCGCACGAAGTACGACGTGTCGTCGCTGCAGTGCGTCATCCACGCCGCTGCGCCGTGCCCGATCCCGGTGAAGAAGCAGATGATCGAGTGGTTCGGCCCGATCATCCACGAGTACTACGCGGGCACCGAGGGCAACGGCTTCGTGTACTGCAACAGCGACATGTGGCTGGCCCACCCGGGCACGGTCGGCATGCCGATCGGCTGCACCCTCCACATCGTCGGCGAGGACGGCGAGGAGGTGCCCCACTACGAGAGCGGCACCATCTACTTCGAGGGTGGCGCCACGTTCGAGTACCACAACGACTCGGAGAAGACCGCGTCGTCGCGGCACCCGAAGGGCTGGAGCACACTCGGCGATGTCGGCTACGTCGACGACGACAACTTCCTCTACCTCACCGACCGCAAGGCGTACATGATCATCTCCGGCGGGGTGAACATCTACCCGCAGGAGGCCGAGAACGTGCTGGTCACCCATCCCAAGGTGATCGATGTGGCCGTCTTCGGCGTGCCGAACGACGACTTCGGCGAAGAGGTGAAGGCCGTCGTCCAGCCGGTGACGATGCCGGCCGACGATGCGGAGGCCAAGGCCCTCGCCCAGGAGCTGATCGCGTTCTGCCGCAGCGAGCTCGCCGACGTGAAGTGCCCGCGCAGCATCGACTTCCGCACCGAGCTGCCCCGCCACCCCACCGGCAAGCTCTACAAGCGCCTCCTGAAGGACGAGTACTGGAAGGACGCGGGCCGCAGCATCTGATCGGCCGTTCCCGACCACGACGCGGCGTCTGTGTGTCACGGCACAAAGGGGGCGTCACGTCTGTGCCGTGACACACAGCGGGCCACCTCGCCCGGGTTCACTCGTCGGCGGTGAGCGCCGCCAGGCGCGCTGTCGCGTCGGCGTGACGCGCTGCAGCCTCGTCCCGGTCGGTTTCGGCGGCACGCAGCAGCGTCTCGGCGGCCTGCACGGCCTCCTCGGCATCGGTGACCTTGCGCTGCGCTGCCGCGAGTGCCTTCAGCGCCGAGTCCACCTCGCGACGGGTCTCCCGAGCCGCGACGGCACGGGCGGCCCTCGCCTCGCGCTCGGCGCGCTCACGTTCGCGGCGAGCGACCGCAGCAGCGCGCTCACGCTCACGAGCGTCACCGTCGTCCTCCCGGGGCAGGTCCGGCACCGAACGCAGACGGCGGGGCGCCGGTTCCTTCCGAGGTGCCGGCGCCTCCATGCCGGTGAACGCGGCGAACCCGAACGCGTCGGTGTCGGGCAGCTCGCGCAGCGTGCCCACGACCCAGGCATCGAGCAGTTCGCCGTGGCGTGAGAGCTGGTCGACGATCGTGCGGATCTCGGCTCGGCGTGTCTCTGCCGACGGTTCCCACGGTGCCAGTCGCTCGACGGCGGCGCGCACCACGCCCTCCAACGACGCCCGCCGACGCGCCGTCGCGCTCACGGTGGCGTCGCGGTCGCCGCTGCCCTGGGCAGCTGCGAGCGCCCCGGTCGACGCGACGAGATCTCGCACCAGCGCGGCGTCGTCCGCCGCGGCGACGACCGCCCACATCGCGAGCGTCGGCCGCTTCAGGCCCTGCACGAGCTTCGCGAGGTCCTTGTCGCCACCCGAACGGATCTCCTTGGCGAGCGCGGTCCGCGCCTCCACGTAGGCCGAGGGCGACACACGGAACAGCGCTCGCAACGGTCGATCGTCCACGCCGCCAGGCTGTCACACCCGGTCGACATCACCGTCCCTCCCGAACGACAGCGCCCGGACGAACGTCACGTCCTCAGGGTCCGGAATGCCCCGGGCCGGAAGGTCCTGTACCGGTACGGTCTCCACCCGTGCGCGAACGGGACGGCATCTGGGATCGACTGACGATCACGCTGGCGATGTCGTTCTGCGTCCTCGTCGCCGGCCTCAGCGTCGGCATCGTCCTGGGCGAACTCCGCGACGAACTGGGCATCTCCGGCGTGCTCGCCGCCGCCCACGGGTCGGCGTTCGGCGTCGGCATGCTGGTGCTGGGCGCGTTCGGAGCGGGCTTCGTCGCCCGGATCGGACGGCCGATGGCGTTCTGGGGAGCGTGTGCCACGACGACCATCGGCATCGTGTTGCTCTGCGTCGGGCACGTCTGGCCCCTGACGCTGCTCGGCTCGTCGCTCGCGGGCGTCTCGTGCGCCATGCTCGTACTGTTGATGCCCGGCATCATCGCCGACCACCACGGCGACGACCGCGCCAAGGCGTACGCCGCCGTCAACGCGATCCCCGGCCTCGCCGGCATCACGTTCTCGCTCGTGATCGGTGCCGTGCTCGGAGCCGGTGCCAGCTGGCGGTGGCCGTACGCGGTGCTCACCATCGGATTCGCCGCCAGCGTGGCCGTGCTCGGCCGTCGTGCGACGATCCCCGCCTCGTCGCCCCAGGCCACGCGGATCCTCCCGCTGTTCCGCCAGCGCTCGATCGTCGAGCCCTATCTCCACATCGCCCACGCCACCCTGGTGGAGTTCCCGGTCGGCATCTGGGCGGTCGTGTACCTGAAGGAGGTCGGCGGCGCCTCGAGCGGGCTCGCGGCCAGCCTCGGCGCGATCTGGGGACTGTGCCTGTTCGCCTCGCGGCTCGCGCTCCCCCGCCTGGTCGCCCTGCTCGGCCCGTGGACCCGGTCGACCGCCTTCGCCGCCACCGCCGCCGGCACCGTGTTGATGTGGGCCGGTCCGGGCCTGGCGATGCGGGTCGTCGGGCTCACCGTGGTCGGCCTCGGCGCCGGTGGCCTGTACCCCCTCGCCGTCGACCGCCTCTACGACCGGGCGGGTGCCGACACCGTCGCCCTCGGGTTCGTGACGGCCATGGCGTCGGGCACCGCCGTCACGATCGGACCGTTGCTGCTCGGGGTCCTCGCCGACGTGGTGAGCCTCCGCCACGCCCTGCTCTTCGTGCCCGCGCTGGCGCTGCTCGGCGTGTACACCTCGCTGCCGAACCGCGACTCGGCCGCCGAACCCGCCGCCGAACTCGTCAGCGCCGGTTGATCGTCGGCCGAGCGGCCCGGATCAGCCGGCCGCGGCGGCGTGCAACGCCTCGATCCACCGAGCGAGCAGGCGGCTCTCGTCGGCTCCCCAGCGTGGACGTGCGCCGCGCTGCACCACATCGGCGAACTGGTCGAGCATGTCACCGTACGCGTTGGCGCCCTGCGCCGGGATCGCGTGCACCGACTCGTCGAGGCGCAACACGTCGACCGTGCTGTCCTCGACCGGTCCGGGTGCGAACCAGTCGGGGATGCTGATCTGGCCCTCGGTGCCCGACAGGATGAACGAGCGGCCGTACACCGATTCGAACGACACCTCGCAGGTGGCCACGAATCCCTGGCCGAGGTCGAGCCAACCCGACAGCGACACGTCGACCCCGTGCTCGTTGCGCACCGCCGAAGCGGCGACACGAACGGGTTCGCGGGGCGCGAGCAACAGCGCCGGACCGAGGCAGTAGATGCCCACGTCGAACAGTGCGCCGCCGCCGCGTTCATCGAAGCGGTGATCGGTCGGCCGACCCAGCGGGAACGTGAACGCACCGCGGGAGAACCGCAGCTCGCCCAGTTCGGTGCGGGCCGCTGCCAGCAATGCCTGGTTCCGCGGATGGTGTGGCCACATGTAGGCCTCCACCAGCGCTCGCCCGGCGGCCTCGGCCGCGGCGTACACCTCGTCGGTGTCGGCCACGGTCATCGTCAACGGCTTCTCGCACAGCACGTGCTTGCCAGCCTCGAGCGCCGCCAGGATCCACGGCCTGTGCCCGTGGTTCGGCAGCGGGATGTACACCGCATCGACGTCGTCCCGGGTGAGCAGCGCTGCATACGGCGCCTCCGACCCATCGGCGTCGCGGCTCGCTTCGGCGACCACCACGTGACGGGGGCTGGCCTCCATCGGCGGGAGGATCTTGCCCCGGTAGATGCGCGACGAGGCGCCGAGCACACCCCAGCGGAGTGCGCCCGGCATCGACTCAGCCATTGATGACCACCATCCGGATCTCGGTCATCTCCTTGATGGTGAACGCCGGCCCCTCGCGGGTGTTGCCGCTGTCGCGCAGGCCGCCGTATGGCTGCTGATCGGCACGCCAGGTGGGCACCTCGTTCACGAGCACGCCACCGAAGTCGAGGGCACGGACGGCCTTGAGCGCCTTGGTGATGTCGCAGGTGAAGATCGCCGCCTGCAGGCCGTACTCGGTGTCGTTGGCGATGGCGATCGCCTCTTCCTCGTCCTTGACGCGGATGACCGGCTTCACCGGGCCGAAGCTCTCCTCGTCATAGGCGCGCATGCCGGGCTTGACGCCGTCGAGCACGGTGGCCTCGACCACGCTGCCGGTGCGCTTGCCACCGGCCACCATCGTCGCACCCTTGGCGGTGGCGTCGGCGATGAAGGCGTCCATCTTCTCGGCCGAGGCGGAGCTGACCAGCGAGCCGAGCACGACATGGCCGCGCGGATCG
>CAUJET010000010.1 GCA_963169665.1 Actinomycetota bacterium | reverse complement strand
CGTCGGAGACCGGTGCGTCCCACGGGTTCGATCAGGCCGCGGCGCTCCCACACGTGGAGTGTGGTGACTGGCACGCCGGTGAGACGAACCACGTCACCGATGTCGATGGCAGGGTCGGTGGTCGGCGTCACGGGGTCGAGTCTTGCGCTGTACCACCGGTGACGTTGGGGGCGATGACGCGAGGGCGGCCTGCCCCACGCTCGCCGTCCGCGACGCGCAAGATGCTCGTCACATGTCCGGACTTCCAAGGGACTCGCCGACGCGCGGTCCCCGGCTCCCAACGGCCGGAATCTCGACGTTGATGCGCGCAACGAGGGCACCCGAAGGTGCCCTCGTTGGCTGCAGTCCGGGCCGATCCGCCGGAACCGGCCCGGATCTTCGTCATCATCAGGCCGGCATCCACCAGCCGAGGTAGCTGCGGAAGAACGTGTACTTCACGACCTCGTTCGCAGCCTTCGAGCCGTCCATGCCCCGGGTCGTCGCCACGTAGCCGTTGCCGACCGAGATCGCCTCGTGGCCGTACGGGGCGGCGATGTTCCAGAACACGACCGCACCACGGGGCGGCACACCCTGACGGATCGAGCTCTTGACGGCGTTGTAGTTGTCGATCGCGTTGCGCTTCGGGATCGTGACCCCGGCTGCCTTCCAGCCGACATACGGGAGCTTCGGGCAGTCACCCGCCCACTCGGCGACCGGGCCCGGCGCCCACTCCGACGCGTTGAACAACGCCTGATCGGTGCTCGACGCCCACACCTGCCCGGTCCGAGCGATCGCCGCTTCCGCGGCGACGAACCCCTTGATCGAGTCGCACGCCCCGACGCTCGTCTGACGGGTCACGACGCTCGCCGTCACGTAGCCCTCGCCGAACGGCCCGGTCACCCAGAACCACATGTCGGTGCCACCGACCCACGACCCCTTCTTCCAGCACTGCATCGTGACGACCTGTCCGGCCGCTGCCGACGGCATGCCTGCCGGGCGGCAGCCGGCGATGCCGGTGTTGACGCACAGGTACAGCGGCGAGGGAGCCGTGATCGCCGTGCCGGTCGGGGGCGGCGGGGGCGGGGGCGGGGGCGGTGTCGCCGTGCACCAGGCGATGCCGGGGATGCCGACGGTCTTGTCCGCCGCGAGGTGCGGGCTCGAGGTCCACGAGTCGTTCAACCACCAGCCGTTGCGGCCCGAGCCGTTTGCCTTCAGCCACAGCGTGTTGCCACGCGGGCCCTGCGCCTCGCCCCACTGCTGGCAGACGACATCGAACCAAGAACCCGGCGACGCGTAGCCGGAGAACGTCGACGCGCCGGTCGGGTTGTCGCGCATCTTCACGCGGTCACCGCCGGTGTTGGCGATCTGGTACGCCGCCGCGCTCGCCACTCCTTCGCTGACCATCACCGTCGCCGACCCCATCACGAGACCGACCACCAACATCGCGAGCTGCCGCACCCACCGCTCCACACCACCCGAACGCCTGGCACCGTTCGTGTCTGACCCTCCAGTCGCACGAGACGTCGTCCCGTGCGACCAGCTTGAAGCCGGACGCAGGACGATCGTCGGGAAGATGCCTCGGCGCGCTTTCGAGCGTCGATACGGATGTCGGCCGGGGTTGTTCTGGTCGAGGTGGTTCATAGCGGTTCCTCCATGTCTGTGTTGGACACGGATCAGCCTGATCACCGACTCGCCAACGCGCCAGTGGCAGGCCTGACAGTGATCGGGCACGCAAAGCAGGGCAGCGTCGACTCGGGTCAGCGGCCGCTCGAGCACGGCCATCGAGTCGAGCGAGTGGTTGCGTCGCCCGACTCGGTCACGGTGGCTTCGAGGAAGTCGGCCGCCATTGTCGCCGCGTGTCAGGGGTGCCACTTACGACGATCCTCGACGCTGCGCCAGAATGAGTCTCATGCAGACCCGAGAACCACCGAACGGTTCGGTTGACCCGACGCCGCTGCTGGCCACCGGCTGTGGCGGACAGTTGCGGCATCTTCGGAGCGGTCGCGACTTCACAGGATCGGAGAGCTGAGCGTGGATGTTGCGATGGTGACCTTTCCCGCGCCGCACGGCACGGACTCGGTGACGCTGGGTGAAGGTGACGAAGTGACGTTTGGGCGTGGAGCCGACTGCGCTGTCCGGTTCGGGTTCGCGCCGACGATCGACCCGTCGCTTGCCCGGCTGGCTGGGTCGTTCTACGTCCGGCACGGACGAGTGACCGTCGAGTGCAACGAGCGGAACCAGTTCGCGTTCGAGGTGCTCGCTCCGGGCCGTCCACCGCAGACGGTCGCTGTCGGCTCATCCGTCGGGCCGGCGGAGCTCCAGTTCGCTGTGATCATCCCTACGCAGGATCGGCGTTGGCAGCTCGAGGTGTTCACCAGACCGCGCTTGGCCCCGACCCTGACGTCGACAGCCGACGTGCAGACACGAGCGCTCGAGCTGACGATGACCGAGACCGAGCAGAAGATCGTCGATGCGTACCTCGGCCCCATGCGGCAAGGCAGTCTCGTGCCCGATTCCCACAGCCGTGCAGCTGCCGCCGTGAACTACAGCGAGAGCTACACGCGCAAGGTGATCTACGACATCTACGGGCGGATGTTCGCCGCGGGTGTGCCGCTGATCCCGGTCGACGACAAGGTCCAGGCGGTCGCTCACGCGATGTTGCACCACTGCCTCGTGCGGACCGTCGATGACTGATGCTGACGCCAGGTGGTGCGGCCCGTGGCACGACCCGCGCCGCTACCGGATCGTCGGGCACTCGGCGGTCGGTCGTGGTGGCGAGGGGCTCGTTCACCGGGCGTTACGGGTCGGCGACGGTCTCGAGGTCGCAGTCAAGCTCCTGACGGCGACACGTATCGAGACGTACCCGCGACTCGCGGCACGAAGCGCGTCGCTCGCGTTGATCGACCACCCGAATGTCATGGGTCATGCAGAGGTCTTCCTCAGCGCCGGACTGACACTGGACGACGACGAGCTGGAGAGCGAGGACTACTCGGTCGTCACGAGCGTCGAACACTGGGTGGACGGGAAACGACTCGATGACCTGCCGACCGACACCCGTGCACAGGAGTACATGCGCTGGGTCGCACAGATTGCGCGAGGGGTCCACTCCCTCCATCACCTCTCTACCGACGATGCTCCCAGAGGTATTGCGCATCGGGACATCAAGCCCTCGAACGTCCTGATCACCCAGGACCGAGTGGCGGTCCTCATCGACTTCGGGACAGCGAAACCGGTCAACCCCTCCACCGACGCGACCCGCGGGATCGGTACCTACGGGTGGAGTCCACCGGAAGCCGGTGTCCCTGACGGGGTGACCGAGCAGACAGACGAGCTCTCGGTTGACGCCTGGGGAGTCGGAGTGGTCGCCTACTGGGCTGTCTGCCGCTCGGCCCCACCAGCGGAGCTGGGTGCTGACGAACTGCGCACTCGCATCGCACAGGCTGCGCGGGCCGCCGGACTACCGGACCCCGGCGGACTCGCTGCGCACATCGGACGTTGCCTGTCGCCCGCTGGCCACAGACCCCGCAACCTGAACACCTGGGCCGACGAACTGGAAGCACTCACGCGCCCACGATCCGCCTCGCACTCGCGCCGTGTCTTCGCGAGCGCCGGTGCGCTGGCCCTGTGCGGCGTGGCCGTGGCAGTCATCGTCCCGCAACTCGAACTTCGGGCCGCACGTGAGACACCGCCTGCGTCGACCTCGACACCAGGGCAAGTCACGACGATCTCGGCACCGGCCGTCCCTGCCACGACCGCTGATGTGGTCACCACGACCGTGACATCGGCCGACTCCTCTTCGACGGTGCTGCCAGACGGTCAGGAGACACCGAACGAGGCCGCGTTCAGCCCCTCTGCTTCGTCAGTTGCGCTCTCCCCGGACGGCGAGTCGGTTGCCGTATCTGTCGGCGATCGTGCCGAAATCTTCGACGTCTTCTGGCTTCTCCGCAACCAAGCCGCCGGCTACGGAACGACCCCGGACGTCTCCTTCGTCGGCCACCGAGCGGACGTAAACTCCGTTGTGTTCAGCCCCGATGGGACGAAGGTGGTCACGACTTCTGCGGACGCGACTGCTCGCGTCTGGGACGCCTCGTCAGGGTCGGAGTTGCTCGTGCTCTCGGGTCACGTCGGGTTCGTCGCAGGTCCTGCGGCATTCTCGCCGGACGGTACTCGGATTCTCACGACGAGTTCCGATGGAACCGCTCGAGTGTGGGACGCGGGAACGGGAGCGCAACTCCTGCAGTTCGGCTCTCAGGGAGGAAGCCTGGGCGAGGCGATGTTCAGCCCCGATGGCCGTTCGATTCTCGTGCAGATCGAAGATCAGGCCGTCGTGTACGACAGTACGACCGGGAACGAACTCACCCGACTGGACGGGGTTGCATCCGAACTCAGACACCCAGCGTTCAACCCTGACGGATCGATGATCGTCACGAGCTCCGAAACCGGACGCAAGATCCGGGGGTGGAGTAGCTCGACAGGCGAGTGGCTCTTCGAGAGTGACGGAGTCACCGCTGCGTTCTCGCCGGCCGGGGACCTCCTCGTGAGCATCCTTCAGCACGGTCCGATGTGGTTCCTGGACGAAGTGGGCACTGCCGCCTACGGCTTCTCGGCCTTCGTCGAACTGTCGCCGTGTTGGGATCCCGTGAAGGCCCGCGACAGCTGCCGTGCCGTGTTCAGCGCCGACGGCAGCCGCCTCGTCACGACCGATGGAAGCGGAGAGCTCACGATGTGGGACGTGCCGTCTCGCAGCAAGGTTGCAACCGTCGGCGTCGGTCTCGCACTCGATCAGATCTTGATCACAGCTAATGGCTCTCGAGTGCTCGCCCTCGACGAGGATCGTGGGGCGTTGCTGTGGACGGGGTTCGGCGAGTTGAGTTCAGGCACGACGGGGGGCTCGGCGCAGGTCCCAGGATGTGTCGTCACCGGCGATGTCGGCCCGTCCTGCGACGACATCGCGGCGGCGCTCGACGCGATCGACATCCGCTACCCCACGGCACCGTTCTTCGAGACCGACCACCTCTTCGAGAATGGCTCGCGTGGAGGTGCGCTCGGCGCGACGATGGGCTGGACGACGACGGGAGTCGAGCCGTTCAGCGCATACGAGGCACCAGCCGGGTCTTTGGTGAGAGCGATGGTGTCGCTGACGTTCACCCCCGATTCGGGTTCGGGTAACGAGGAGCGGATCTGGGCGTTCACGGCGATGCCGGATGGACGAAGGATCGGATCGTTCCCGTCATCTCCGTCGGAGACCATCTCCTATGGGTCCAGGAATGTCGTGCCCACGGTTGAACTCATCTCGCGCGAGGTGATCATGGAGATCATCGTGTGCGATCCGACGAACACGGAGTGCAACGTGACGCGCACCTTGCGCCGACCGGCGAAGCCGTCCGAGATCGTCACGCTCCGTCAGGGCTGACGTCCGTCTGTCCCCGTCGCACAATGGCGTCGGCCAAGACCGGATGGCACTCGACAGCTCGACCATCGGAAACGTCGGCCGCTGCGCCCGAGTGCCCAACACTTCCCGACCGACGCCCACGGCGACATCTGCATCCGCGCCAGCACCTGAACCAGCAGTTCAGGCAGCAGGTTGATCTGGAGGTGACGGGCTTTCCACGACGAGCGGCGTCACAGCGATGGCGGATCCGCCCGGGACCGGTGGCGGTGCCGTGGCCGCCGAGCCGAGCCGAGCCGAGCTTCAACGCTGTCACTCGGGCAGCGTGGCCCCGAACGTTGCGAGCGCAGCGATCACCGGAGCGACGCCTCGACCAGCGTCGGTGAGCGAGTACTCCACACGCGGTGGGATCTCGGCGAACATCTCGCGCCGCACGAGTCCTGCATCGGTCAGGTCGCGCAGTCGATCGGTGAGCGTCTTGGGACTGATCCCGACGAGCGACGACCGGAGTTCGCCGAACCGGCGCGTTCCGCCCAGCAGGTCGCGCACGATCAACAAGGTCCACTTCCCGTCGAGCGATCGAACAGCACGCGCCACGGGACACGACTCGTCGAGACAGCCAGGGTCGGGTCGAACGTCGCTGCTCACGGCCATTGGTTCATGTTATGTACCTGATTCACTCGTTGACAACCGACCTGTCCTCCTTCGTACCGTGGTCGAGTTCGGCACGACATGAAGGAGTCATCCACCGTGTGTCCCCTCGACCCTTCTGCACCCAAGTTCGGCGCATGCCACCCCGCCGTCGATCCGCGGTTGCTGGTCGCCTCCGCGTCGCAGCCGGGGCGCGCGTCGTGAGCGCGCTCGGCGCGAGCTTCTTCCAGTGGGTGCAGGGCGCGGACTTCTACATCGACCTGCACCGCGAGGCAGTCGATCTCGCGCTCGCGACGACTGCCACGCCTGCACCGACGTGGATCGATGTCGGATGCGGCCCTGGACTGGTTGCCCGCCTGGCAGCCGACAGGGGTGCGCTGGCCACCGGGATCGACCGCGACCCGGCGATGATCAGAGCCGCCCGCCGACACCCGGGCGCCGCACGATTCGCGTCGGGGACCGCCGATGCGCTCGCCGCCGGCTCCGCAGACATCGTCTCCGCCGCATCGCTGCTGTACGGAGCAAGCGACCCGAGGTCGATGATCGCGACGCTGTGGGCCGCCGTCGCCCCGGGCGGTGCGCTGCTCATCGTCGAGACCACGTCCCTCATGACGGTCGACCGAGCGCGAGCACGTGCGCAGGAGGTCGGTCCCCGTCGACGTCAGGCGCTGATGCTCTGGGCCCGCGCACGCGGTGGAACGGCCTTCGACCCGACCGCACTCGACTTCATCCCGTCCGAGCTGCGCACCACCTCCCCACTCCTCCACGGTCTCGTCGAAGCGATCATCGCGGCCAAGCCGCGAGCGGCCGAACCGAACGCCTGCGACCCGCGTGCGCGGCGCGACCGCCGGTCGGGCGATGAGGCCGGTGAGCGTCGCGGCGTTCAAGGCATCGGAACACCTCGCGTCGGAGGCATCTCGTTCGGGGGGCGGCAGCGATCGTCGGAGCAGCCATCGACGTCGTCGGACCGCTCGTCGACGCCGCTGCAGGGAGATGACGGACGGGTGCCGTGACGTGGTCCCGGTGACTCAGGCGGGTCGGACGCCGACGTTGGTCCACGCGTGGCGGGCGCGAGCGACGACGTTGGCGCAATCGAGGGTGCCGGCCAGGCGCGTGCGCGTCCAGGCGTACGCGACGTCGTCGACGATCTCGACGTACATGTCCGACACCTCGTCGAGATGACCGCCGAGCGGGAGCATCGACGCGGGGCTGCTGCACTGCATCGCTGCCGCGCCACGGACGGTCGCAGCCGTGTGGCCGCCATGGGTGTGCCACGTCGTCCAGGTCGGTGCGCGGTCACCCTGGATCTGGCCGAACAGGGCACCGACGGCGCAGCCCGGGATCGGTGACCGGACGAGCGCGCGGTGGAAGTCGGCACCGGGGTAGCGGGCGAGCCCGAACTGACGGGCTGCATCGTCGACCAGACCGGACCACCGGTCGGCCGGTGGCGCGCCCACCTGCACGAACCGCGGAGCGATCGCGACGAGTCCCTCGGCTGCCGAGCACGCAGCCCACACCAACCGGTCGAGATCGTTCGTGTCCGCGCGGTAGCCGTTGACGCTGATCGTCAACACACCGAGCCGCAGGTCGAGTCGAACGAACGGATCATGCAACTGCTTGAGCGCCGGCCCGACCGCTCGGGCCATCGCCTCGCCTGTCGCTGCGTCGATGCCCGGGTTGTCGGCCACTGCGAAGATCCGCCCCGCCGCATCGATGCGCAACGAGCCGGGAACCCGGTCGTGGGGGCCGACCACGAGGTGCGGCATCAGCATGCACTCGGGCACGCGCACTGCGACCCTGGTCGACGGCAGCCACACGCCGTTGCCGGCGAAGGGTTCGCTGCGGACCTCGTCGGCGAAGAACGCGACGTTGGGCAGCAGCGACTCGAAGGTGAGCGTCTTGACACCGAAGAAGGCGCCGCTGGCCCGGATCCCGCGGCTGTCGGTGTCGATCTCGAACAGGTCGTGTTCGATCAGTCCGTAGCGGCCGTCGGGCAGCCGCCCGTCGACGACATCGAACACGTAGTCCGGCCACGTGGGCAATGAACCGACGAACGCTCCGAGGACGCACCCGTTGCGGCGCCGCAAGCCGTGCGCTGCGGCATAGGCGGCGAGGTCGACGATCGGGAAGCCGCGCTCTGCGTCGGCGACGTCCCCCTCGGCGAATGCCGCGTAGCTGTGTGGACGCTTCCGCCAGGACGTGTCCATGCCCCACCTCCGCCGGGAACGCTAGCCGCCGCCATCGGCCGCCGAGTTGCCCCGGTCGTCACCGGTTGTCGGCTGCAACGAGGCCGTCGAAGACGAGCCAGTAGCGCGCCGGTTGGACCTCCCCGTAGGACACGACGACGAGGAGCTCTGCTCGGCACGCGACACAACGCTGCCGCCCGACGAACGGGCGAACGCGACCCATTCCTGACAGGGTGCGCCCGCCGTCGAACCAGCCGACGTCGAACGCCAGGCGGCCGAGGAGCAGATCCTGAAGGTGAACCGTCTCCGTCGACCGCGCCCAGCCGGCGGGCTCGCCGTGGAGGGCGACCGCGACGGGATCGATGTTGCATGCCGCGCCGCAGCGGGGACACGGACGGTCGAAGGGCTCGACGACGATCGCGTCGAGTTCGTCGACGCCGTCGGAGATGACCTCGGCGGCGGGTACCTGCCCGGGATCCGACGGACCGGGAATCAGGGACGCTCCCCGACGATGACCCGAACCTCGTCGAGGTCCTTGCGCCGCAGATCAGGGACGAGCGTGCCCGGCATCGGGTAGCCGATCGGGAACAGCACGAACGGGCGCTCGTTGTCGGGTCGGCCGAGCTCTCGGGAGAGGAAGGCCATCGGGCTCGGTGTGTGGGTGAGCGTCGCCAACCCGGCGCGGTGGATCGCGGCGATGAAGAACCCGGCGGCGATCCCGCAGCTCTCCTTCACGTAGTAGTGATGACGAGTCGTCCCGTCGTCGCGGATCCCGTAGCGCTGCTCGAAGAGCACGACGAGCCACGGTGCGATCTCGAGGAACTCCTTGTGGTGGTCGGTCCCGAGCGGGGCGAGCGCCTCCTGCCACTCCGCGTTCATCCGCTGGTCGAGGTAGTTGCGGCGTTCCTCCTCCTCGGCGGCTTCACGGATGCGGCGCTTGATCGCCGGGTCGCCCGTGACCACCCAGGTCCACGGCTGCATGTGCGCACCCGAGGGAGCGGTTGAGGCGGCAGCGATCGCGCCGTCGATCAGTTCGAACGGAACTGGATCGCTCGACAGCATGCGCACCGAACGGCGGCGCGCCAGGTCGCTACCGAACTGCTCGAGCGATGCGCGCATCTCGGCCTCGGGTCTGCGTTCGAACCGCAACGGGACGAACGGGTGCGCAGCGGCGAGCTCTGCGTTCGGGTAGGGGTGCCGATACTGGGTGGGGTGCTCAGGCATGCGTCACAGGCTCCGGTGATGCACGAAGCGGGTGACATCGAGACCGACCATCGTCCGATCGTAGGTAGGTCGGACGCTGGCGAACGGAATGCCATACCGACGGTCCTCGTCGTCACACACGGCGACGAGCTCCAGGCGGGCGGTCATCGTCCACCGGTCCTGGTGAGTTCCACCGCGACCGATCGACCACCCTCGGCGCTGGCTCGCCACGAGCGCAGGCCACGCAGTCCAACCGTTGCTGCCAGGCCGTCGAGGTGTTCGAGCCAGCCGTCGACGCTCTGGCCCGTGCTGCGTTCGATCGCCCAGTCGTGGGTGAGTGTCACGAGTCGAGCGCCAGGGCGGAGGACTCGTGCGACCTCGGCGAGCGAGTCGGCCAGCGGTTCCCACATCTGGATGCTGTTGACCGCGATCGCACCGTCGAGCGCGCCATCCGCGACGCCGAGTCGGGCCGCAGTGGAACGAGCGACCACCACCCGTCCAGCCCCGATCGCCTCACGATTCCGTCGCGTGGTCTCGTCGACCATCACGCGGGACGGATCCACGGCGAGCACCCATGCGACCCGACGCTCCAGGAGCTCGACGCCGACACCTGCACCCACACCGATCGCGACCACCCGATCGGTCGGGCGCGGGTCGAGCATCTCGATCGCTTCGCGCTCGGCATCGAGGTTGCGCCGGGCCATCACCTTGGCCGTCACTCGTGCGCCCGGCCCGTCGAACATCGCTGATGTCTTCATGATCAGCACCGTGCACGTTGAACTACGGTTCAAGTCAATGGCTGATCCGGAGATCCTGTCGCTGGACATCAGCGAACTCTCGGCGTTGACCGGGCTCGCCCCTTCCGCGCTGCGCTTCTACGAACGCCGCGGTCTCATCACGCCGATCGGGCGAGCCGGCGGCAAGCGCATCTACCGTGCCGGGGCCGTGCAGCAGGTGGCGCTGATCGACCTGCTGAAGATCTCCGGCTTCACGCTGCCCGAGATCGCCGCACTGGTCGACCCCGACGGGCACGTCAGTCCCGACTGGCGTGAACGAGCCCGAGCCAAACAGGAGCACCTCCGCCGACAGCTCACCGACATCGAGCGCGCACTCGCCATGTTGCAGCACACCATCGACTGCTCCCACACCTCGCTCCACGACTGCCCGATCCATCAAGCAGTCGTCGACATGCACGCCGAGACGCTCCCCTCGGCGCGCACCACCTGACGCTGACGCCCACGTGTCGAGTCGCAGCGTTCAGATCAGCCCGTCGTCGATCGCGAGGAGCACGACGGTGGTGTAGATCGCGGTGTTCGCGAGCACGTGGACGATCCACACCAGGCGCAGACTCCCGGTGCGGTGCCGAACGATCCCCAACACGACGCCCCAGCTGGTCGCCATCACCATCCCGAGCGGGCCGCCCGGCACACCGTGGAGATGGATCACTCCGAACGCAACACCCTGGGCAGCGATGCCCAGGCCGGCTCGAGCCGAGGCCTCGGTCACCATCTCCTGCAGCACACCGCGGAACAGCACCTCCTCGACGGTCGGGTTCACGAGCACGAACCCGAGACCGACGAGCGGCAGCGCCCACAGCGGCAGTGACTGCAAGCCTTCGGTCGCAGCGTTCACGTCGGTCCGACCCGATGCGATGAAGGCCACGAGAGCCACCGTCGTCAGCGGGATCGATGCGGCGGCGAGGAGCCGGGCCGCACGGTCACGGGATCCAGGCCCGAGCCAGGCGGGACGCTCCCACCCTTCCCGTCGAAGGAACGCACCAGCGGCGATGAGGCCGACGAGCTGCGGGATCGGCCAGACCAACCCAAACGAGATCGCGGTGAAGAATCCGACGCTCGCCCAACAGATCGCTGCGAGCGTCGTAGATCGACGAGTGCTGTCACGGTTCGAGGCTGCCGCCACCACGAGGAGCACCGAGGCCGGGAGCAACGCCCACCACGACGGCACCAACACGATCGCCACCGCGCCGACGACGACCAGCCCGGCAGCCAACCACTTGCCCAGCCGCTCGATCGCCGTGGTCACCGAACGAATCCTACGAACCTGGCGCCAAGGCACCGGCGGGGCCGAACGTCTTGTCACCCACCTACCGAAACCCACGTGTCCGGCATGAACCTGAGCAGCACACGAACCAGCTGGCCGCCCGCGAGACGATCGGAGGGCGAGCGTCGGGCATGGCCACGAGACGGGTTCCTCACGCCGAGACGCGTCCGTGCCGATGACACATGGACCGCCTATCCGGAAGACCTCGATGTCCACCAACGCTCCATCGCGAGAGAAGGCCAAGCCGCTCCCTCTTGGACCACCGCTGGCGAGCCACATTCGAGCGGGCGCGCATTCGCGCAGACTGCTGCGTTCCGAGCAGAAGGCGTGGCTGGCCAGGAACTGGCGAATCGTCGCCATGACGTTCGCTCTCGGAACGGTCGGCGCGATCGCTGCGCACGCGCTGCTCCCGACTCAGTTCGCCCCGTTCCTCATCGGCGCGATCGCTGCTTCCTGCGGGTGGTGGATCTACACGCTGATGCTCGAGCTCGGAGGTTTGGCGAACCTTCGTGCCGGCGTCACCGCCGAGGAATGGACAGCTGCCGAATTGCTCGGTCTTCACGGCAAAGGCTGGAGAACTGCGAACCACGTGAGGATCGAGTACGGCGATGTCGATCACGCCGCCCTTGGCCCCGCAGGCTTCTTCGCGATCGAGACGAAGTTCCGATCCAACTGGACACTGGCCGACCTGCCGTCCATCGCTCGTCAAGCACAACTCGGTGCCGACCGTCTGCGACCACGACTCGGGCCGAAGGCATCGGCGCGTCCCATCGTCGTCATGTGGGGACCGAAGTTGGTCGAGATCCACCCCGCGCCATTCCAGGTCGACGGTGTCACCTTCTGCCGGGGCCAGCTGTTCGCCGAGTACCTCCTCGGCCTTCCCGTTGCCTGCGAGAAGGCCGAGATCGACAAGGCCTTCGACCGGCTCGAGTCGATCGTGAGGTCGAGAGATACGCGGGAGATCACCGATGAGGGCGACTTCGTTCGGTCGTTCTCCCACGGCGTTGCAGATGTCCTGGCGATCGCGGTCGCATTCCTCGTCACCACGGTTGGCCTGCTCTCCCCTGCGTCGACGGCCCCCGAGGGGTGGTGGACCGTTGCCGCCTGCACCGCGACCGTCGCGCTCGCACATTTCGTTCGACGACGAGCACGACACCCGCGACTTCGGCACGTTTCGGTCGCGATCGGCGCAACGGCTGTCGGGCTCGGAGCGATGATGCTCATCGCCATCGCCTACGAGCTGCTCGCCTGACCGCTCGCTCCTCCCGCCACGAGCCAACCGGACTCGGCTCCTGAGAATGCAGAAGGCCCGGGCCATACGGGCCCGGCCGGCACATGGGGGGGGGGGCAGGATTTTTAACGGTGTCCATGGGGGGTTTAGTGCACCCGCCCCCCG
>CAUJET010000009.1 GCA_963169665.1 Actinomycetota bacterium | reverse complement strand
CCGAGTCGCCCTCTTCGTCGTCGCCACCGCAGGCAGCGAGGATGCCACCCATGGCGGCGACGCTCAGGCCGAGCACCGAGCCGCGAACCAGGAACGAACGACGCGAGACGGCGCCCGACACGTACCCGTCGATCAGTTCGTTCTCGAGACGCCCGACGCTCTGTCGAGCCCGATCCAGTGATGAATGGTCCATTACTTCCCCCGAAGTGAGCAGCCAGCGGTCGATCCGCCGCGCCGGCGCACCATACCCAGGGACAGGTGCGCGGTCAAGGTTTCACACGGTCTGGAAACACAATTGGTGGTACGAGCGTTCCAGAATCCCCGAGGAGACCACCGGTCTCGGGGCGAGTGCGTGATGACTGGTACGTTCGTTCCGGGATCGGGGTCATGGGGGCCTCGGCCGAGGAGGTCGTCCCGTGACCGATGTCGAACCCGCTCCGGCCCGAGCACGAGCCGGTGGCCGCGCTGCGCGCATGGCGGCACGAACCGGAGTCGGCTCGAAGCCGGTGGCGCCCGCGTTCATCCGTCGGGAGATCCCGACCTACGACCTCCTGGGCGAGGAAGGCCTCGCGCTGATCGAGTCGAAGGGCGAGGAGCTCCTCAAGGAGGTCGGCATCGAGATCCGCGACGACGCCGAGGCGCTGCAGCTGTTCCGTGATGCCGGCGCCACGATCGACGGCATCACCGTCCGCTTCGACCCGGGCCACGTTCGCTCGCTGTGCGCCACCGCACCGCGGGAGTTCACCCAACTCGCCCGCAACCCGGCGAAGTCGGTGCAGATCGGTGGTGACAACGTGGTGCTCGCGCCCACGTACGGCTCGCCGTTCGTGCGCGACCTGGCGGGAGGGCGCCGCTACGCCACGCTCGAGGACTTCCGGAACTTCGTGAAGCTCACCTACGCCACGCCGTGGTTGCACCACTCGGGCGGCACGGTCTGCGAACCGACCGACGTACCTGTCAACAAGCGCCACCTCGACATGGTGTACAGCCACCTGCGATACAGCGACAAGGGCTTCATGGGGTCGGTGACGGCGCCCGAGCGGGCGGCCGACTCGATCGAGATGGCCCGGATCGTGTTCGGTGCCGACGTCGTCGACCAGCACTGCGTGATCCTCGGCAACGTGAACGTCAACTCCCCGCTCGTCTGGGACGCGACCATGACCGGAGCGCTGAAGACCTACGCACGCGCCAACCAGGCCCCGGTGGTCGTGCCGTTCATCCTCGGCGGCGCGATGGGTCCGGTCACCACCGCCGGCGCCGTCGCCCAGGCACACGTGGAGACGTTGGTGGGCGTCGCACTCGGCCAGCTCGTCCGGCCGGGCTCCCCCGCCATCTACGGCAACTTCCTGTCGTCGATGGCGCTGCGCAGCGGCAGCCCCACCTTCGGCACACCGGAGCCGGCGCTCGGTTCGCTCATCGTCGGCCAGCTCGCCCGCCGTGTGGGTCTCCCACTGCGGTGCTCGGGCGCGTTCACGTCGTCGAAGGTGCCCGACGGTCAGGCGATGCAGGAGAGCGCCGTGTCGATGATGGCCGCCCTGCTGTGCGGCGCGAACTTCATCCTCCACTCGGCCGGGTGGCTCGAGGGCGGCCTCGCCATGGGCTACGAGAAGTTCATGATGGACCTCGACCTGTGCGGTGCTGCGCACACCTACCTGAAGGGCATCGACCTGACCGACGACCAGTTCGCGCTCGACGGCTTCGCCGAGGTCGGCCCGGGCAAGCACTTCTTCGGTTCGCAGCACACGCTGCGCCACTACGAGACGGCGTTCTACGACCCGTCGCTCAGCGACAACTCGAGCTTCGAGCAGTGGCGTGACGCCGGCTCGCACGACACCGAGTTCCGCGCCGCGCAGATGTACCAGGACGTGCTCGCGACCTACGAGGCGCCGGCGATGGACGACGCGGTCGACGCCGCGCTGCAGGACTTCGTGGCCCGCCGCAAGGCGGAGATGCCGGACCAGTGGTACTGAGGAGTTCCGTTCGATGAGCGACGACCCGCTGCTGCAACCGTTCCAGCTGAAGCACCTCACCCTGCGCAACCGGGTGATGTCGACCTCGCACGAGCCGGCGTACTCCGAGGACGGCATGCCCAAGGACCGCTACCGGGCGTACCACGTCGAGAAGGCCAAGGGCGGGCTCGCACTCACGATGACGGCGGGCACCGCGGTCGTGTCGCCCGACAGCCCGCCGGCGTTCGGCAACCTCTTCGCCTACCGCGACGAGATCGTGCCGTGGCTGCAGCGCATGACCGACGAGATCCACGAGCACGGCGCGGCGGCGATGATCCAGATCAGCCACCTCGGCCGGCGCACCGGGTGGGGGCAGGACGACTGGCTGCCGGTGGTCGCTCCGTCGCCGTTGCGCGAACCGGCGCACCGCTCGCACCCGAAGCCGGCAGAGGAATGGGACATCGAACGCATCGTCGGCCAGTACGCCGACGCCGCCGAACGGATGCAGGCCGGCGGCATGGACGGCATCGAGATCGAGGCCTACGGGCATCTGTTCGACCAGTTCTGGTCGCCGTCCACCAATCGACGCACCGACGCCTACGGCGGGTCGTTCGAGAACCGGATGCGCTTCCCGCTCGCCGTGTTGCACGCCGTCCGTCGACGGGTGGGTCCCGACTTCGTCGTCTCGATCCGCATGGCCGTCGACGAACGGATGGAGGACGGCATCGACACGCCCACCGGACTCACGATCCTGCGACGGATCGCGTCCGAGGGACTGATCGACGTCGTCAACGTCATCCGCGGCAACATCGTCAACGACGCGGTCCTGAGCGACGTGATCCCGATCCACGGCATGGCGTCCGCTCCGCACCTCGACTTCGCAGGGATGGTGCGGGCCGAGACCGGCATCGCCGTGTTCCACGCGGCGAAGATCGACGACGTCGCCACCGCCCGACACGCCGTGCGCGAAGGCAAGGTCGACATGGTCGGCATGACCCGTGCCCACATGGCCGAGCCGCACCTCGTGCGCAAGATCCAGCTCGGGGTCGAGCACACCATCCGCCCGTGCGTGGGTGCCACCTACTGTCTCGACCGCATCTACCAGGCGGGCGAAGCGCTCTGCATCCACAACGCGGCCACCGGTCGCGAGCTCACGATGCCGCACGAGATCGAGCGGGCGTCGGTGCTGCGTCGGGTGGTGGTGATCGGGGCCGGCCCCGGTGGGCTCGAGGTCGCCCGCGTGTGCGCCGAGCGTGGACACGTCGTCACCGTGTTCGAAGCGATGCCGTGGGCCGGCGGGCAGGTGCGGCTCGCAGCTCGCAATCCGCGCCGCAGAGATCTGCTCGGCATCGTCGAGTGGCGGGTGGCCGAGCTCGAACGGCTCGGCGTCACGGTGCACTACGACACCTACGCCGATGCCTCGACGGTGGACGCCCTCTCCCCCGACGTCGTCATCGTCGCCACCGGCGGGCTGCCCCAGCACCCTGAGCTCGAAGCCGGCGACGACCTCGTGGTCGAGGCGTGGGACGTCGTCGGCGGCGATGCACGCCTCCAGGGCGACGTGATCCTCTACGACGACGACGGCACGCACTCGGCGATGACCACGGCCGAGATGATCGCCCGGTCGGGCGCCCGGCTCGAGATCGTCACGCCCGAACGGACGATGGGTGTCGACGTCGGCGGGATGAACCTGGTGCCCTATGCGCGGGCGTTCAACGAGACCGACACGCGCATCACGCTCAACCAGCGCGTCCGTTCCGTGCGTCGCGTGGACGGCAGGCTCGAGGTCGAGATCGGCAGCGACCACAGCTCGCACCGAGCGACCCGCACCGTCGATGCCGTGGTGGTCGACCACGGGGTGCTGGCCAACGACGAGCTCTACCACGAGATGGTGCCCGGGTCGACGAACGCCGGCGAGGTCGATCACGAGGCGCTGCTCGACGGGCGCGCCCAGACGGTGATCCGCAATGCCGACGGCCGCTACCGCCTGTTCCGCATCGGTGACGCGGTGGCCGGGAGAAACATCCACGCGGCGATCTACGACGCGCTGCGGCTCTGCAAGGATCTGTGACCCGGGTCGAGTCCCCTGCGGTCACGCCCACCGGTCCCCCATCACACCCCCTCGACACGGAGCACGGATGAGCAGCACGGCCGATGCACGCGCACTGCCCTGGCTCGTCGCCGGGTACGCGGGTGCCACGGTCTCGGAGTGGGCAGTCCGGCTCGCGGTGCTGGTGAAGACTCAACAGAGTGCCGGCAACGCCGCGTCGTACGGCGCGGCGTGGAACCGGCTCGCACAACTGGAGTGCGCATGAGCGAACACGCTCCCCGCCTCGCACTGCGCGACGCGTTCTCGAACGTGCAGCTGCGGCACCTGCTCCTCGCATACGCCGGCGCGGCGATCTCCGAGTGGGCCGTCTGGCTCGCCGTGCTCGTGTACGCCCAGGAGCAGAGCGGCAGCGGCGCAGCCGGTTGGATGGCGCTCGCCCTGCTCGTCCCGCTCGTCGTGGCGGCACCGTTCGCAGGACGGGCGTTCTCCGGGGCCGACCCGGTCGGGGTGCTGCGCATGGTGTTCGTCGGACAAGGGCTCACGCTCGCCGTCGCCGCAGCGCTCGCCGCGATCGACGCGCCGCTGATGGTGCTGTCGGTACCGGCAGCGGTGGCGATCGGTGGGATCGCGTTCGTCCGCCCCGGACAGGCGGTGCTGACGCCCGGGCTGGTGCAGACCGCCCGCGAACTCACCACGGCGAACCTGTTCGTCGGCTACATCGACAGCGCGTGCGTCCTGGTCGGTCCGATCCTGGCGACGGCGTGCCTCGCCGCCGGCGGGGCCGAAGCGACGCTCGGCGTGTGCGGTCTGTTCGCGTTCGGCGGCGCCCTCGCCGCCCACGGCTTCCGCGACCGCCGGCAGGCCGGCAGCGGGTCGGCCGTGACCACCGTCGAGGGCGACACCTCGAGCGGTCACGGGTCGGTCGACGCGACGCCGCAGCGGCCGTCGCTGTGGCGGGTGGTGAAGGTGCTGCGCGGCCGGGATCATGTGATGGTGCTGTTGGTGGTGCTCGGCCTCCAGCACCTGCTGATGGGTGTGATGGGCCTGATGTTCGTGGTGCTCGCGGTGGAGGAGCTCGGAATGGGCTCGTCGGGAGCGGGCGTGCTCAACATCGCCTTCGGGGTCGGTGCGGTGGCGAGCGGACTCGGTGCCACGCTGCTCGCGGGGCGCGGTCGGCTGGCCCCGGTGGTGGCCGGTTCGGTCGCGGCGATGGCCGTGGCGACTCTGGCGCTCGGCCTGGTCGACGACGTGCCGGCAGCGCTGGTGGCCCTCGCCGTGGCGGGCTTCGGTCGGAGCCTGCTCGACGTGACCGCACGGATGTTGTTGCAGCGGTCGGTGCCGCCGCAGTACCTCTCGTCGGTGTTCGCGATCATCGAGGTGCTCACGAGCGTCGGGTTGGCGATCGGCACGGTCTACTCACAGGTGATGGTGTCGACCGCCGGGGCGACGACCGGGCTGGTCGCCTTTGCGGTCTTCCTGGCCGCGGTGCTGGCGCTCGCCGTGGGTCGGGTGTGGGAGGCCGATCGGTCCGCCGACGTGCCGGTGGTCGCGGTCACGCTGCTGAAGTCGATGTCGGCGTTCGCGCCGCTGCCACCGGTCGCCCTCGAGGCCGTGGCGAGGTCGAGCGTCGAGCGCACCTTCGAAGCCGGGAGTGTCCTCATGCGCGAGGGCGATCCCGGCGAGTGCTACCAGGCCATCGCCGGTGGTGAGGTGGAGGTGACGATCCGGGACCGTGCGATCAGGCGCCTGGGTCGTGGGGACGGAGCGGGTGACGTCGCGCTGTTGTCCGACGGGCCGCGCACCGCCACGGTGACCGCGGTGACGCGCACGCACACCCTCGAGATCGGGCGCGAGGTGTTCCTGCTCGCTGTCACGGGGAACGAGTCGTCGCTGCGGGCGGTCCACCGGCAGATCGAGGACTTCGAGTTCTGACCGGACGTCGCGTCGCGCCATCGCGCCGCGATCTCCCGTGTTCCACATCGTGGGATGGTTCCACCTGACGGAACCGTGCGCTATTCTCGGTACGACTGTTCCCTCGATGGGGAGGGAGCGCACGTTTCAGGGGGTCATCGTGTCCTTTCCATCCGATCTGGAGATCGCCCGCGCCGGCACGCTGGCGCCGCTCACGGACATCGCCGCACAGATGGGCATCGGCCCGCACCTGCTCGAGGCGCACGGCGACGAGCTGGCGAAGATCCGCCTCGAGGCGATCGAGGAGCTGAGCGATCGGCCCAAGGCGAAGTACGTCGTGGTCACCGCCATCACCCCCACCCCGCTCGGCGAGGGCAAGACCACCACCACGGTCGGCCTCGGTCAGGCGATGAAGCACATCGGCAAGAAGGCCGTGATCAGCCTCCGGCAGCCGAGCATGGGCCCCACGTTCGGCATCAAGGGTGGCGCGGCCGGCGGCGGCTACAGCCAGGTGATCCCGATGGAGCTGCTCAACCTGCACCTCACCGGTGACTTCCACGCCGTGACCGCGGCGCACAACCTGCTGTCGGCCATGGTGGACAACCACTTGCACCAGGGCAACGAGCTCGGCCTCGACCTGCACAACATCACGTGGCGCCGCGTGCTCGACGTGAACGACCGGGCCCTGCGCAACATCATCGTCGGCCTCGGCACGAAGATGGACGGCGTCCCCCGCCAGACCGGCTTCGACATCACCGCAGCGTCCGAGGTGATGGCGATCCTCGCGCTCTCGACCTCGCTCGAGGACATGCGTGCCCGTCTCGGCCGCATCGTCGTCGGCTACAACGGCGCCGGCGAGCCCGTGACCGCCGAGCAGCTCAAGGGTGCCGGTTCGATGGCCGTCATCATGAAGGAGGCCCTCAAGCCCAACCTGCTGCAGACCCTCGAGAACACGCCCGTGATCGTCCACGCCGGTCCGTTCGGCAACATCGCCCACGGCAACAGCTCGATCGTCGGTGACCTCATCGGCATCCGCGGCGGCGACTACCTCATCACCGAGGCCGGCTTCGGCGCCGACATGGGCGCCGAGCGGTTCTTCAACATCAAGTGCCGCAACTCCGGCATGGTGCCCGACGCCGCCGTGCTCGTCGCGACCGTCCGCGCACTCAAGGCCCACAGCGGCAAGTTCAAGATCGTGGCCGGCAAGCCCCTGCCCGCCGAGCTGCTCGCCGAGAATCCCGACGACGTCCGCGCCGGCGCCGCGAACCTCATCAAGCAGATCGAGAACGTGAAGGTCCACGGCGTGTCACCCGTGGTGGCCATCAACGCGTTCCCCGGCGACTTCGCGTCCGAGCACCAGGCGATCCGCGAGATCGCCGAGAGCGTCGGCGCCCGCGTGGCCGTGTGCACCCACTTCTCCGACGGCGGCCTCGGCGCCACCGAGCTGGCTCAGGCCGTGGTCGAGGCGTGCGACGAGCCGAGCACGTTCCAGTACTGCTACGAGAGCGACATGACCCTCAAGCAGAAGATCGAGGCCGTGGCCACCAAGATCTACGGCGCGGCCAACGTCACCTACACCGCTGCGGCCAACACTCAGCTGGCCCGGTACGAGAAGAACGGTTTCGGCAACCTGCCCGTCTGCATCGCCAAGACCCACCTGTCGATCTCGGGTGACCCGACCCTGAAGGGCGCCCCCACGGGGCACACCCTGAACGTGCGCGAGGCCCGCGCGAGCGTCGGTGCCGGGTTCGTGTACCCGATCTGTGGTGACATGACGACCATGCCCGGTCTCGGTTCCGCTCCTGCCGCATCCATCATCGACTTCGACGACGACGGCGAGATCGTGGGTCTGTCGTGACCGCGGTGATCATGGACGGGCTCGCGCTCCGCGAGCAGCTCATCGCCGAGGTGCGTGCCACGATCGACGCGGCGGGCAATCCCCACGTGTGCCTCGCCACCGTGCTCGTCGGCGACGACAAGCCGAGCCGGTCGTACATCAACTCCAAGCAGAAGAAGGCCGGCGAGGCCGGCATCGTGTCGCGCCACACCGATCTGCCCGCGACGGCCAGTCAGGCGCAGGTGAACGACACCATCGCCGCGCTCGCCGCCGACCCGACGGTGCACGGCATCCTGTGCCAGTTCCCGCTGCCGGACGGCCTCGACATGGAGCAGGTGCTCGAGCAGATCCCGTTCGAGAAGGACGTCGACGGGCTCACCGAGCGTTCGATGGGTCGCCTCGTGCGCGGTCAGTCCGGCCACGTCGGTTGCACGCCGCTCGGCGTGATGCGCCTGCTCGAGCGCCACCAGGTGCCCACCGCCGGCAAGCGCGCCGTCGTGGTCGGCCGATCCACGCTCACCGGGCTGCCGCAGGTGCTGCTGCTCGGCCGCAAGGGCTGCGACGCCACGGTCACGCTCGCCCACTCGCGCACCCCCGCCGCGGACATGATCGAGATCTGCCGCGCTGCGGACATCATCGTCGCCTGTGCCGGTCAGGCCCGGATGATCACCGCTGCGCACGTGAAGCCGGGCGCTGCCGTGATCGACGTCGGCATCAGCCGCACCGAGGCCGGTCTCGTCGGCGACGTCGACTTCGACGCGGTGAAGGACATCGCCGGGTGGATCACGCCGATGCCCGGTGGCACCGGCCCGATGACCATCGCGTGCCTGATGGAGAACACCCTCGAGGCAGCACGCATGCAGGGCGCGTTCCCCGCCTGACACCTGCCTGACACCCGCACGTCACCCGCCGGCCACCGGCACGTTGGCCCTCGGTTCCACAGGGCGGAACGATGCCGTATGATGGAACACGTGGTCCGACGGGGAGGATGCTGATGTCGACGGTGCAGTCGATCGACCGAGCGTTCTCCGTGCTGCGTGCCCTGATCCCGGGCGCTGCCGGTGTCACCGAACTCGCCGATCGCGTCGGCCTGCCGAAGAGCACGGTGTCGCGACTGCTGTCCACGCTCGAGGAGTTGGGCGCGGTCGAGCAGGTGTCCGTCGGCGGCGACTACCGCATCGGCGCCGGCATGGCCGAGATCGCCGCCGCGGCACGCCCTGGCCGCACGCTGGTGGCCGCGGCCCGGCCGCAGCTGCTCGAACTGTCACGGCTCACCGGCGAGGCCGCCGGCGTCAGCGTCCGCGACGGTGGCGACATGCTCTACCTCGACCAGGTGAACCCCGACACCGAACTGCAGGTGCGCGACTGGACCGGCACGCGTATCCCGATGCACGCGGTGCCGAGCGGACAGGTGGTGCTCGCCGGCATGCCCTCGAGCGAGCTCGACGACTACCTCGCCGCTCCCCTCGAGGCGTTCACCGACCACACCCTCGTCGACGCCGCCGAGGTGCGTCGACGGCTCGCCGAGGTGCGCACGAACGGCTTCGCGCTCGCGGTCGACGAGTTCGCCGAAGGACTCAGTTCGGTGGCGGCAGCGATCGTCGACGCCGCCGGCCGCGTGGTTGGCGCGCTCCACGTGTACGGGCCCACGTATCGTTTCAACACCGAGCGCGATCCGGCCGAGCTCGGTGCGCTCGTCGTCGACATGGCCGCCCGCATCCGCGTCGACTGACGCCGTCAGCTCCCGTTTCCAGCTCCGTTCCAGCTCGAGGAAGTCCTTGATGTCCGATCGTTACGACTACGTCATCGTCGGTGGTGGTTCCGCCGGTTCCGCACTCGCCAATCGGTTCAGTGCCGATCCCGGCAACAAGGTGCTGGTGCTCGAGGCGGGGCGTCCCGACTACAAGTGGGACGTCTTCATCCACATGCCCGCAGCGCTCATGTTCCCGATCGGGAGCCGGTTCTACGACTGGAAGTACGAGAGCGAACCCGAGCCGTTCATGAACGGCCGCAAGGTGTACCACGCTCGCGGGAAGGTGCTGGGCGGGTCGAGTTCGATCAACGGGCAGATCTTCCAGCGCGGGAACCCGATGGACTACGAGCGCTGGGCAGCCGACAAGGGCATGGACACGTGGGACTACGCCCACTGCTTGCCGTACTTCAAGAAGATGGAGACCTGCCTCGCCGGCGCCGACGACTTCCGCGGGGGCAGCGGTCCGCTCGAGCTCGAGCGCGGCCCGTCCCAGAACCCGCTGATCGAGGCCTTCCTCACGGCCACCGAACAGGCCGGCTTCCCGCGCACCTCCGACGTCAACGGTTACCGGCAGGAGGGCTTCGCCCGCTTCGACCGCAACATCCGCCGGGGACGCCGGCTCTCGGCGTCGAAGGCGTACCTGTGGCCGATCAAGCAGCGACCGAACCTCACGATCACCACCCGGGCGATGGTGAACAAGGTGCTCTTCGACGGCAACCGTGCCACCGGTGTCGAGTACACGGTGCGCGACCTCGTGGGCCGCGAGCGCACGCACACCGTGCAGGCGGGTGAGGTCGTGCTGTGCGGCGGAGCGTTCAACACGCCGCAGCTGCTGCAGCTGAGCGGCATCGGTGATGCGTCGTTGCTGGGTTCGCTCGGCATCCCGGTGGTCCACGACCTGCCCGGCGTCGGCCAGCACATGCAGGACCACCTCGAGGTGTACGTCCAGTACAAGTGCACGCAGCCCGTGTCGATGCAGCCGTCGCTGCAGTTCTGGCGGCGACCGTTCATCGGCGCCGACTGGCTGTTCCGCCGCAAGGGCCCTGGTGCGAGCAACCACTTCGAGTCGGGCGGCTTCGCCCGCAGCAACGACGACGTCGGCTGGCCGAACCTGATGTTCCACTTCCTGCCGATCGCGGTTCGCTACGACGGCACCGACTCCGGCGTCGACCACGGCTACCAGGTGCACATCGGTCCGATGTACTCGAACTCGGAGGGTTCGGTGACGATCACGTCCCGCGACCCGAAGGTGAAGCCGGCGCTGCGGTTCAACTACATGTCGACGCCGGAGGACCGGCGCGAGTGGGTGGAGGCGGTGCGTCTGGCCCGCACGATCCTCGGCCAGTCGGCGATGGATCCGTTCAACGGCGGCGAGATCTCGCCCGGCCCCTCCGTCGAGACCGACGAGGAGATCCTCGAATGGGTGCGCAAGGACGGCGAGACCGCCCTGCACCCGAGCTGCACCTGTCGCATGGGCGCCGAGGACGACTCGAGCGTCGTCGACCCGCTCACGATGAAGGTGTGGGGCGTCGACGGACTCCGCGTGTGCGACGCCTCGGCGATGCGATACGTCACCAACGGCAACATCTACGCGCCGGTGATGATGATGGCCGAGAAGGCCGCCGACCTGATCCTCGGCAACACGCCGCTCGCGCCCGAGTACACCGAGTACTACCGCCACCGCCCCGCAGCACCCGCAGGCGAGTGAGCGTGCGGGGCGCTGCGTGACGAGCACAGCGTGATGGCGGTCGCTCCCCTGCCCACCCGCATGCGTGCGGTGCTGCTCACCGGCCACGGCGGGTACGAGCAGTTGGACCTGCGCGACGATGTCGTGGTGCCCACACCCGGGCCGGGCGAGGTGCTCCTCCGCGTGGGGGCTGCCGGGGTGAACAACACCGACGTCAACACCCGCGTCGGCTGGTACAGCGGTGGCGGATGGACCGGATCGTTCGTGTTCCCGCGCATCCAGGGGATCGACTGCTGCGGCACCGTCGTCGCCGGGGGTGACGAGATGTCGGCCGCCCGGATCGGCCAGCGCGTGCTCGTCGAGACGTGCTGGTCCGATCCGTCCGGCGAGGCAGGTGCGGTCGTGTTCCTGGGCTCGGAGGTCGATGGTGCGTTCGCCGAGTACGTCGTCGTCCCGTCGAATGCGGCGCACCGGATCGACAGTTCGTTCACCGACGTCGAGCTGGCCTCGTTCCCGTGCTCGTGGTCGACGGCGGAGAACCTGCTCACGCGTGCAGCGGTCGCCGAGGGCGATCGAGTGCTCGTCACCGGAGCGTCGGGCGGCGTCGGTTCTGCGGCCGTGCAGTTGGCCGCCGTCCGTGGGGCGACGGTCGTGGCCGTGGCGGCCGCCGCCAAGCAGGCCGAACTGCTCGATCTCGGCGCGACGGAGGTCGTCGATCGCGACGCCGATCTCGTCGAACGGTTCGGCGCAGGTTCGGTCGACGTCGTGATCGACGTGGTCGGTGGCGACGGATGGGGTCGGCTGCTCGAGGTGCTGCGTCCGCACGGCCGGTACGCGGTGTCGGGAGCCATCGGTGGACCGGTGGTGTCACTCGATCTGCGCACGCTCTACCTCAAGGACCTCACCCTGCTCGGCTGCACCGTGCTGAGCCCGGGCGTGTTCGCCCAGCTGGTCCGCCGCATCGAACGCGGCGAGGTGCGTCCGTTGGTGGCGGCGACGTTCCCGCTCGAGCGGATCGTCGAGGCCCAGGAGCACTTCCTCGCGAAGTCGCACGTGGGCAAGATCGTGCTCACGCTGCGGTGATCACCCTGACCTGATCACGTGGGACCGACCGGGCGCTCCCCCGCCGTCGTCGTACGGTGCAGCAGTCGACGCCTGCCGTCGTAGTCGTTGATCGCCAGGTGCAGCAGGCACCGGTTGTCCCAGATGGCCAGGGTGCCCGGGGTCCAGCGCAGCCGGCAGGTGAACTCCGGTCGCACCGCGTGGTCGAACAGGAACTGCAGCAGCGGACGCGACTCCTCGACGGTCATGCCCTCGAACCGTTGGGTGTAGACGGGGTTGACGAACAGCGCAGCGCGCCCGGTGATCGGATGCACCCGCACCACGGGGTGCAGCACCTCGCGGTCGGCCGACGGGTCGTTGCGGGTCATCACGACCGAACGGCTGACGGCGGCACCGGGTGCCGGTCCACCGGTGCCGTGCGGCCAGCCGGTCTGCACGGCGCGCAACGGCGCGAGCAGTCGTTGCATCGCGTCGGACAGCGCATCGTGGGCGGCGACCTGGCTCGACCACAGGGTGTCGCCTCCGGTCGCCGGCACCTCGATCGCATGCAGCAGCGTGAGACCCGGCGGTTCGTCGAGGAACGAGAAGTCGGAGTGCCAGGTGCCGCCGAAGGTGGAGATGCGCTGCTCGTCGGCCTCCTTCAGTACGGCGATCACGTCGGGGTGACCGTCGAGCGGTGCGATGTACGGCACACGAAGCACCTCGCCGAACATGGCCGTGAGCCGTACCTGCTGCATCGGGTCGAGACGCTGGTCGCGGACGAAGATGACACCGTGGTCTGCGAGAGCGGTGCGGACCAGGTCGATGGCGTCCGGCGTGGGCTCGCTCAGGTCGAGCCCGTCGATGTCCGCACCGCAGGCCGGAGCCATCGGCCGCACGGTCGGTGTCACCCTCGGCCGCCCAGGTCGGCGTATCCGGGATCGTCGGCGTCGAGCATCGCCATCGACTCGTCGAGATGGGCCTGCGCAGCCGCGTGCGGGTAGTCGTGCCACTGCTTCGCAGTGATCGCGGCGACGTCGTCGCCGAGCACGGCCAGCGGCCGCCCGGTCGAGAGCGCGAGCACCTGCAGTTGGCACGCGCGCTCGAAGTAGTAAAGCTCGTCCCAGGCCTCGGCGACGCTCTCGCCGACGACCATCACGCCGTGGTTGCCGAGCAGCAGCACCGTGTTGTCCGGACCCAGCAGGCGTGCGACGCGGTCGCCCTCGCTGTCGTCCATGAACATGCCGCCGTAGTCGCGGTCGTACGCGACGCGGCCGAAGAACCGGCAGGCGTTCTGGTCGAGCATCTGGAACTCGTAGCCCTCGAGGCAGGCGAGCGTGGTGGCGTAGGGCATGTGGGTGTGCAGGATCACCTTCGCCCTCGGCACGTTCGCGTGCACGTGCGCGTGGAGGTACCACGCGGTGATGTCCGCGCCCTCGGCCACCTGGCCGCTGCCCGCGTCGGCGGTGTCGAGCAGCAGGAGGTCACCGGCGGTCATGCGTGCGAAGTGGCGACCGACCGGGTTGAGCAGGAACCGGTGGTCGTCGACCATCGCGCTGAAGTGGTTGGCGACGGCCTCGTGCCAGCCGAGTCGCGCCGTCCACCGGAACGTCGCCGCGAGCTCGCGGCGGATCAACACCTCGCGGTCGGTTGCGCCGGGTTCGGTCACCCCAGGATCGGTCACTGCAGCTCGGCGGGGAAACCCGGTGCTCGCAGGTCGGTGCCGAGCGCGTCCTCGAGGAGTTTGACGACCTGCGACGACCACGCGCCACCGCCGTACTGCGACCGGGCCCGGATGAAGGTCTGCTCCACCAGGCCGGCCAGCTCGAGCGGCACCCCGAACTCGCGACCGAAGTCGGTGGCGAAGCCGAGGTCCTTGCACGCGAGGTCCATCGTGAAGTTGATGTTGTAGCTGCCGTTGAGGATCACCTGGCTCTCGGTCTCGTGCACGAAGCTGTTGCCGGAGCTGTTGAGGATCGCCTCGAACGACTTCGTGAGATCGAGACCGCCGCGCTTCGCGAGCATCAGCGCCTCACCGGCTGCGACGAGGTGGATGAACGCGAGCATGTTCGTGATGACCTTGATGACGGCCGCGCTGCCGAGCGGGCCCATGTAGAGCACCGGGCTGCCGATCGCGTTCAGCAGGTGGAGGTGTTCGTCGTGGAGCGCCTCGTCGCCACCGACGAGCACCGTGATGTCGCCGGCGGCGGCCTTGTGCACGCCACCGGTGACTGGGGCCTCGAGGATCCGAACGCCGTGCTCGGCGGCGAGCGCCGCGAGGCGGGCAGTCTCGTCGCGGTCGGTGGTGCTGTTGTCGATCCAGGTGCTGCCCGGGCGCATCGCCTCGAGCAGGCCGCCCGGGCCGGTGACGACGGCGTTCACCGCGGCCGGCGACGGCAGGCAGGTGAAGACGACGTCGGACGCCGCGCCGACCTCGGCGGCCGTGTCGGCCCACGTCGCGCCGGCGGCCTCCAGGGCGGCGGCGCGGCTGCGGTCGAGGTCGGTGACGGTGACGTGATGGCCGGCGCGCACGAGGCTCGCCGCGAGGTGCAAGCCGAGGTTGCCGAGGCCGACGTAGCCGACCTGGACGGGGGTTGCGGGACTGGACATGTTCGGTGCTCCTGACGCGGCGGTGGCCGCCGGTCCGAGGACCGGTGGCCACCATCGCAACGTGTGGTGATTCGTCTGGACTGTCGGTGAGCTCCCCGCGAGCCGCGGGTCGCTCAGCTCGTGATGGTGATCAGGCCGACCAGGCGGCGACGACGTCGGCGTTGGCGGCGACCCAGGCCGCAGCGGCCTCGGCCGGCGCCATGCCGTCGCTGTCGATCATGGCCGCGATCTCGTTCTGCTGATCGGTGGTGAGTTGCAGGTTCTTGAGCACCTTGAACGCCGTGGCGTTCTTGGCCTCGAGGCCGGCCGAGGCAGCCTTGTAGAGCTCGTCGACGGCGTAGTCACAGGCGTAGCCGCCGTCGCCGGCAGCCGCCGATGCGAGGCACTCCTCGGTCACCTCGGGCAGCTTCACCTCGGTGAGCTCGACCTTCGACTGCAGCCAGTGGGGCTGCCAGAACTGCAGGAGCAGCGGGGTCTTCTCGTCGATCGACTGCTGGATCGAGGTGATCAGACCGGCCTCGGAGCCGGCGACCACGTACTTCAGCGGCAGCTCGAGGTTGGCGATGATCTGCTCGTCGAAGGTGACGTAGCTCGGGTCGCCCATCAGGAACTGACCGAGGTCGTCGCCGGACTCGGCGGTGCTGAACAGCTTCGCCAGCTCGGGATCCTGGAAGCCCTCCCACGTGGCGAGCTCGGGGTGCTCCTCGACGACGAACGTCGGCACGTACCAGCCGATCTTCGCGCTCGGGCCGAGGAGGCCGAGGTCGACCACGGACTGCTTGCCCGTGATGTAGGTCTCGTAGTCGGCGGCGTGCCCCGACGGCCACACCTCGAGCACGGCGTCGATGCTGCCGTCGTCCATGCCGACCCAGGTGGCGTTCTCGTCGATGTCGAGCAGCTCGACCGGGGTGCCGAGCGACTCGAGCACCACCTTGGCGACGTTCGCGTTCACGGCCGAGCCGGTCCAGGGGTTGACCGCCAGGACGATGCCCTCGCCGGAGGTCGGCGTCTCGCCGCCCTCGGCAGGTGCCTCCGTGGCGCCGGGCGCCTCGGTGGCAGCCGGGGCTTCGGTGCCCGGATCGGTGGTCTCCTCGTCGTCGCTGCCGCAGGCGACGAGCAGGCCGGTGAGGGCGAGGCTCGCGGCGAGCAGCTTGACGCTGCGTCGGTGTGTCTTCATGTGGTCGGGTTCCCCCCTTGTGTCGGCCAGTGGTTCCCGGGAGAGGGGCTGGCTGCTTGCTCATTGATCCTGACTGCGCCGGTGGGCGCAGGTGCAGCGACGGCGTTCACGATCGTCGCTGCTGGTCGGGGCTGGTGCCCCACGCCTGGGTGATGCGGTCGAGGACGATCGCGAGGAAGACGATACTCAGCCCGGCTGCTGCGCTCTGGCCGATCTTCTGGATCGGCTTGGTGAATCCTTCGTAGGCGACCAGGCCGAGCGCACCGGCGCCGACGAGGGCGGCGATGATGACGGTGGCCAGCACCATCAGGATCGTCTGGTTGATGCCGAGCATGATCGATCGGAACGCGAGCGGCAGCTGCACCTTGACGAGTTCCTGGCGCTCGGTGGCGCCGAAGCTGATGGCCGCCTCACGGGGTGTGTACGGCACCTCGCGCAGACCGAGGCCGGTGAGCCGGATGCACGGCGGGATCGCATAGATGACCGAGGCGACGACGCCCGCGCCACGGCCGACGCCGAACAGGAACAGCACCGGGATCAGGTAGACGAACTGCGGCATCACCTGCGCGGTGTCGAGGAACGGGCGCATCACCTGCTGGGCGCGGTCGGAGCGTCCGGCCCACACACCGAGCGGCAGCGCGATCGCGACGCTGATGACGATCGCGACGAGCACCTGGCTCAACGTGTCCATCGAGAGGTCCCACAGGTGGGTGCGGCCGTCGGCACCGCCGGGGATGTCGCCCATCGTGCCGATCAGCAGCAGGCAGGCCGAGCAGCCGACCGCGAGTCGCCATCCCTTGCTCAGGTAGGCGATGCCGGCGACGACCACGACCACGAGCAGCCACGGGAGCCACACCAGGAACTTGCGCAACGGTTCGAGCACGTCGGTGACGAGGAAGTCGTTGATCGCCTGCGTTCCACCGATGACCGGGACGCCCTTGCGGAGGTTGTCCTGCACCCAGCCGACGGCGTCGTTGATCGTGCCGCTGATGTCGACGGTGAGCGCGTCGGGGATCGCGGTGACGTCGGCGAGCTTCGCGATCGCGGCGGCGACGACGACCGTGCCGAGAGCGATCAAGGTGCCGGTGCGACGGTCGACCGTCGGGAGCTTGATGAGCGGCGGGCGCGTCGGGGTGGAACGTTCGCCGGTGGAGATGCGGTCGAGCGCCACGGCGAGCAGCACGATGCCGAGTCCGGGGACGAACGCCGCCCCGACGTCGTTCTTCTGCAGGCCCTTCAGCACGAGGTTGCCCAGGTCGTCGGCGCCGAGCAGCGACGCGATCACCACGATGCCGAACGCCATCATGATCACCTGGTTGAGACCGAGCAGGATCGTGGACCGCGCCATCGGCAGCTGCACCTTCAGCAGTTGCTGCCAGGAGGTGCAGCCGAAGGACTCCCCCACCTCGTTCATCACCGTCGGCACGCTGCGCAGGCCGAGGCTCGTGAGGCGCACCGCCGGCGGCACTGCGTAGATGACGGTCGCGATGACCGCCGGCGGGTACTTGATCCCGAAGAAGATGGTGACCGGGATGAGGTAGACGAACGCCGGCATGACCTGAGCCGTGTCGAGAAAGCCGCGCAGCACCCGTTCGGCCCGGTCGGAGCGCGACGTCCAGATGCCGAGCGGGATGCCGATCACGAGGGCGATGCTCACCGCGGTGACCATGATCGACAGCGTCACCATCGCGGGTTCCCACACGTCGAGCACTGCGATCGCCGCCATTGCGAGACCGCCCGAGACCGCCGCACGGATGCCGGCGGTCATCCACCCGATCGCGGCGAAGAGTGCGAGCACGCCGGGCCAGCGCAGGGTGCGCAGGATCCACTGCACCGACTCGACCATCCAGTTGATGGCATCGGACAGGGGGTTGAACACGCTCGTGAAGATCCACGACGTGTTGCTGTTCTGGACGGTCCACATGTACCGGTCGCGGACCCACTTCTGCAGACCGATGTCCATCCACGACGGCACGTTCGGGTTCACCGCGATCGCGACGATCGCGAGCAGTCCGAACGCGGCGACCGGCAGGATCCAACGACGGGTGCCTGCAACGCCGAAGGTGGGGGCGGTCGCGTTCGAGGGGCCGGAGGCGGTGGCGAGCGCCATCGGTCAGAGGTCCTCGTTGGCGATGACGGAGAGCACGCCCATCCGGTCGATGGAGCCGACCGGCGTGCCCGAGGGGTCGATCACCCGCAGCGGGAGCTCGGTGGTCGCGACCCGACCGACGACGTCGCGCACCTTGGTGTCGCCGGCGATGTCGCCGCCGTAGGGGCCGTCGCCGAGCGGATCCATGATCGCGTCGACCGGAACGACGTGCGACCGGGGGACGTCGCGGACGAAGTTGCGCACGTAGTCGTCGGCGGGGTTCAACACCACCTCGGCCGGTGTACCGACCTGCACGAACCGTCCGTCACGCATGATCGCGATGCGGTCGCCGAGGCGCAGTGCCTCCGACAGGTCGTGGGTGATGAACACCATCGTCTTGCGCACCTCGGTGCGCAGGCGGATGACCTCGTCCTGCATCTCGCGGCGGATGAGCGGGTCGAGCGCCGAGAACGGTTCGTCGAACAGCAGGATGTCGGGGTTGGTGGCGAGCGCCCGGGCGAGGCCGACGCGCTGCTGCTGACCGCCGCTCAGCTGATGCGGCTTGTACGACCCCATGCCGCGAAGCCCGACGAGTTCGAGCGTGCTGGCCGCCAGCTCACGCCGTTGCGCCTTGTCGGCACCCTGCAGCTCGAGCCCGAACGCGACGTTGTCGACGAGGCTGCGGTGCGGGAGCAGACCGAAGTGTTGGAACACCATCGAGACCTTGTGGCGACGCACGTCGAGCAGCTGCTGGTCGTCGGCCTTGGTGACGTCGACGCCACCGATCCGGACCGTGCCGGCGGTGGGCTCGATGAGCCGGGTGAGGCACCGCACGAGGGTGCTCTTGCCGCTGCCGGAGAGGCCCATGACGACGAAGACCTCGCCCTGGGCCACGTCGAGGTCGACCTCGCGCATCGCGACGACGCATCCGGTGCGGGCCTCGAGCTCGTTGCGGGGCAGATCGGCCTCGGGCGACCCGACGATCCGCTCCGCCCGGTGCCCGTACACCTTCCACAGGCCCCGAACCTCGATCATCGGATCCGTCACACTCGCCCCCCACAGGTCCCCATGCGCCGGGAGCATAGACCCCGCCCACACACCCTGAACAGGTGTTCCGTTTACCCCCGATGAACGTTCCGTGAGCCAAACGCCGCCACACGCGGCGCATCGCTCACGGACAAACGACATCCGTGAGCCGAACGCCGCGTCACGCGGCGCATCGCTCACGGATGGTTCCGTGTGGTGTTGCTCGCCCGCTGCGCTCGATAGCTTCCGCCGAGCGTTCCCCGCGCAGTGTCGATCGAACGACAGGGGGAACTGACAGATGGCGGCGTTCAATTCGGCTCTTGCCGATCACGTCCACGATCGGCACGGTGTCGTGTCCGACGCCGAGCTGAGATCACTCGGCGTCACCGTCGAGCAGCGACAGCGGATGGTGTCCGAGCGGGTCCTGATCCGCATCTTCGATGGCGTGTATCGACTCGCTTCGACACCCGAGACGCTCGAAGGTCGGTGTCGAGCGATCTGTCTGGCCGAGCCGAGGGCCGTGATCACCGGGCGCGCAGCGGGTCGTCTCCGAGGTCTCCGTCGGATGGGCGAGGTCACCGTGATCGACGTCAGGGTGCCCCACTTCGCGAACACACTCACCGGGCCGGGCATCCGACTCCGCCGGTGCAACGTGCTCGACGAGGGCGATGTCGATACGAGGCCGGACGGCATCCGTGTGGTGTCGCCGGCCCGCTTGGCGTTCGACCTGGGTGCCGTGATGAACGACCTCGACCTCGAGTCGGTGATCGAACAATTGCTCGATCTACGCCTCGTGACGATGCTCGAACTCCATCACGTCTGTCTCCGGCTCTACCACCATGCTCGACCCGGCTCGAAGCGATTCGCCCGGGTGATCCAGAGCCGACCGATGTGGATGAAGCCTGCCGATTCGCATCTGGAGGTGCGCCTGTTCGATGCACTGCGCCGGGCAGGTGTCCGAGGGATGGTCCGCCAGCACGATCTGCGACTCGCCGATGGAATCGTCATCCACCCCGACATCGCCATCCCGGAGCTCTGCTGGGCGATCGAGGTCGACCACGTGACCTGGCACGGCGGTCGCGCATCCGCACAGCTGGACAAGGCACGGGACCGACGGATCCGTGAGATCGGATGGCTCGTCGATCGGGTGACCGACACCGAGGTCGACACCGGACTGGCCGACGTCGTCGCCGAACTGGTTGCGACCTACCGACGGCTCCGAGCCGCCAACAGGGTTGCGTGAGCGAAACGCCGCACCTCGCGGCGCTTCGCTCACGGACCCCGAGAGTTCGTGAGCGAGACGCCGCGTGACGCGGCGTTTGGCTCACGGAACCTTCACGACGGGGTGATGACGGTGGCGGGGCGGAGGGCTCGTGTGATCAGGGCCGGTGGACGTCGGTCGGTCACGACGACATCGCCCTTGCGCAGCGGCGGCAGGGCGACGAGGGCGCTGCGGCCGAACTTGGTCGCGTCGACTGCGATGACCCGGAGTTCCGCGATCCCGCCCATCGCGGCCGACATCTCGGCCTCACAGTGCTCGTGCACCATCGGGCCTCGTTTCGGGTCGACGGCCGACGCCGACAGGATCGCGACCCGCACCTTCATCGAGCGGACCACCTGGAAGGCGAACGCGTCGAACGAGGCGCCGTCGTGGTTGCGCAGCTCGACGCCGGCCATGTGCACCCGGTTCCCGGGGATGGTGGCCAGTGTGGTGGCGACGAACGACGAGTTGGTCACGACGGTGAGTCCGTGATGGCCCCGCAGTGCCTGGGCGATGTAGCCGGTGGTGGAGCCGGTGTCGAGCACGACGCTGTCGCCGTCGTGCACGAGCTTGGCGACCTCGGCAGCGATCGCGACCTTCGCCTCGCGTGCTTCGTTCATGCGGGTGAGGAACGGCGCGTCGCCCGAACCCGACGACGTGGTGACCGCCGTGATGGCACCGTGCACCTTGCGCACCTCGCCGCGCTCGACCATCGGCTTCACGATGCGACGGATCGTCTGGTCGCTCACGTCGAGCAACGAGGCCAGCTCGCGGACCGAGACGGTGCCGCGTAGACCGACGGCGTTCATCACCTCGTGCTCGTACCGGCCCATCCCGCCATCCTCCACCAAATCAACACGAAGCGCCAGATCTGTCGTTTTCACGGGGACGCGCGAACTAACGTCGCCGACGAGCGAAGGAGACGCGCATGGCAGAGCTGCCCACGCAGGCACGAGTGGTCGTCATCGGAGGTGGCATCGTCGGGTGCTCCACCGCCTATCACCTGGGCAAGCTCGGCTACACCGACACGGTGCTCGTCGAGAAGCACATGCTCACGTCGGGCAGCACCTTCCACGCAGCGGGCCTGGTCGGTCAGCTGCGCACCAGTGCCAACATCACGCAGCTGCTCGGCAGCTCGGTGGAGCTGTACAAGACACTCGAGGCCGAGACCGGCCAGGCGACCGGCTGGAAGATGAACGGCGGCCTGCGCCTCGCGTGCAACCAGGAGCGCTGGACCGAGGTGAAGCGTCAGGCCACCACGGCCACCAGCTTCGGGTTGGAGATGCATCTCCTCTCCCCCAAGGAGGCCCAGGACCTGTGGCCGCTGATGGAGGTCGACGACGTGGTGGGCGCGGCGTTCCTGCCCACCGACGGCCAGGCGAACCCGAGTGACATCACGATGGCGCTCGCCAGGGGCGCTCGCATGCAGGGCGTCACGATCGCCGAGGAGACCGAGGTCGAGCGGATCGACGTGGTCGACGGCGTCATCAAGGCAGTGGTCACCAACCGGGGCGCCATCGCCTGCGAGAAGGTCGTCGTCTGCGGCGGCCAGTGGACCCGCGCCCTCGCCGCCACGGTCGGCGTGAACGTGCCGCTCGTGCCGGTCGAGCACCAGTACGTCATCACCGAGCAGTTCTCCCCCGAGGTGCCCCGCAACCTCCCGACCCTGCGCGACCCCGACCGGCTCACCTACTACAAGGAGGAGGTCGGCGGCCTGGTGATGGGCGGCTATGAGCCGAACCCGATCCCGTGGGCCACCAAGGGCATCCCCCGCCCGTTCCAGTTCCAACTGCTCGACAGCAACTGGGACCACTTCGCGCCCACGATGGAACTCGCCATCGGCCGGGTGCCCGAACTCGCGAACACTGGCATCCGCACGCTCATCAACGGTCCGGAGAGCTTCACACCCGACGGCAACTTCATCCTCGGCGAGGCGCCCGAGCTCGCGAACTTCTTCGTCGGCGCCGGCTTCAACGCGTTCGGCATCGCTGCCGGTGGCGGCGCCGGCATGGCGTTGGCCGAGTGGGTGCACGAGGGCCGGGCGCCGTACGACCTGTGGGTGGTCGACATCCGCCGCTTCGGCCGGCCGCACCAGGACACCGACTGGGTGCGCACCCGCACGCTCGAGGCCTACGGCAAGCACTACACGATGGCCTGGCCGTTCGAGGAGCACCACAGCGGTCGCCCCGCTCGCACCTCGCCGCTGTACTCGAAGCTGCTCGCGCAGGGCGCGTGCTTCGGCGAGAAGCTCGGCTGGGAACGCCCGAACTGGTTCGCCGACGTGTCGCTCGGCGAGACGGCCGACGACGTGTACACCTATGAACGCCAGAACTGGTTCGCTGCCGTCGGGCGCGAGCACCGGGCCTGCCGTGAGGCGGCGGTGCTGGTCGACCAGACGAGCTTCGCCAAGTACGCGCTCAAGGGCCCGGACGCGATGGCCGCACTCGACTGGATCTGCGCCAACGACGTGCACAAGCCGGTCGGCTCGCTCACCTACACCCAGATGCTCGACGCGAAGGGCGGCATCCAGGCCGACCTCACCGTGTGTCGCGTGGCCGACGACGAGTTCTACATCGTCACCGGCACCGGCTACGCCACGCACGACTTCGACTGGATCCGCCGCACCATCCCGGCGGGAGCGAACGCCCAGCTGTTCGACGTCACCTCCGCATGGTCGGTGCTGACGCTGATGGGTCCGAACAGCCGCACGATCCTGAGCGAGGTCACGTCGGCCGCGCTCGACAACGATGCGTTCCCGTTCGGCACCATGCAGACCGTCGGCATCGCCGGCTGCCCGGTGCGCGCGCTGCGGGTGACCTACATGGGCGAGCTCGGATGGGAGCTGCACCTGCCCGTCGAATACGCCACCCGGGTGTACGACACGTTGATGGCCGCCGGTGCCGGCCACGGCCTCGTCAACGCCGGCTACCGCGCCATCGAGAGCACCCGCCTGGAGAAGGGCTACCGGGCGTGGGGCAGCGACATCGGTCCCGACCACACGCCGCTCGATGCCGGCCTCGGGTGGGCGGTGAAGACGAAGTCCGACATCGACTTCCTCGGCCGCGACGCCATCGTCGCCCAGCGCGAGCGCGGCATCGGCAAGCTGCTCGCCACGTTCACCGTCGACCCCTCGATCGTGTTGCTCGGTCGGGAGACGATCTTCCGCGACGGCGAGCGCGTCGGCTGGTTGAGCAGCGCCGGATTCGGCTACACGGTCGACCGCTCGATCGGGCTCGGCTACGTCCGGCGGCCGCAACAGCCCGCCCCCGTCGGCGAGTTCGGCCAGTGGGTCACGAGCGGCACCTACGAACTCGAGGTCGCCACCGAACGCGTTCCCGCCGAGGTGACGCTCAAGCCCTTGTACGACCCGACCAACGCCCGAGTGAAGGCCTGACCGCATGACCACCAACCCGGTTCCCGAACGCGCCCGCATCGTCATCATCGGCGGCGGCATCCTCGGCTGCTCGATCGCCTACTGGCTGACCAAGATGGGCGAGACCGACGTCGTGCTGCTCGAACAGCACCAGCTCACCGATGGCGCCACCTGGCACGCGGCGGGCCTCGTCGGCCAGCTGCGCTCGAGCCGCAACACCACGCGCATGCTCGAGCAGTCGGTGGAGATGTACCGCGGGCTCGAGGCCGAGACCGGCCAGGCCGTCGACTGGCACGAGACTGGCAGCCTGCGACTCGCCTGCTCGCCCGAGCGCGTGATGGAGCTCAAGCGGCTCACCACCATGGCCAAGAGCTTCGGCCTCCCGATGGAGGTGATCTCCCCGCAGAAGGCGCAGGAACTCTTCCCGCTGATGAGCACGGCCGACGTGCTCGCCGCCGCGTTCCTGCCCACCGACGGCTACATCGACCCGGCCAGCGTCACCCAGGCGATCGCTCGTGGCGCGCGCATGCGCGGTGCAACCGTCTGCGAGCAGACCAAGGTCGTGAAGATCGACGTCGACGGTCGTCGCTGCACCACCGTGCACACGGTGGCGACCGACGGCACCGAGTCGGCGATCGAGTGCGAGATGATCGTCAACGCCGCCGGCATGTGGGGCATGGAGGTCGGCAAGCTCGTCGGTGCACGTGTGCCCGCCGTGGCGGTGGAGCACCAGTACCTCCTCAGCGGACCGATCGAGGGCTACACGCCGGTCGAGCTCGGGAAGATGCCGACGATGCGCGACCCCGATCACCTCGTGTACTACAAGCCCGACGGCCCCGGCCTCCTCGTCGGCGGCTACGAGCCCGACACGATCGCGTTCGGGGTGGACGAGCGGATCCCCGATCCGTTCCAGCGAAAGCTGTTCGACCCGAACTTCGACCGCTTCGCCCAGCTCGCCGAGCTGGCCCAGAAGCGCACGCCCGTGCTCGAGCAGGCCGGCATCCGCAGCCTCATCAACGGCCCGATCCCCTACACCGCCGACGCCGACTTCGTGATGGGCCGAGCGCCCGAGCTCGACAACTTCTACCTCGCAACGGGTTTCCTGTACGGCATCGCCGCAGGCGGCGGCGCCGGGAAGATGATGGCCGAGTGGATGCTCGAGGGGCGCCCGTCGCTCGACCTGTGGCCGCTCGACGTGCGCCGCTTCGCGTTCCACCACACCACGCGCCACTTCATGCGTGACCGCATGGTCGAGATGTACGCGCACCACTACAAGCTGTCCGCACCGGGCTCCGAGAAGGTCACTGCTCGCGGTATCCGTCGCAGTCCGTTGCACGATGCGCTCGCCGCCCGCAACGCGGTCCTCGGTTCGCGCGGTGGTTGGGAGCGGCCCAACTGGTTCGCCCCCGACGGTGTCGACCCGGTGGACCGGCCGTCGTTCGGCCGGCCCAACTGGTTCGAGCACGTCGGTGCTGCGCACCAGGCGATCCGCAACGGCGTCGGCCTGATCGACCAGAGCAGCTTCGCCAAGTTCGAGATCACCGGTCCCGGTGCACTGGCGGCCGTGCAGTGGTTGAGCGTCGCCGACATGGACAAGAGCGTCGGCACGGTCACCTACACCCAGCTGTGCAACGAGCGGGGAGGCATCGAGTGCGACCTCACGATGATCCGCACCGCGCCCGACAGTTGGTACGTGGTGACCGGCGCGGCTTTCGGCGCCCACGACATGGGCTGGATCCGCGCCAACTCCCCGGACGACGGCTCGGTCGTGATCCGCGACCTCACCAGTGCGCGTGCCGTCATCAACCTGTGCGGACCGAAGAGCCGCGACGTGTTGCAGGCCGTGTGCGAGGAGGACGTCAGCAACGCGGCGTTCAAGTACGCCCGCGCCAAGGAGATCACCATCGGGTCGGCGCCCGTGCTGGCCCTGCGCATCGGCTATGTCGGTGAGCTGGGCTGGGAGCTGCACATCCCCACCGAGTACGCCGCCCACGTGTACGAACTGCTGCGTGCGGCCGGTGAGCCGCACGGCATCGTCGACGCGGGCTACCGCACGATCGACACGATGCGGATGGAGAAGGGCTACCTGTACTGGAGCACCGACATCACCCCCGACACCACGCCGTGGGAGGCCGGCCTCGCCTGGCGGGTCAACCTCGGCAAGGGCGACTTCTGCGGACGCGATGCGCTCGTCGCCCAGCGGGAGGCGGGCATCACCCGCAAGCTGTGCACGTTCACGCTCGAGCAGATGGCCTACCCGGTCAGCGGCGAGGCGATCATCGCTGACGGTGAGGTGGTGGGCTTCACCACGAGCGCCAACTTCGGGCACACGGTCGGCAAGCCGATCGCCTACGGCTACCTGCCGGTCGAACTCGCCGACCGCACCGACTTCGTCATCGAGGTCTACGGCGAGCCGATCCCGGCCACTCGTCACGATCGCGCCCTCTACGACCCCGACAGTGCGAGGCTCAAGAGCTGATGACCGCCCTCCACGTCCACGACCTCGGATCCCCCACTGGCACGCCGCTCCTCGCCGTCCACGGCATCACCGGCCACGGCCTCCGGTTCCGTCGCTCGGCCGTCGAGGGCTGGCCCGATCGGCGCACGCTCGCGGTCGACCTGCGCGGTCACGGACGGTCCACCGGCGATGGACCGTGGAGCATCGCCCAGCACGTGACCGACCTGCTCGACACGCTCGACGCGTACGGTCTCGACAGCGTGGATGTGCTCGGCCACAGCTACGGCGGCGCGATCGCGTTGGCGCTGGTCGCACGTGCGCCCGAGCGTGTGGCTCGGCTGGTGCTGCTCGACCCGGCGCTGCACACGTCGGCCGAGAACGGCACCACGATGGCCATGGCGGCGATCTCCTTCGGCGGCTTCGCGTCGCCCGACGAGGCGATGGACGCCCGGCTGATGGGCAACGAATCGATCCGCGACGCGGTGCAGGAGGATCTCGACGAGCACCTGGTGCAGGGCGACGACGGCCGGTGGCGCTACCGCTTCCACCCGCCTGCGATCGTCACCGGATGGGGCGAGCTGTGCAGCCCGATCCCGCGGCTGCCCACGGCACCCCGCACGCTCGTCGTCGCCGCCAACGGTGCTCCATTCGTGACGCCTGCGCTCGAAGCAGACCTCCGCGCCCAGCTCGGCGACCGGATGTCCGTCGTCCGGCTCGACTGCGGCCACATGGTCTACTGGGAGGACTTCCCCGGCACCGTCGCCGCCGTGAATTCCTTCCTCGCCACCCATCCGTGAGCGAAACGCCGCGTGGCGCGGCGTCTGGCTCACGGATCCGTGTCGTCCGTGAGCCAAGCGCCGCGTCTGGCGGCGTTTCGCTCACGGATCTCTAGGGGGCGATGGGGTGTTCGGTGACGAACATGCGTTGGCGTGAGGCGACGTGGGCGAGGGTGTCGGCCACGACGGCCTGACCGATCTCGGTGGCGTACGCGGCGGTGAAGTCGTCGATCGAGTCGAACCACAACTCGCTCACACCGTCGGGGTCGCCGTCGGCCGGCTGGTCGACGAGGTTGA
>CAUJET010000008.1 GCA_963169665.1 Actinomycetota bacterium | reverse complement strand
ATGGTTGATCTGGGCGCGCGATTGCCATCCGGTGACGAACATGCCGCCCAGCCCGGCGATGGTCGACACCTCCTCCGGTAGCCACCGCAGTTCCAGTTGTCCGGCTTCGTCGATGACGATCAGCAGCGGCTTGGTCAGCTTCCGGCCGGCGATGTCCCACGCGTGGATCTGTTCGCGCAGGTCGCCGAGCAGCCCACCGAGCACCGGCGCGAGGCGAGCGAACTCGGTGGCGGGCGCGGTCAGGTAGAGCGTGTTCGCCTGCCCCGTGTCGCCTTTCATGAGCCACTCGAGGTCGACGTAGCGCGGCGTGTGGTCCCACAGCTCGTCGGACCAGTAAGCAGAACGCGGGTCCAGCGACGCTGAATGCGCGACCGATGGTTCGGTCCACGCGTCGAAGGCGAGCCGGGCGGTCGCGTAGATGCTTGCCCTGATCCGCGGGTCCTCTTGTTCGAAGGCCATCAGCTTCGTCACGGCGTCGTTCGCGAGAAGCCGGACCTCGAGCGGTTGGTCATCCGCGAGCCCGGCCCGGACGAGTTCGTTGACGGTCGGGTCGGTGATGCCGACGTGCATGTACGCCCACGACGCGAGCCGACTGATCGTCAACGGGTTCCTGGCGCCGCGCTCACCGGGCAGCAGTTGGGAGAGTCCGGCGAGGCACATGTAGGCCGAGGTGAGCGTCTCGCCGTGGGTCGCCCAGAAGTCGCCGCCCGTGACTCCCTGACGCGGGATTGCCGCTGCGAGAGCCCGCCCGGCTCGCAACGCGCCCGATGTCGTGGTCACCTCGCGTAACGGCGTCCATCGCGCCGTTGGGAGCCCGGTCACGCCGCCGGGGTCGAACACGGCGAGCTCCCCGCGGGTGGAGCGCGCCGCGGCGGTCGAGTCGTACAGATCGCGCTTGACCGACAACGCCACCACCGGGCCGTCCCAGCCGATGATCCCAGCGGAGGCGAGCACGGTCTTGCCAGCTCGGGTCGGACCGATCAACGCCACCGAGCCGCGATCACCTTGGATCGCCCGGCCACGCCGACCGCGCAGCGGGTGCCGCTCCCGATCCTCGGTCGCCAGCAGTGGACCGCGCGGCGAGAGCCGACCGAGCAGCAGACGACCGGTGGGCGGTGTCGATGAGGACACGACGAGCGGTGTCACGTCGCGTCGGCGTGCCAAACGCGCCTCTGCCGGCACACCGAGGCGAACTCGTGGGGGAGCCACCCACCGGCGCCACAGCCACACGACCCCGATGGCCGCGGCGACCACCAAGGCGGCGACCACGGCAGTGCACAGCCAGTAGACGACCGGCCCCGGCAGACCTGACGCAGCGGGTCCCCAGGCGGCAGCCGGGTCACCAGGCGCCGACGCCAGACGACCGGCTGCCGTCAGCGCGTCGGTGAGTCCCCCGGACAGCGATCCGCCCGCCACGACGGCTGCGAGCCATGCACCACCCCATACGACACCACCCAATCCCGCCACGAGCCCGCCCAGCACGACCAGAACGACATCGCCACCCGGCGCAGGGCCCTGAGGAGCCGACGGGCGGTTCACAACCGACGCCGCATGGGTGATCGGGAGTCACAGGTCCCAGATGGGAGGTCCGCCGGGAGCGAGGTCGGGAGCAGTGCCGGGACCGCCGTTTCCGACGCTGCACGCAATCCAACGAATGCAAGGAGCCTCCCATGAACCTCTTCCGCAGCGTCGAAGCCGAGTACCACCACCTCGGCCGAACCGGGTTGCCTGCCGAGTGGCGGATCGACCTGGCCGGCCTCGACGAAGTCGTCGCTGCCATCCGCGGCTTTCGAAACGATCCGCTCCGCTCCGACCAGGTCCTGCGACAACTCGTCACGATCGCCCGGGCCGATGACCGGGCCGGAGTCGTCGTGATCTACGCCCTGGCTCCGTTGCTGCGCGCCCGGCTCGGGCGAGCCGCGACCGAGGAGTACCGAACCGACGCCCTCAGCGAACTCGCCCTCGTCATCATGGACTCGCCCCTCGACGGGCCACGACTGGCGAAGCGGCTCGTCAACCGGGCCCACAACCGCGTCTTCAAGGCTGCTCAGCGCGTCCGCCATCGTGGCGTCGTGCACCCGATCGCCATTGTCCCGGTCGAGCCCGACGACATGGCCCGGAACCTCGGTGGCTCGGTGGCTGACATCGCTGACCACGTCGCAGAACGGCTCGATCTGGACCGCTTCTGCGCCGCAGTCCAGCTCGCGGTCGACTCCGGCGAACTTTCCGCCAGCATGTGGGCAGCCTTCCGGGCGCATCGACTCCGTCGCATCGTCGACCCCGACGCCCGCGCCGCGAACGGCATCGAACGCAAGCTCGCGGCTCGGGCCGTGCCGCGGCTCCAGCCGTATGTCGATCAACACCTCCACGCCGCATGACCCACCCCGATACGCCGCCCCTCGCGACAGTCGGACCGCTCGCGCCCGCTGTCGGCCACGACTGTCCGTCGTTATCCCACGCTCGTGGGCTGCGGTTTGGCCCTTGGCATTCTGCGAGGTTTCCGGTAGTGTTTGCTGGCATGAGGACGGTGTCGCGTTCGTCGGTTTCGGGTGAGGCTCGCCATCGGGTCGAGCACGCCGCGCACGGCACGTTCTTTCGTCGCCGTGACTTCGCGGGGAGCGATCGGGCGGTGGAGTCGGCGTTGAGTCGCCTCGCCGCGTCAGGTGACCTGGTCAGGGTCCGTAAGGGCCTGTACTGGCGTGGGAAGCAGACTCGCTTCGGGATGACGCGCCCTTCCGCGCTCGAGGTCGCCGTCGCGGTCGCAGGTCCGGGTTCGGGGCCGAGTGGTGTCGCGGCGGCGCACCTGCTCGGGCTGACCACCCAGGTGCCGGCAACGGTCGAGGTCGCGGTGCCTGGCTCGGCACCCGATCCGATCCCGGGCGTGCGGTTCCGCTCCCGGCCCTACTCGCGGCGCGAGCACCGGTTGACTCCGGTAGAGGTCGCGGTGCTCGAAGTGCTGCGCGACCCCGACGCGGCCGAGATGTCCTGGCCGCAGGTGGCTCGCCGTCTCCGCAAGCTCGCCGACGATGGCACCATCCGCGCCCAGGTCGTGGGTGCCGAAGCGATCGAGGAGCCGCGGGTGAAAGCCCGCGAGCGGTGGTCGACGGTGATCGCCGGATGACCGACCGTCTTGTCGAGGACCCTGATGCCGTCGCCGTGCTGGCGTCCACGGTGTCGGACCGAACCGGGATTCCCGCGGCGCACATCGAGAAGGACTTCTGGGTCACCGAAGTCCTCCGTGGAGTCGTCGCCGGTGCGGCGGCGGCAGATGTCGAGGTCGTGTTCAAGGGAGGCACGAGCTTGTCGAAGGCATTCGGGTTGATCGAACGGTTCTCCGAGGATGTCGACGTCCTCGTCGTGCTGCCCGCGAACGACAGCAACGGCGTTCGCGATCGGGTACTGAAGGCGATCGTCGACGGCGCGGCCAAGGCCGCGGGCGTCGCGGCGACCCCGGTTCCTGAGGCCACGTCGAAGGGCGTCAAGCGCGGCGCACGGTTCCACTACCGGCCGGGCGACGATCCGAACACGGCAGGTCTCACCCCGGGGGTGTTCCTCGAGCTCGGTTCGCGCGGTGGCGGGATGCCGGCGACCCCGCTGGAGGTGTCGTCGATCATCGCGGTGCACGCGGCCGATGAGATCGCAGGCGCCGAGGAGGCCACACCAGTCGTCGTGCGAGTCCAGGCCCCATGGCGAACTCTGGTCGAGAAGCTGGTGCTGCTGCACACCGCACACAGCGGCGACGACCCGACCGCCGCGATCCGTGGAGCGCGCCACTTCTGCGACGTCCACCAACTCGTCGTGCGCCCCGAGATCATCGCTGGGATCCACGAGTGCGGCGTGGCGATCCTGGCCCGCGACGTGTGCACCTACTCCCGCGCCGCGGACATGCCCGCGATCGACCGTCCCACCGGTGGCTTTGCGTCGAGCCCGGCCTTTAACGATGGCCCCCACATCGCGGCAGCACGCGCCGAGTACGCGCAACGGGTACTCGCCCAACTCCTGTGGCCGTCCGCCAGCAAGCCGACCTTCGACGATTGCGTAGAGGCCGTGCGTCAACGAGCGTCTCACCTGTAGCCGTCGCGACTGGCTCTCGGTGAGGGAGCTATCCGTCGGAGACCGAAAGCTCGACTTCGGGACCTGCGTGCGGCGTCGGCAGTGTTTGCCACCAATCGGTGTCACAGCGAGCCCAACAGTTGAGGTCCCCACCGGTCGGCGGCTCGGTAACCGCGAGCCCCGCACCGAACTCGGCGAGCAAGTCACCCAGCCGGTTGCCCCAGGCGCGACCGGCGGGATCCGCGTCGATCACCGCGACCAGCGACCGACTAGTCGACGCCGCCGAACGAGCGAGTGTCGCGGCGACCCGCTCATCGGGTGCCTGAGAGCCAAGGATGCCGACCGCGGCGAACCCGGCCTCAGCTGCGGTGAGGGCGTCGGGGATGCCCTCGGTGACGAGGAGAACACCTGGAGTCGCTCGTCCGTCCGAGGTGCGAGCCCACGCCAGGCGTGGGTTGGCGCCGAGACTGCCGGCGGGGTTGTCGTACTTGTCCGACCCCACAGGATCGAGGTAGCGCGCTTGCACGTACCGGATCTGCCCGGCGGGATCGAGCGCGGGAAATGTCGCGGCGAGTGAGTGGCCGTGGGGCAGCCCACGCAATCGAGGCATCATCGACCGCCCAGGGTCGGCTCCGACGTGGTTCGCGCGCAGGAGCGCATCATCGAATCCTCGTCCGTGGAGCCATTCGCGGACCGCAGCACCCGTGTGACCCCACAGGATCTTCTCGCAAGCCTCCACGTAGCGGACCACCGCCGGGTCGAGCGCGGTGTTGCGGCGCGCGGTGGGGGTCGGCTTGCGGGTCACGGCAGGCAGCGGCTGATCGGGGATCATGCCAGCGCGGTTCGCCAGCGTGTTGATCGCATCGGCGCGGCTGACTCGCTGGGTCGCGACGACCAGGTCGATGGCGTCGCCTCGATGGGAGTCGTCGCCGGACCAGCACCGCCAACGCTGGTGGCCGCGGTGATCGGTGTGGATGGTGACCGAGGCATGGTGGTCGTCGTGGTCGGGCATCGGGCAGTGCCATCGACGACCTCGGATGTTGTAGGTGCCGGGGGTGGCGAGTTCGTCGAGGAGTCGCGCCAGATCGGTGCGAGCGAGTACGTGAGCGATCTCCCAGCGGGGCCCCCTCGGGTTCCCGCTACCGCTCATGCCGACATAGCTCCGTCCGTGTCACACACCCGACGTTCCGCCTCGGTGAGGACCGTGTGCACAACGGCGCCACGCCGCTGGAGTCGCCACAGGGCACGACCACGGACCAGCTGTCCGACCCAGTCGCGTTCGCGTTCGGAGAGCCCGAACAGCTCCGCGGCCACGTTCACCTGATCGGGCGGCTGACGGAAGATGATGCGGGTCTGAACGTCGGAGAGCAGACCGGCGGAGATCTTCGCGGTGGCGGTGCCGTCATCCGATTGCGCCGAGAGGTCCGCAGGCCGGTGGCAGATCAACCAGGTGGACACACCAAAGGTCCGTGACAACTTGATCGCGGCCTGGAAGTGGCGCGCCCCGTGGCGGACGGCGGCCCATGCTTCGTCGATCACTTGCAACACCCGCCGAGGCGAGTCGCGCTGAAGCGTCGCCGCGAGCCACGAGGTCGCGGCGAGCATGACGAGGGGGAGGGCTTCGTCGTCGCCCCAGACGGCGGAGAGGTCGACGACGAATCCAGGGCCGTTCTCCCAGTCGATGTCGACGGTGGTGGGTCCGTCGAACATGCCCGCGAGTGTTCGGGTGAGGAGCTTGTCGACGGCGAAGATGACCGGTGTCGCGGCATGGGTCAGCTCGAGCGGCGTGCGCCGTGACAGAGCCACCAGCTCGTCGGCGGGGTCGGCGAGGGTGGCCGCCACGTCGGCGAAGGTGAACGACCGTTCTTGGCGGGCGAGCGTGGTGATCGCCCAACCGAGCACCGCATCCTCGACCGGGTCGAGCGGTCGGCCGAGTATTCCGGCGACGAGCGCTGTGGCGAGCGATTGGCGGCGCACCGTCTCGGTCGGATCACCCCGGGCGTCGAGCGGGTTGAGCCGATCGGTTCCACCCGGGCGGAGCTTGATCACCGGTAGGCCGTGGGCGGCGGCGAACGGGCCGTATTCGCCTTTCGGGTCGAGGATGGTGACCTGTCGCTTGGCTCCGTAGACGGCGAGCTCTCGGCCGAGCATGGCCTTGACGAGCGCGGACTTCCCGAAGCCGAGGTCCCCGACGATGAGCACGTTCGGATTCGTGAGGTGGGTGGGGTAGAGCTCGAACGGGTCGTAGAAGAAGCCGGAACCACCGCCGGTGACGTTGACGCCGATGTAGGGGCCTCGTTCTCCGAAGCCCGTATCGGTGTGGCAGGGGTACACCGACGCGAGATGCGCCATCGTCGCCCGATGGCGGTCGACGCGTAGACCCGGGGCCGTGTGCCATCCCGGCCTCGGCTCGCTCGGCGGACTGGGTGCGGGGCGGCGGTTCACGACGTGGCGCTCGCCGCGATCGTGC
>CAUJET010000007.1 GCA_963169665.1 Actinomycetota bacterium | reverse complement strand
GGGCGGCGTCGACGCGCGCGCTCGTCGACATCTCGAGTACGCGCTCGGACTCGACCTCGGCGACCAGGCCCGTGCCGAGCTGTGCGCTGCGGCCGCCACGTTGATGGCCTCGTCCGAGGAATCGCCGCTCGGGCGCAGCCTGTACCTCGAGGCACGCGACATCGCGATCCGCAGCGAGAACGAACACCTCGTGCGCTCGGTGTTGATGAACGCCCATCTCGGCCTCGCCCATCCGGCCGACCTCCAGTTGCGCTGGCACGCCGCCGAACACCTCGCACGACTCGACGACCTCGAAGCCCAGTGGGAGGCCGCCTGGGTGTTCCTCAGCCTCGGCCTGGTGTCCGCCGACCGTGCGATCGCCGACCGCAGCATCGAACGGCTCCGCGAGCTCACGCCGAAGGTGCGCCGACGCAACCGCGATCGCGGGCTCCTGCAGGCCGAATCGGTGCACGCGTTCGTCCGCGGCGATCTCGCCGAGGCGGAACGGTTCGCCATGGAGGCGTTCGAGGCGTCGGTGAACAGCTATGAAGAGACGTGGGCGATCTCGGTGTTCGCGGCGCTCCTCATCCCCGTCCGCACCACCCAGGGCCGCCTCGGGGAACTGTGGGACCTCGTGCTCGACCGGGTGACGGCACAGCCCGAGTTCACCTCGTGGCACGCTCTCGCCTGTGCGATCGCTGACGCAAGGGGCGACTGCCAGCAGGTGCGCGCCTTCCTCGACGTGCTGTACGAACGGAAGCTCAACCTGGTCGAGGACACCACCTGGACCGCGTTGACGACCATGATCTGCGTCCCGATCTGGCATGCCGCCGATGCCGATCTCGCCCGCGTGCTGTACGAACGACTCGCGCCCTACTCGGGCCAGATGACCTGGAACGGGCTCAACACCCATGGGCCCGTCGACGGCGGACTGGCCCTCCTCGCTGCGACCATGGGCGACCGGGCTCTCACCGAGGAGCACCTCACCACCGCCCGCCAGATGGTGGCCCGCCTGGGTGCGCCGCACCTGTGGTGGCGCGTGCTCGACGACTTGCCCGTCGACTGACCGCCCGCTCGACCGACCCCTGGGCGCGTGCGGCGACGGATCAGAGCTCGTCCCAGATGCGCTCCAGCTCGCCCGGCATCTGCAGCTCGCGGCCCACCTGCTCGAGCCGGTAGCGCACCACCGCAGGGCCCGGCTCGTGCTCGATGTCGACCGTGCACGCCACCACCGCCACCACGATGGTCGTGAGGCAGTTGCGCCGCGACAAGCCGGTGAGGCCGAACCGGCGCACGATGCAGCGACCGTGCTCGAGTCGGCGCAGCACCTCGTCGCGCAACGCCAGGATCTCGTGATGGTCACCGGCATCGGTCTCGGCCACGCGCACCAGGTTCATCAGCTCCTGGCCCGGCACCGCGGCGGCCTCCGCGCGTGTCGCGCGCTCGATCTCCTTGCGGAACGACGCGTCGAGCGCGATCTGCACCCACCGCGACAGCATCCCGATCGTCAGGAAGCCCATCACCCGCTCGGTCCAGCGCCCGCCCGTGCGGTGCTTGCGGCCCGTGTCGATCGCCAACGTGCGTGGCGTGTCGCCCGTGCCCGGCCCGAGCAACGTCTGCTCGAACCATTGCCGACCGAAGATCCCCACCACGCCCCCGTCGATCAGCGTCTCCGCCGCGCCCGCACTGCCGAGGCCGGGATCGACCTTGGTGCGGAACCCGTTCACCCACGGCAGTGCGGTCGACGACACGACTGCGTCGCTCCACCTCCAGTCACCCGGCACCATCCGGCCCCAGCGCTCGTCAGCCCCACCCGCGCCAGTGGTACCGGCATCGACGTCGCTCACGTCGCCGCCGACGAAGAAGTAGGGCCGGGCCGACGACCGACCGGTCGCGCACACCACGTACCGCCGACCCGTGGCGCGCGGCTGGCCGTCGCGGAACAGACGACGCATCATCGCCCGCCACTCGAAACTCACGATCCAGCGGCCGAGGAACAGGCACGACGTCGGCACCAGCAACCACAGCAACGACCACCAGCCATCGAGCACCAGCGGCATCGCCATCAGCACGCCCACCGGGAGCACGAGCGGGAGGAACGCGAGGCGCATCGGCCACCGCAACGCCATCATGCGTCGCGCCAGCTCGGCCAACGCGGGTGACGGGTCGGCGTCGTCCACCCCATCTGCGCCGAGGGCCGCAGCGACGAACGAGCCGCCGCTGATTGCGACCACGTGGCGGATGTGCTGCCAGGACCCGGTCGCCCGCAGGTAGGCGACCGAGCCGATCGACCCGAACGCTCCTCGCCATCCGCCGCCACCGAGCATCAACACCTCGATCGGTCGCGACGGCGGGGGTGGCATCGGGGTACGAGGCCGCGGCTCCAACTCGATGGTGTCGGTCCGGCGCTGCAACGTCTGCGGCACGTCGGGCCACCGGCCGATCGCCTCCAACTTCCGGCGCAGTGCATCATCGGAGTCCTTCACCACCGGATGGCAACCGGCCGAGAGGCATGCATCGAGCTGGCTCGCGCCCGCGATCGTCCACGACTGCACCCGCACCCGACCGTGCCCGTGGCGGACCCCCGCACCGCGGCCGAACCACCGGAACACCTGCATCCCGTCGTGGTCGAACTTCGGCGTCAGGAACAACCGCCCGAACACCCCGCCGTGATGTACGGGAGCGGCGACCGCGACGAGCGTCCCGAACGTCTCGCGCACCTCACGCACGATCTTCGGGTGGCCCGGTGCCGACACCATCACCCGGCTCACCGCCTTCGTGCGCTTCAGCACCGCGATGAGTGCCGGCAGCGCCGTCTGCGACTTCACCTCGATGTTCCAGCGGGCGTCGCGCATCTCTGGATCGTCGAGGATCTCCGACAGCGTGGGCACCTGGTAGCCCTTCCGCCGGCTCACCTCCTCGCGGGTCATCCCCCGGTATCCGGGCTTCCAGCCGAGCACGGCGTGCATCGACACGAGGTCGTCCTTGATCGCCACGACGTCGACCTGGAACCAGCGGTAGCCGGCACGGTACGCCGCACGCAGCGCCTCGAGGCTCCCGGCATGCGCCTTCGCGTCGGCACGGCCGTGATGGCTCATCACCACGAGATCGGTGGTGGACTCGAACCAGGGATGCGGTTTCATCGTGCGCGACACGTCCAGTGGAACCAGTGGGAAGGGGCGGACAGAGGGGGGACGACGAACAGAGTGTGCCCTACCCGAGACCACGCGATCGCGCCGGCACCACCAGGCGGTCGGCCGGGGGGCCGTCGACCGCGCTGGCGGTCACCGAACCGCTGCGCCCACGCATGGGTGCTTCGCGAGTGAGGGTGGTTCGGCGGGGCTGCCTCCCCACCCTCGACTCGCACATCGGGTGATCCGCCCATCCCCGACGTCCTACGGAGCGATGCTCGACACCCCCGATCGCACGCCGACGTGCAACAGGAGGCCACGTGCGCCAGACACCCCACTGCGCTCTCCCAAACGCACTTGGCTGCCTGCCACGCCACCGATCCGCAGGGGCACCTTCCCACGGCTGGGTCAACAGGCGGTCAACGTCCGGTCATCGTCACCCGTTCATCGCCGGCCCGCATCGAGACCTCCCGGGTCCGGTGGAACGACGCCTCGACGACACGTCGTAGTCTTCCCGCGATGGCGCGAGCCGACGTCCCGAAGAACACCCCGAAGAGCAAGCGCCGGCGGGCCGAACTGCTCGCCGCGGCACAGCTCGTGTTCGAACGCGAGGGCTACTTCGACACGCGGGTGGCCGACATCGCGGCGGCGGCCGGCGTCTCCCACGGCACCTTCTACACGTATTTCATCAGCGCACCGAACCGGTCGGGGCCACCGGCCACCGGCTCGTCGAAGAGGAGCTCGCGGGTGAACACGAACCGGCGGCTCGCACGCATCCGCGACAGGTGCTCGGACTTCGACCAACTCTGCACCCCACCGGGGATCAC
>CAUJET010000006.1 GCA_963169665.1 Actinomycetota bacterium | reverse complement strand
ACCGACTCTCGCCCGTCAGGGGCCGGGCGGTGTTCAGCCTCGGGCCGGAGGAGGTCGTCGCCCTGTTGCTCGCGGCCAAGGTCGCCGAGGGCATGCCGTTCGGTGACGCGGCGACGACGGCGACCCGGCGCCTGCTCGATGCGCTGCCGGACTCGACCCGGGTAGGGGTGGAGGAACTCCGCGAACGTCTGCGCGCCGTGGTGCCAGACGCGCCCCGAGCCCGCCCGGCGGTGCAGCGTGCCGTCGAGGCGGCCGTCCGCGACCGGTCGGTGGTCCGCATCCAGTACGTCGACGCAGGCGGTGCCGCGACGACCCGTGCCGTCGAGGCACACGGGTTCACCGGTGCCACCGACGGGTGGTACCTCATCGGCTGGTGCCGGCTCCGCGAGGGCGGCCGGATGTTCCGACTCGACCGGATCCGGCGAGCCACCGTCACCCGCGAACGCGCCGCCTGGCGCGACGTCGACGAGGTGCTCGGGTGGGTACCGCAGACGATCGCCCGTCCCTGATCGATGCCGCGCCGGGCGAGCAGGACCCGGCAGCCGGTCCCGGGCGAGCGGCGCCCCTCAGCCGACGGTGGCGACGGTGCGGGTGAGGGCTGTGAGGGTCTTCGGGCGTCCCGCGTACCAGCGGTGCAGCTCGTCCCAACGGAAGCCCGATCCGGCCAGGAGCTCGGGGATGTGTCGATTGGTGTGGCAGCCACCCGCGACGCGCCGCTGGATCGGGTTCACGCGGTGCTGCCACCGCTGGATGCCCTCGTCGTCGGCGAGACCGTGCTCGAGCACGTGGAAGGTGCCGCCCGGACGGAGCACCCGTCGTACCTCGGCGAGCGCAGCGTTCACGTCGGGGATCGTGCACAGCGTGAACGTCGAGACCACGCAGTCGACGCTCTGGTCGTCGACCGGCAGGCGTTGACCGTCGAGGCCCACGACCTCCACGTCGAACGACACCCGCTCGATCCGCGGTCGGGCGAGCTCGATGGCCCGCGCCGCCGGTTCGACGGCGAGCAGTCGCTCGACGGTGACGGGGTAGTGGCGCAGGTTGTGACCCGACCCGAAACCGATCTCGAGGACGGTTCCGTGTGTGTCGGCGACGACGGCGGCGCGGGGTTCGCTGAACCCGGGCGAGGCGCACGCCTTGTCGATCACGACCGGCAGCACCCGCTCGGCATAGAACTGCCGGAGACCCATGTCAGGCTCCCCGGGCCAGTGACGCGTACTCGACGGCGATCTGCGCGGCGACCGTCGCGTTGTTGCGCACCAACGCCAGGTTGGCGGTGAGGCTGCGACCGCCGGTGCGCTCGACGACGTTGGCGAGCAGGAACGGGGTGACGTCCTGGCCGGAGATGCCCTGGCGGTCGAGTTCGGCGAGCGCATCCTCGATCACCTGGCCGATCTCGTCGGCAGGGATCTCGTCGGCCGTGGGGATCGGGTTGGCGATGCTCACACCGGTGGTGAGTGCGAGCTCGGGACCCCACGCGGCGTGGAGGAAGCGGGCGATCTCGGCGGCGCCGTCGAGCCGGCGCGGGGCGGCGAAGCCACTCGTGCGCGAATAGAACGACGGGAAGTCGTCGCTGCCGTTCACCACGACGGGCACGCCGAGGGTCTCCATCCGCTCGAGCGTGAGCCCGATGTCGAGGATCGACTTCACACCGGCGGACACGACCGCCACCGGCACGGCCGCCATCTCGGTGAGATCGGCGCTGATGTCGAAGCTCGTCCCGGCGCCGCGGTGCACCCCGCCGATGCCGCCTGTTGCGAACACGCGGATGCCGGCACGCGCCGCGAGGCGCATGGTGGCGGCGACCGTCGTGGCGCCGTGCTTGCCCATGGCGAGCAGCCAGGGCAGGTCGCGCGTCGTGGCCTTGTGCACCTCGGGGTGGGTCGCGAGCAGTTCGAGATGTTCGGGCGACAGCCCGACGTGCGCGACCCCGTCGAGCACGGCGATGGTGGCCGGCACGGCGCCGTTGGCCCGCACGATCGACTCCACCTCGTTCGCCATCGCCACGTTGGTGGGATACGGCATGCCGTGGCTGATGATCGTCGACTCGAGCGCGACGACCGGTCGGCCGTCGCGAACTGCCGCGGCGACCTCGGGATGAAGCTGGAGACGACCCGTCATGCCGTTCCGTCCGTGTCCGTGGTGCGGGGCATGCCGCGCATGTCGTGCACCGCATCGGCGATCACCTGGTGAGTTCGATCGCGCAGCGACGGCAGATCGGCGAGGGTGAGGCCCTCGGTCATGATCGGCGCCAGCACGCGCACTTCGGCGTCGCTGACGCCGAAGCGCCAATCGCCCTTCACCATCGCGTCGTACGCCCCGTTCACCGCGAGCGGCAGGATCGGCACCTGGTTCTCGATCGCGAGGCGGAACGCGCCGTCCTTGAACGCCTTCAACTCGCCGTCACGCGACCGCGTGCCCTCGGGGAAGATCATCACGCTGGTCTTCTTCTCGAGCCGGTCCTTGCAGGCGGCCATGGCCTGCACGACGCTGTCGCGCTCGCCGCGCACGAGGCGGATGTCGCCCGCCATGCGCATCATCCAGCCGACGAGCGGGAAGCGGAAGAAGTGCTGCTTCGAGAGCCACTTCATCTCCCACGGCAGGTGCGAGATGAGCAGGATGTCGACGAAGCTCTGGTGGTTGGCGACCACGACGTAGGGCCGGCGCGGGTCGGCGATGTTGGTGCCGGTGGTGCGGAAGGTCCACAGCGGGTTCAGGATCTGGTGCGCGACACAGAGCTTGCGGAACAGGTAGCCGGCGGCGTAGTGGCCGCGGTCGAACGGCAACGTGACAAGCCACACCAGGAACACCAGCGGTGTCCAGATGATGATCACGAGGCCGAGCACGAACCATGCCCAGATCGACAGCACGGTGCGTGCGACCGCGTTGCCCAGGAAGCGATGTCGGCCCCGAGGGGCGGCGGCCCGTGGAGCCGGGGTGGGAGCGTCGGAGGCGTCGGCCATGGGGGTCCATCGTGGCAGACAGCGGGCCTAACCTGACAGCCATGACCCCCGACGATCGACAGGTGCAGGTCCTCTTCGAGGCAGCGAAGGCCGTCCAGGCGAACGCCTACGCCCCCTACTCGCACTTCCACGTCGGCGCGGCGATCCGCACGACCTCGGGTGCCGTGTACGCGAGCTGCAACGTCGAGAACGCTGCCTATCCGCAGGGCGTGTGCGCCGAGGGCGGCGCGCTGTCGATGATGATCTCGGCCGGCGACCGTCGCGTGGCCGAGGTGCTCGTGATCGGCGAGGGCGAGCTGCTCTGCACGCCGTGCGGCGGATGCCGCCAGAAGCTGCGCGAGTTCGCCGATCTCGACGTGCTCGTCCACGTGGCTGGGCCCGAGGGCGTGCGCCGGACGTTCACGATCGACGAGCTCCTCCCGGCCAGCTTCGGGCCCGGGCACCTGCTCGATCCCACCGAGGCCTGAGCACCGTTCTCGGGCGTGACAGACTCCCGCCGTGCGCCGTGGAGATGGGGTGAGCCGATCGATCCCCGGTGCCGTGGCGCTGGCGTTGTCCCTCCTCGTCACCGGCTGCTCGGGCGCGCCGTCCGACGACGCGCTCCGTGAGGCGGCCGACCGGTTGATGGAGGCGCCGACCCCGGAGGGGTTCGTGCCGGTCGAGGCCCCCGCGGCCGACCCGAGCGGCGCGCTGCCCTACGACGACCGGGGCGTGTTCCGCCAGGAACTGTGCTCCGACGGCAGCTGCCCGATCCTCGTCCGTTGGTACTCGTCGGTCGCCTTCGAGACCACGGACGATGCGTGCGACATCCTGTCGGACTGGGTGGTGGCGTTGGGCGGCGACGTTCCGGATCCGTGCCCACCGCCGTCGGTGCTCACCGTCACGGGTGACTCGACGGTGTCGGACCAGACGGTGGTCGTCGTCGACGACGGCTCGTTCGGCGACACGGTGCTCGCCGAGTTCGTCCAAAGCGGTGACGGCCCGGTCGTGATGACGCTCGCCCTCGGCCGGCAGTTCTGCAGCGACGCCTCGATCGCCCAGGCGTGCGTCGACGGCTGATCGACGGCTGATCGACGGCTGAGGTGGTCCGCCCGGCACCGCCTACGCTCTCGCCGTGACCAGCAGCCGGGTTCCGTACCTCACCGCGAAGCTCCAGGGCTTCGGCACGACGATCTTCGCCGAGATGAGCGCGCTGGCGGCCGCCACCGGCAGCGTGAACCTCGGCCAGGGGTTTCCCGACACCGACGGCCCGATCGAGGTGCTCGACGCGGCGGTCGACGCCATCCGTGGCGGGCACAACCAGTACCCGCCGGGACCCGGGCTGCCCGTGCTGCGCCAGGCGATCGCCCATCACCAGCAGCGGTTCTACGGGCTCTCGTACGACCCGGACACCGAGGTGCTGGTGACGGCCGGCGCGACCGAGGCCCTCGCCGGTGCCCTGCTCGGCCTGCTCGACACCGGCGACGAGGTCGTGCTGTTCGAGCCGATGTACGACAGCTACCAGGCCTGCATCGCGCTCGCGGGCGCGACGGCCCGCCCGGTCACGCTACGCCCGCCGTCGTACGGCTTCGACGTCGACGACCTGCGCGCCGCGATCACACCGAAGACGAAGCTGCTGCTGGTCAACACGCCGCACAACCCGACCGGCAAGGTGCTCGACCGGGCCGAGATGCAGGTGATCGCCGACCTCGCGATCGAGCACGACCTGATCGTGCTCACCGACGAGGTGTACGAGCACCTGCTGTTCGACGGCGCCGAGCACGTCGCGATGGCCACCCTGCCGGGGATGCGCGAGCGCACGCTCAGCATCTCGAGCGGCGGCAAGACGTTCAACACCACGGGCTGGAAGATCGGCTGGCTGTGCGGGCCGCCGGAGCTGATCGCTGCCGCGCGCACCGCGAAGCAGTTCCTCACCTACGTCAACGGCGGCCCGTTCCAGGTGGGCATCGCCGCCGGGCTGATGCTCGACGACGCCTTCTTCCACGGAGTGTCGGCCGACATGCAGGCCAAGCGCGACCGGCTGCTGCCCGGACTCGTGCAGGCGGGGTTCGACGTGTATCCCACGAGCGGCACCTACTTCGTCACCGTCGACATCCGCCCGGTCCGCGCCGACGGCGACGGCATGGCGTTCTGCCGCGAGCTGCCGCACCGGTGCGGCGTGGTGGCGATCCCGAACGAAGTGTTCTACGCGAACCGCCACGAGGGCCGGCACCTCGTGCGCTTCGCGTTCTGCAAGCGCCCCGAGGTGCTCGACGAGGCGGTCGCGCGCCTCGCCACGCTGGCCTGACCTTCTCACGGCTAGTTGGCCGCCGCGTCGGGGTCGAGCGGGCAGGGCCTCAGCAGCGGGTGCTGGTGCGCGATGCGGCAGCAGTCTTTCCGTTGATGCGCCAGGTCGGGGTGCCGGCGTTGAACGGCGTGGTGAACACCTCACGCATCTGGCCCGGATGGAAGATCTGCGGCTGGCCTCGAAGGAACGGTGATGTGCTGAAGGTGTTCTCCAACATCGGAATGGAAGGGACGGCGATGGCGAACGGAGCTGGGTTGTCGTATCCCCATCTGGCCAGATAGCGGGGCGAGGTGCCGCTGCCACGGTCGAGGACGCATTCTCGGACCGGTGTGATCTTCTGGGTCACCCCGGTGCGCACGGTGATGTCATCGAATCCGCAGGCGCCCTGGGCACCACAGATTCTCACGGTCACCGTTCGGACACCTTTCGTTCCGTAGATGTACCCAGCGACGAATTCACCGTTGCTGTTGAGGATCAGCGGGGTGAACGAGCCCGTAGCGGACCAGCGAACCGACGCTCGGAGGGGTCCGGGGCCGTTCGGGTCGGAAAACGAACCGTTGATCAGCACGATGTTCGATTGGAAGCCGATCTCGTCGAGCCCCGTCACCCCCATATCGGCTCGCACGGTTGGCGCAGCGTTGGCCGCAGTCACCACGATCGAGCGTGTGGTGCTGACCGTTCCGCCATCGTCATCGGTGACGGTGATCGTCGCCGTGAACGATCCGGCCGCCGAATAGACGTGGGTCGCGTCGATCGAACCGCCTCCGGGTGTCGTGCTGCCCAGTTGCGTCGCACCGGCGCCGTCACCCCAGTCGATGGTGACGTCGTGCGTGTCGAATCGACCCAGGTCGGTGAACGTGGCTGCCAACGACACTGAGCCACCAGGAGCTACCGATGCCGGCACCGTCACGTCGTCGATGGTCGGGGGCGCGTTGGTCACCACGATCTCGGTCTCGTCGCTGCCGGTCTGTTCGGCCGTGATGGCGATCAGAAGGACGGGGACGACACCATCGTCGTCACCCGTGAAGGTGGTCGCGAGATCGCCCGGGTTGTCGAACGACCCCGAGGGTGACCTCCACTCGACGTGTGTTCCTGCAGCCGTGACACCGGACGCCGAGCCAGCCAGAGGTGTCGGCGTGCCCTCGATCGCCGAGTAGGTGCCACCAGCGTCGACACCTGGGATCGGCGCGGCGAAGGTCCACGTCGAGAAGCGAGTCGTCGCCACCGTGATCAAGGCGTTGCCCGTCGCCGCGTCGAAGACACGAGTCCTGACGCACGGATCCTCAGGATGGGGCGCCGCCGGCGTCGTGCAGTCGGGGACGACCGTATTGTTGCGCAGCACCGCCAGGTCCTCGACGAACCCGCCGAATGCAGTCTGTGTCGCCCGCTGCGCTGGCGTGAGGTAGAGATCGAAGCGGATGAGGAACGGGTCGTTCGGAGGCGGAGGGCTCGCTGCGTTCACGTCCCCCGTGCTGATGCTCACGGTCTCACCAAGGGCCTGATAGCCGACGATGTTCGGCGCGATCGCCGGGTCGAGCGGTCCTTCCGTGATTACGGCACCGAGCTCACCTGAACCACTCGCCAGTGAACTCGAGTTCGTCACCGACGTCTCGATCCGATCTGCTGCCGTCGCTCCATCGAGTTCGGTGTCGGTGCCACCGATGGCACCGCGCGCCAGGTTCACATAGCGCGACTCGAAGCGCGTCGGAGTCGATCTCGGATCACCCCGTACGAAGCTCGAGTTGCCACCGGCCTCGATCATGTTGGCGTTGTCCACTCCGAACGGCACAGGGAACAACACGACGCTGCCGTAGCCGCCGCCTCCGAGCTTGCCGAACTCCGGCGAACCCCACCCCCACACCTGGCCCGACTGCCCGAGCGCCAACACATGGCTGATGCCGAAGCTCACCTGGGTCACCGGCTCACCGACGGCAGCTCGCAGCAAACCACGACCGGTACCCAACAGCTCGCCGTTGCCAGGATACGGGCCCCAGCTGTGCACATCACCAGCTCCGTCGCCGTCGTCATCGAGGACCATGGAGATCGCTCGGACGTTCTGAGCCCCGTCGATCGAGACGATCTCGTCCGTCGTCTCGAAGACCACCGGGATCGTCTCGTCGCACAACGGGCCGCCCTGCGGCCCGATCGCAGCGAAGCACAAGCCGCGTCCCTGGTCGGTAACCACGACCGTGTGCCCGTCCATCACGAAGACCCGATCGGGAAGTTCTCCTGGTCGCAGCGGAAAAAAGTCGGTGATGTCGATCGGTTCCGATCCCGTCTGGTCGCCGGGCACCGGGCCGAGGTCGCCGGAGCTATCGTCGCCCCAGGTGAACACTCGCGAATCGCCGGCGATCACAGCGGTCATATAGCCATCGGAGCTCACGTCACGGACGTCGCGATTGCCGGGAATCGGCACCGCCACCGCAGAGCGGAACGATCCACCCAGGGTGCCAGGCCTGACCAGACCGGTGGCGTTCGCCCCCCAGCCGACGAGCACACCAGCACCGTCACCGTCGGGGTCGACAATGGCATAGCCGACGTTCATGAATCCTGCGATGACCTTGCTCGCTCTGAGAGGAGCGCCGAACTGATCGCGCACCGGACGGGGCACAGGACGGGCGCCGCCGTACATGCCTGGCGACTCGACTCCTCCCGGACGGCCGAGTGAGCCGAAATCGGTGGAGTAACCCCAGCTGCAGACGGTGCCATCGTCAAGCACGGCATACGTTGCCACGAGGCCGCTGCTCACCTGACGGACGTTGCGCAGCAGATTGACCGGTACCGGGGTCGAGATGCTTCCCGGAATCAACGAGCCGAGCGTGCCGAAGTAGTTCTCGCCGGACGCCCACAGCTCGTGGCTAGGGCCGGTTTGGCACGGGTTGAACTCCGATGGCACCACGTCGACGAAGACCGTGGCGCTGCCGTTGTCGGCCGGGTCGCTGTCGGCTGACGCTGACGCCACCATGGCGCTGTTCGCCACGACACCCTCACGACCTGCAATCACCCTGATGGTCCGGGTCACGCTCTCGCCTGCCGCTACGTCATTCACGTTGCAGACCACACCGCCGCCTGACGGCTGACCATCGTGGACGCAGTCTGCACCCGCTTCAGCGAACACCACGCCACCGGGCAAGGCGTCGAACAGCACGACTTCGGTCGCGACGCCAGGCCCGCTGTTGGTCGCTGTCAAGGTGTACGTCAAGGTGCCACCCTCGACCACGGTCGCCTGGTCGACCGTCTTGGTGATCGACACGTCGGCCGTCGTCTCGGCGATCGTGACGCTGCAGAACACGTCCTCGTCCGGATCCACCATGAACGACACCGTGTCCGGGCCGGCGTCCGCGCCAGAGTCGGTGTCATCGCAGACAACCCCGGAGATCGCCCAACCTGGCGTCACCGTCGTCGCAACCAGGCGGGTGCCGGCCGCCACCGCAATGGGAGACGACTGGATACCGTGGCCCAGGGTCGTGCCGAACGGCGCAGCGAAGCCGACCGTGCCTGCGCCACCAGCTGGAGACGTAGCCACACCGACGGTGATGGTGCCGTCCGGGACGGAGGGAAGCTCGGGGCTGTGCCGATACAGCCCGTGGGAGTTCCGATTGTCCGAGAGTCGGTCCGATCTCCCGACGAACCACCACGACTCGGAGATCGGGTCCCACTCGACCGGTGAGGTGAGACCGCGGGTGACGGTGCCGTCGTCGCTGCCGCTGAGCCACTCACCGAGACTGGCGTCGATCGGCTTGGCCACCGACATACCCGTGGCACGGTCGACCGTGCATTCGACGAGATCGGGCGGAGACTGGCCCTCGTCCACAGCGAAGTAACGCACCGACGTCACCGACGCGAAGCCATTCCCTGGGTAATAGCCGCTGTAGGCGCCGCAGGCCCCCGTCACAGGTGTACTAACCACGGATCCTGACGGGTCGAGTGCGTGCAGCGACGAACTGTACTGCCACAGGTTCGGCCCGATCTGAATGCCGACGGACCCGATCGTCACCAGCACGTCGCCGGACGCGCCGACAGGCCAGATTCCGCCGTTCGGCTCGACCGGAAACGTGTGCGTCGAGATGGTCCCGTCTGCGGCGACGAAATGCGCATACTGAGATGTGAATGTGTCGTCGTATCCGCCGAGGATCCACGCCGCCCCGCCCGAAGCCGCATACAGGCCATTGACCGCGTCGAGTGAAGTCGCCGACGCCTGCGCCCCCGGCGTCGGGAGACCTCTTGTGCCATCGCCGGTGAACAACTCGACGGGCCCGCCTGCAGCGGGCGCTGAGAACACCTGCGGCGCCTGGGTTTCGCCCGAGTCTTGGTCGTCGAACAGCATTCGGCCGTCGTCGAGGACTGCGAAGTTGTACGACCATCCGGTTCCGATCGTCAGCGAGTCTTCGCCGATGCCGTCGGGAACGGTGGTTGCGCCCGGATACGTTGCAGGCCCGGCGACTCGTTGAGTGACGCCTGTGACCGGGTCGACTCTGACGATGGTGTCGTAGTCCCGTACGAACACCGTGCCGGACCGGTCGAAAGCCACCTTCGTCGCATAGACCGTGTAGCGGGCCTCCTCAGCAGGGGTCGGCGTGGCGGGCACCGGGTAGCCCGCCCATCCGTTGAAGTCGATCGCACCGGAAACGAGCACCGTGTCGCCCGCTGCCGCTTCAACGACGTTGACGTTGGCAGCGCTCGCCACGGTGACAGTCGTGGTGACGAGGGCGAGCAACGACGCGACGCCGCCCGACCTGATCCGACCGCGAGACATCGAGAGAGCCTCGGACAGGCGGCGCTGATGTGTAGCGCGAACGTTGATGGTTCGCGGGTCGTTCGCGCAGTCCTCCGCGTCGAGGTGATCCGGTCGTCGCCACATGTTCCGCCCCCGTCACAACATCCATTGGTGGTCAGGATGTTGATCGGCGCCCGTAACAACTCAGTTACAGCAACCGAGTCCGAGAGCGGTTGCTGTCGCCGCCCACGTGGGTGCTGAAGCTCAGTGGCCGAAGCGGTCGGACGGGTGAGGCGCGACGTCCGCCTGGCAGCCAATGAAGACCAGGCCGTGTGTGTGCGCGATGAGGCTTGCTCTGGCTGCCGCGCTCGCGGCGTCTTGCGAGTCGTGTTCGGCGATGAGGGTCGCAAGGTCGGCCAAGGACCACGCTTCGTGCAGCGGCCAGCCGACCGAGTGCATGGCAACCGCTGTCCGCTCGAGGCGCTCACGTGCGCCCGTGATGTCGCCAAGGCGGCCGAGGAGGCCTCCGATCAGACGATCGACGGGTCCGAGGACCAGAACCAGGTTCGTCTCGATCGTCCCAGAGAAGGGCAGGAGCCCGTCCATCAACCAGGCGCAGGTGTCGGGGTCGACCTCGGGGCCGATGTCGAGGGCGAGCTGGGCAGCGAGGCAGAGCAGGGTGAGCTTCTGGTCATCGACGCTCGACGTCTCGAGGACGGCATGGCACTCGGCGAGGCACGCTGCCGCGGTGGCGGCATCCCCCGATGCGGCAGCGACCAGGCCGCGCGCTGCCACGAGCCCGGGAATCGAGTCGGCGGTCGCGCCGAGTGCATCGATCGCCGGGCCGAGCGTCGCGAGTCGGCCGTCGTGCCACATGATGACGAACTGCTGCATCGCGTAGGTGGTGGCTGCGTCGCTGATGTCCCACTCGGCCCCGAACTCGAACGCTTGATCTGCCTGGGACCGGGCCAGGTCGAGGTCACCTTCGCACACGGCGAGCGCGCCTCGGAAGGTCATCTGATCCCAGATGCGGCGTGGCAGGTGCGATCGGGATGCGACGTGGTGTGCACGCTCGGCGGTGTCCATCCCAGCATCGATCCGGCCTGCGGTGATCTGCACGACTGCCTGCGCTTGGATGGCAAGCGCCCACAGTTCCGTATCGACGTTCGCAGCGAGCGTCTCCGCTTCGCGTAGTGGCTCCAACTCGGCGAGTGGCTGAAAGAACGGATACCTGACCTTGTGGGCGGCGTAGATCGCATGAGCGAGGCCGGCTGCGTCACCGGATGCGCGAGCAGCCGACAGCAGTTGATCGACCAGGTCGTCGTAGCGCGGATGGTCGCCCGGTCGCCGGGCCATTCGAACCAGTCGGGACCGCAGCTCCACGACGCGTGGCGCGGGCCGATCACCGATGTGGGCGTGCGCGCGCTGGAGCCGTTCGTGTTGCGACGACGAGCCGAGCACGCCCGCGGCGCCGAGTGCTGCGGGCCCGATCGCTGCGTCGACCAGAACTCGCAGATCGTCGATCGCGATCGCTCGGTCGACGATGTCGTCCAACAGCCTCTCTGCCGCTGTTCGCTCGCCCCGAAGGATCGACACTTCGGCTCGTCGCAGATCCGTCTCCAGCTGCAGACCGGGTACTGCCTCGTCGTACACGTCGAGTTGGTCGAGCAGGCCCATCGCCTCGTCCAACATCTGGTCGGCCTCGTCGACGGCGCCTGATCGCAGTGCCGCACTGGCCGAACTCATCACCGCATCGAGGCGCTCTCGCACGGGCGAGGCGGCACCGGCAGCGAGCTGGTGATGCGCGATGCGGTACACCTCGCGTTGCTCGCTGCGCAGCAACAGGTCGGCGATCTGGTGATGTCTGTCGGTTCGTGCGCCGACGGGGATCCGACCGACGATCGCATCGCGGAACAGGCGATGGCTGATCGACCAACGTCGTTCGGAACTCCAACTCGTGACGATGCCCGCTCGTCGAAGCGACCGCATCCCGACGATCACCTCCGAGGGTGGCCGACCGTGGAGAGCCGTGAGCTCGTCCAGCCCCATCCGATTTGCGCCGAGAGCGACCGTCTCGGCCAGCGCGACGGTCCAGCCCGGCAGCCTGGACAAGCGCGCCTCGATCGCAGCATGGACCGATGTCTGCCGTTCTGCTGCGAGCAGACCCACGACGAACGGATTACCAGCGGCTTCCTGCACCGCTCGACCGAGGTCGCCCAGCGACTCCTCGATGAGCCCGCTGACCGCCCCATCGGCGAGACCGGCCAACAGCATCGTGTCGGACACGATGCTCGCATGGTCGGACCCGGGCCAGAGCGGCTCACTCGCATCGGTCGTCCTGGCCGCCACGATGACCGCCACTGCACCACGCCACGACCGTGTGATCAGTGAACGGACCACGCTGTCCACCGTCGGTGTCAACCAGTGCACGTCGTCGAGGATCAACAGGATCGGCCGTTCGCGAGCTGCGGTTTCGATGAGGGCAGCCATCGCTTCGGCAACGAGCAGGTGATGTCGATGCGAACTCGATGGCTGGTACTGGCTCCGGCCGAACAGGGCCGAGTCGACCGTTCCGAGCGGATCGATCAACTCCCCTACCGCCTGGAACGCGCGAGACCGTCCGACGAGGGGAACGAGACCATCGAGCCATCCCCCGATCGAGGCGTAGGGATCGAGATCCTCATCGTCGACCGCCGAGTACACCACTGCGTGGCCCTGACGGGTGTGCCCCTCAGCCGCGTGGGCGAGCAGATGCGTCTTCCCGATCCCCGCCTCTCCAAGAACGACAACCACCGGACACGACGTGCTCGGCGTCGACGACGCCACCAGGCGTTCCAACTCAGCTTCGCGGCCCCACAACGGTCGCTGCGCCTCCTGAGCGAGCGGCGACACCATGCGCCGACGCTCGGTGAGCCCAGCTTCGTGCTGCAGCGATTCGTCGTGCCGCAACACGGCGTCGCGCACAGCGCACAGCTCTGGGCCCGGGTCGACGCCGAGCTCGTCGACCAACAGCGTGCGCACTTCTTCGAAGGCGCGAAGCGCAGCAGCCTGTTGACCCAGCCGATACAGCGCACGTATCAACAGGCACCACAGCCGTTCGTCGTACGGCTCGATGTCGAGCTCCGCCCGAATCAAGCGTGCGAGATCGGTCGAACCGGACTGGAGGCCTTCCTCGACATACCGGACAACGAGCTCATGTCGGAGCGAGGTCAGGACCCGTACCTCGTCCGACGCGAATGGGAAGTCGGTCCACTCGCCGAGACCCGTGACGCTCGACCACCGCACGAGCCCCCATCGGTCGAACAATCCACCGATCTCCCCCCGGGTCGCGCTCCGACCCAGTGCAGCCTGCGCTTCGCGACGGAACTGCACGATGTCGATCTCGACGTCATCGTTGAATCGGTAGTCGCCGGCCTCGTACACGACGAGGCGTTCCCGACTCGACGATCGGGCGACGCGATTCAGCCGAGCGACCAGGACTCGCAACGCGCCCGAGTCCGCCGACAACCGCCCGGCTTCCCACAGCGCGTTGCTGATCTGATGTGCGGCCCGACGCCCTCCACCCGTTGCGAGCACGGCGATCAACTCGACGAGGCGCGGCGCGCCGACGACGACCGCCTCGTCGTCGACGATGATCCGCACGGACGGGCCGAGCAGCTCGACGCGGCGTGTGGCCACTCCCGCCTACCTCTCCCGCCCGAATCGTGATTCGATCACGCGGACATCATTGACCGCTCGTGCTCCCGTGCTCCATGCGAAGCGTGAAGCCCGTGCCGTTCGGAGGTGCATCGGAACCACCGATCGAGCGTCTCGCTCAGCGGCGGTCGTCGAGGAAGCCGAAGCGCTGACGGGTGGCCGTCACGTGGGCCGGGTCGACGTCGGCCAGCAGGACGGTCTCGCCGACGGCACCCGTGGCGAGGAACTCGCCCAGCGGGTCGACGATGCGGCTGTCGCCGACGTAGGTGAGCCCACCGCCCGCACCCACGCGGTTGCAGCCGACCACGTAGGCGAGGTTCTCGATCGCGCGCGCCTGCAGCAGCGACATCCAATGGGTGCGCCGGGGCTCGGGCCAGTTGGCAGGCACGAGGTACACATCGGTGTCGCGGGCGAGCTGCCAGAACTCGTCGGCGAAGCGCAGGTCGTAGCAGACGAACATGCTGACGCGGACGTCGTCGATGGTGATGGTGCGGAACTGCTCGCCGGCCCGGAAGTGCTTGTCCTCGCCGCCGTAGCCGAACGGGTGGATCTTGCGGTACCGGTGCACGGTGCCGTCGGGCCCGGCGAGCACGAAGCTGTTGAACGGGCGCGGGTCGCCGTCGTCACCGAGCTCGGGGCAGCTGCCGCCCACCCACACGTCGTGCTCGCGCGCCTGGTCGAGCAGGAACGTCGCCGATGGCCCTCCCTCGGGCTCGCCCAGACCTTCGGCGTCGACCGCGAAGCCGGTCGAGTAGGTCTCGCTCAGCAGCACCAGACGGGCGCCCGAGGCGGCCGCCCCACGGATGCGTGGGGCCAGGCGTTCGAAGTTCGCCTCGCGATCGTTCCAGACGATGTCGTGCTGCACGGCCGCGATGCGCATGGGTCGATCGTAGACCGTGCCGGGCGCATTCGATCCGGGATGTCAGCGCGTCGGCGAGATGGCGCTGTGGCAAGGATTCGTCAAGATCGGATCTGGCGCCAGCATTCGTCCCGAGGTCTCACACGGTCACCGCGGATGAGTATCAGGCAGGCGTGGACGAACCCGATGGTTCGCGTGTCGCTGCTCGGGGCAGCGGTGATCGCTGCGTGTGCGGGTCTCTTCGCGATCACCCCTGGGTCGCCGCAGGCGATCCTGCCGGTGCCGTGGTGGGGGGTGGTGCTGCTCGCCGTCGGGTTCGCGTTCGGTCAGCTGGTCGTGTTCCACCTCGAGTTCCGACTCGACGTCGTCACCGTGTCGGTGAACGAGGTGCCGATGGCGTTCGCGCTGTTCTTCGTCGATGTGCGCCTCGCCATCGTGATGTGGGTCGTGGTCGCCTCGGCCGTGAGCTGTAGACCTCGGCCGCCCGAACTGCACAAGTGGCTGTTCAACATGTGTGTCTTCCTCTGCGATGCGGTCGTCGCCACGTTCGTCTTCCGATCGATCGTCGAGCGATCCGGCGACTCGGTCGTTGCGTCGATCGTCGCTGCGGTGCTCGGCACATTGGCGATGTCGCTCGTGAGCGCGGTCATCGTGCGCATCGCGATCGCGCAGTTCGCCGGCGGATTCTGGGAGTTGGTCCGCGTCGACCTCCGGACGTCGACGTGGGTGTTCGCGCTCAACGGTCTCCTGGGCGGGCTGACCGTCGCCCCGGCGCTGCTGTCGCCATGGCTCACCCCGCTCGGGCTCGTGCCCATCGCAGCCATGTGGCTGCTGGTCCGCGAGTACTGCGGGCTCCGCACCCGGTTCGACGACCTCGAGGCGATGCACGGGTTCGCCGCTGGGATCGCCGACGTCGTCGATCTCCGGCACATGATCGACGTCGCGGTGGAGGATGCGGCCCGACTCATGCACGCTCGACAGGCAGCGATCCTGGTGTTCGCCGATGGCGGCCTGGTCGGGGCGGCATCGTGCGGACCACCGATCGACGGCCTCCCGAGGAGTGTCGACGACCCGACGTGGTCGTCGGTGCTCGCCGGCGGCAGCCGCACCAGCGCCCATCATCGGGCCGACGGCTGCCTCGCCGTCGTGATCCGGGGCGACTCGGCAACGTCACCATGCGTCCTCACCGACGGCATCGGTCAGGGCAACGGCAACGGTGCCCGCCCGATCGACGTCGAGGCCGTGCGTACCGGCGTCGGACTGGTCGTCGTCGGCGGGCGGGACGGCATGGCCGACGCGTTCGACGACGCCGATGCCCAGCGACTGCAGAACATCGCCGATCAGCTGGCGGCGGGGATGGGACGGAGCCTGCTGCACCGGCGCGTCCAGCACGAGGCGAGCCACGACCCGTTGACCGGTCTCCCGAATCGGTCCTCGTTCGAGCAGGCGCTGCTCGCTCGATGCTCCGACGTGCCGGCCGGAGCCGATGACGGCGACCTGTTCGTGGTGATGTTCGACCTCGACCGGTTCAAGGAGGTGAACGACACCCTCGGGCACCACGCGGGCGATCAGGTACTCGTGCAGTTCGCTTGGCGGATCGGTCTGCTGCTCGCTCCCGACGATCTCCTCGCCCGCTTCGCCGGCGACGAGTTCGCACTGTTCGGTCGCCGGGCCGATGCCGACGCGATCGACGAGTTCCTCCGCACATGCATCGATGCGACCGGTCGTCCGTTCGCGCTCGATGGTCTCGAGGTTGTCGTCACCGTGAGCGCGGGCGTCGCGATCGCGATGCCGGACGACGATCCGGCCGAGCTCGTGCGCCGCGCGGACGTGGCGATGTACCACGCGAAGACGCAGCATCTCGGACACGACTTCCATCGTGAGGAGATCGACCGGCGTACGCCCGCCCGACTGTCGATGCTGACCGATCTCCGGGCCGCGATCCACGGGGAGGAGATCCAGATCCACTTCCAGCCGAAGCTCGACCTCGCGACGGATCGTGTGAGCGGTGTGGAGGCCCTGGCCAGGTGGCATCACCCGACGCGGGGGTGGGTGCCGCCGGTCGACTTCATCAAGGTGGCCGAGGAGAGCGGGCTGATCCGCTCGCTCACCGACCACGTGATCGGCGCGGCGGTCGAAGCCCTCGCTCGAGTGCACACCGGCGGGCACGCACTCGGACTGGCGGTGAACCTCTCGACCCAGGACCTGTTCGACGAGCTGCTCGGTGACCGGATCGAGCGCCGGCTCGACCAGTTCGGCATCGCCGCCGACCAGCTGACCTTCGAGATCACCGAAGGGTCGCTCTTGGTCGACGGACCTCGCACGCGATCGACGATCGACCGACTGCATCGCATCGGGGTCCGGCTCTCGATCGACGACTTCGGCACCGGGTACTCGTCCCTCAGCTATCTGCGCAAGCTGCCGGTGACCGAGCTGAAGATCGACCGCAGCTTCGTGACCGACCTGCTCACCGAGCAGCAGGACGAGGTGATCGTGCGCTCGACGATCGACCTCGGCCACAACCTGGGCATGACCGTGGTGGCCGAGGGAGCCGAGAGCCGTGCGGTCGTCGAGCAGCTCCGAACGATGGGCTGCGACGTCGTCCAGGGTTTCGGCATCGCTCGTCCGATGCCGCTGGGTGCGCTCGAGCAATGGCTGGCCGACCGCCTCGATCCGCCGCTCGACTCGAGGCCGCTCGCCGCCGAGGCGACGTCGGTCAGCTGAGGGGTGCCAACCCCAGGTTCGCCAGCCAGATGACGAGGAGTTGAGCCGATCGTTCGGTGGCGACGGGCGAGTTCGGATCGCCCAGCGTGTCGAGTCCGATGGCCTGCACGGTGTACTCGACGCCGTCGAGGTTGATCGCCGCGGTGCCCGCGTAGGTGAATCCACCGGGAAGCGCCGGGTCGGTGAGATCGGTGGCGGGGTACCCCAGCTGTTCGGCCAGGGCGATCGACTGCTCGCGGGTGGTGTCGGTGAGCCGGGTGAACTGCACGTTCGTCACGCCGTCCGCAGCGCCGCCGACCTCGCACAGGTCGAATCCCGGGCCGCGCTCCAGCGGGGTGGCGGTCGTCAACGTCACGCCCATCGTCGCGCTGACCTGCTCGAGCGAGGGCAGTGCGGTGCACGCATCGGCCGAGGCTGTCGACGAAGGATCCGCCGGCGCCGTCGGTGACGCTGCCGTGTCGTCGGGCAGCGTGGGCTCGGCGCCCATCGCCGTGGCCGCCGTGGTCGCCGCGGGCTCCGCGCCCGATTCGGCGTCGGCCACGGTCGCGGCGACCGACGTCACGGTGCTGCCGGCCGACGAATCGTCGCCCCCGCAGGCGGAGAGGATGGCCGCACCGGCGGCGAGCGACATGACGAGGGTGATCAGGCGACGGTTCATCGGTAGTACCCCTGGACATCGATGACGACGTGTGCCGAGCCACCGCCGCCGGCGAAGACCTGTACCCGCCGACTCTCGTCGAGCTTCACGAGCTGACCGTTGGCGAGCGCCTGGCCGGTGGCCGACCAGTTGATCGCCGATGCGCCGTACGACGTCGCCCCACCCGGCGTGACGGCGAGGAAGCCGGCACCCACGGTGTCGACCACGGTGAGGTTGTACGCGATCGCTGTCGCACCGTCGGGGACCGCGCCTGCGGTCGTGACGGCGCCCGTGTCGAGCCGCCGAGCGTCGGCCACGCTGATCAGCCGGCTCTCACCACTCGCCAACCGGCTGTTCGCGAACGCCGGGTCCAGACGAGAGTCGTACACGCGGAAGGGGTCGACCGGATGGAGCGAACCGGCAGTGCCGGGGCCGGCGATCTTGCGCGCCACGCCGGGGTTGCCGTCGGTGACGACGAACCAGAGTTCGGCATCGGCCCCGGTGCCGACCGCGATCATCTCGCCGCTGTAGTGCTGGCCGGGAGACATCGTCGCCTCCTTGACCAGCATGAGCTGTGCCCGATCGGCCGACGCGACCACGCCATAGGTGTCGGCGACCGCCTGCACACCGATGCTCTCGCCGCCGCCACTGTTCTGTGCGAGAGCGATGACGCCGACGAAATTTCCCCGCAGCCGGGCGCCCGTGCCTCCCGCGGTCATGTCGATCCCGTAGAAGTTGCCGTATCCGCCGTAGACGGTGTCGGCCTCGCCGGCGACCGCATAGCCGTTGGGCTCGAAGTTGATCACCGACAGGGTTCGCCCACCGGCGACGTTCGCTCGGAGCACGGTCGTGTCGAGGCCCGAGTTGTTCGTGGCCCCGTAGATCATCGTCCCGGTCGCCGCCTGGGCGTGCCGATGATCGGTCGCCACCGCTGCGACGGATGCGACCGCGGCGCCCGCAGCGGCGCCGAGGAGCGTCCGCACCATCGTCCGCCGCGAGTGGTCACCCTGGGTCGGGTCGAGGTGAGGGTCTGCCGCCTCTGGCTCGGTGAGCGGGTCGTGCGGGTCGTACGGGTCGTGTTGATCGTGATTCATGTGGTCCTCTCAGGAGGTGTCGAGACGGGAGCGGTGGCCGACGGTCCCTCGTCCGCGTCCACGGAGGGTTCGGTGTCGGCCGCGGTGACCGAGGTGGCCGTGTCGGGGTCGTCGTGGAAGGGGTTGATCCACGCCGGTCGCCGGCCGAAGCCATCGAGGGGAGCGGTGTCGTCCACACGACCGACGGTACGGATCGACACGATCGGACGAATCCGGGGATCCCCTCGGAACGTCCCGTCACCGCGGGTTCGGTCAGCCCTGGTGTCGACGTTCGGCGAACCAGGTCGCGAGCTCGGCGCGCGAACCGACACCGAGCTTGCGGTACACCCGTGACAGGTTGGCCTCAGCCGTCTTCGGACTCATGAACAGCTCGTCGGCCACCTGTCGCATCGTCTTGCCGGTGGCGGCCGATTCGGCAACGCGCTGCTCGGTCGCGGTGAGGCCGAGCCCGGCCGCGGGCCTGAGCCCGAGTCGGCCGAGGTCCGTGCGCGCCCGTTCGGCGAAGTGCTCGGCCCCGAGGCGCTCGAAGATCTGCAACGCGGCGGTCAGGGCGTCGCGCGCCGCAGCCTTCTCCTTGAACCGGCGATGGACCTGACCCAGCGTGAGCAGGGCACGGGCGTGCTCGACCACGAGCGGCGACGCCGCGAGGGACTCGACCGCGCGACGTCCGAGCGAGACGGCACGGTCGCGGTCACCCGTCGCACCGGCCACCAACGCCTGCACCCGCTGGGCGATCGCTGTCGCCGTGTGTCGACCGATGTGTTCGGCCCGCTGCGCCATGAGGTCGGCGTGACGGCCAGCGGCGTCGAGCCGCCCGGTGCTCACCAGTGCCTCCACGTAGTCGGCGTCGAAGCGGCAGTACCCCGGCTCGCGCAGGCCCATCTGCTCGGCCAGGCGGTGCCAACCACCCAGCAGCTCCACCGCCAGTTCGGCGTCGCCCTCCGCCATGGCGACCGCGCCGAGCACGCCGAGCCCGCTCCGCTCGGTCCACGCGTCCCCGGCGGCGGCGCCGGACCGGCGCAACTCCTCGGCGGTGGCGCGGGCCGCGTCGAGGTCGCCGCGATGGAGCTCGATCGACGCGAGGTTCGCCCGTGCCTGCACCGCTTGCTCGTGCTGACCGGTCCGAACCGCGGCGTCGAGGTGACGGTGCGCATGGTCCTCGGCCGCGTCCCAGTTGCCCGCCCACAGCTCGAGCTGCGGGAGGTGAGACCGCACATAGGGCTCGGCGCCGTCGTCGTCGTTGCTCGCGAGCATCGTGAGCAACATCGCTCGCGCCTCGTCGAGCTCGTCGGTCACTTTCAGCAACACCGCCAGCGAGCCGTACGCCGAGTCGGGGGCGTACCCCGGCCCGCCGCCGTCGGCCTCGATCCGTTCGAGCTCGATCGCTCGATCGAAGGCGACACGGTCGAGGCCCTCGCCGGTCATGAGATCGGTGGTGGCACGAGCGACGAGCGCAGAGGCCATCACGGCCGTCGGGACGGGTGTCCGCTCGGCGAGGTCGAGTGCCTGGCGGGCGAGCACCGCACTTCGATCGAAGTCGTCGTACGAGATCCGGGCGAGGAGCGAGAGGACCTCGATTCGATCGACGTCCTGCTCGCAGAGGTCGAGCGCCCGCACGGCGAACTGCTGCGCGCTCGCCGCAGTGCCCGACGAGAACGCCATCGTGGCGTGCACCAGCGCGGCACGGAATGCGACATCTCTCGTCGGCGTCGTCGGGCCGGTGTCGAGGATCGACAGCTGTTCCGCCGCGAGCGCCGAGTCACCACACTGGAAGGACAGCCGTGCAGCGGTCACCGCTCGGGCAGGCCGCACCGACCGGTCGGCCGGCGTCAGTTCGAGCGCGAGGCCGGCCAGCTCGGCGGCATGGTCCCGGGCACCGCGGCGACGCATCTCGTCGGCCAGTTCGGCGAGTTCGGCAGCCAGGGCCTCGTCGGGCTGTTCCGCAGCGCGAGCGGCGTGGAGCACGCGGTCGAACGGGTCGTCGGCGGCCTCCGCGAGTCGGCGGTGCAGGGTGCGACGGTCGATGGCTGCGGTGCGTTGCAGCGCTACCGCGGCGAGCAACGGATGTGCGTACACGGCGCGGCCCGACGACGTGTCGACCACGCCGGCGCGTTCGGCGACAGCGAGCGGTTCGAGCAGGTCCAACCGGCGCAGCATCGTCACCGTGGGTCGGCCCTGCAGGGCGACGGCGGCGAGCGCGAGCGAGACGTCGAGCGCGAACTCGGACAGCCGGTGTCCGAGCAGTTCCTCGACCGATGGCGGCACCGTCAGCAGGTCGCGGTCGTGCCGAGCCGTCATCGCGCTTCGTGCCAGTTCGACGGCATAGAGCGGGTTGCCTTCGGCCGCGTCGACGATGGCGCGCAGCCGCCGACCGTCGAGCGGTTGCGTCGTACCGGTTCGAGCGGCCGCGAGGTCCATTCGGGCGCGATCGTTGGTCCACTCGGTGACGATGGCCGAGATGATCGGTGCCGGGAGGGGTGACAGCGGCATCGAGTCGCCGCCGAGGTCGAATGCGACCGCCTCCGGCGAGCCGGGTGACGTCGCCGACGACGACATCGGCGGGACCGTTCGGCGGGCGGCGACGACGAGCACACCCGCGGCAGGGAGACGTCGAACGGCGTAGGCGACCGCCGCGGCGCTGGCGGTGTCGAGCCACTGTGCATCGTCGACGACGACCAGCACCGGTGTTGCGACGGCGATCGCCGACCAGGCGTCGCGACACGCCCGTCCGACCGAGCGAGCGTCGAGCCCGGCGGCCCCGGCGGGATCGGTGTCCCGGTCCGCGTCCCGGTCGGCGTCGCCTGCGAGTGCCCGTTCGAGCACGGCTCGCCAGCGCTCGGCCCCCGGTTCCTCGCCATCCGCATCGTTCGGTTCGTTGACGAGGTCCGCGACGAGATCCGCCAGTGCGGCGTACGGGAGGTCGCGCTCGGCTGCGGTCGGTGCGCACCGCAGGACGTGCATCGAGGTCACGACCGGGAGCTCGAGCACCGCACGCAAGAGGGTCGACTTCCCCGACCCCGCCGGCGCCTCCACGACGATGCACCCCGATCCGTCGAGTCCGGCCACCAGCCGCTCGAGGCGGCCGTTGATCGTCGCGAGTTCGTGCTCGCGGCCGAGCACGCGCATCGTCAACTCGGTTCGATCGAGGAGACCGTCGGCCCGCCGGGCGCTCCGAGCGGCATGGCGAGCAGGCTGACGGTCTTCTTGCCGCCGTCGGTGTCCTGCTGGCCCACCTCGCGGAAGCCGATCGAATGGTGGAACGCGAGCGATGCGTCGTTGCGCGGCCGGACGTTGACCTCGCACGCGAGCAGCGGGAACTGCCCGGTGAGCCGTCCGATGAGCTCGGCGTAGAACGCCCGTCCGATGCCGTACCGCCGGAACGACGGGTGCACCGCGATGCGATCGAGGTAGGCGAAATGGTCGTACGTGCGGCTGAACCAGCCGTAGTTCAGGCTCCCGTAGTCGACCCCCGGGGCGAACACGATGCAGAACCCGGCGAACTGGCCGTCGACTTCGGCGGTGAGCGCCGCGTGACTGATGGACACCAGCCGGCCGATCTCGGGCAGGTCGAGTTCGTTCAGCTCGGGCACATTGGCGTTGTTGAGCGCGAGGGCCGCCTCGAGATCGTTCGTGGACGTTTCGCGGATGTTCATGGCGACCGAATGTAGGCACACGTAGCCTGGTCGCACACGATTTCCGGCCTGTGACGGTCGGACACGATCGAGAGGACTCCCGATGTTCGGCAAGAGCAAGACCGAGATGATCGACCCGTCCGATGCGCTGCCGGGTCGCACCGACCAGACGATGCCCGTCCCGGCCGCCCACTTCATCAACGGCAACCCGCTCGTCGGCCCGTGGCCCGAGGGCCACGAGACCGCCGTGTTCGCGATGGGCTGCTTCTGGGGCGCCGAGCGCAAGTTCTGGCAGACCGAGGGCGTGTACAGCACCGCGGTCGGCTACGCGGGCGGCTACACCCCGAACCCCACCTACGAGGAGACCTGCACGGCCCGCACCGGTCACACCGAGGCCGTCCTCGTCGTGTTCGACCCGTCGAAGGTGAGCTACGAGCAGCTGCTCAAGGTGTTCTGGGAGAGCCACGACCCCACCCAGGGCAACCGCCAGGGCAACGACATCGGCACCCAGTACCGCAGTGCGATCTACACGACGACCCCGGCTCAGATGGAGGCGGTGCTCGCGAGCAAGGCCATGTTCCAGGAGCGGCTCAGCGCCTCGCGCTACGGCACGATCACCACCGAGATCGCCACCCTCGACCAGGCCGGGCCGTTCTACTACGCCGAGCCGTACCACCAGCAGTACCTGGGCAAGAACCCCAACGGCTACTGCGGCCTCGGCGGCACGGGCGTCTCCTGCCCGATCGGCCTCTCGGCCTGAGTCGCCCTCGAGATTTCTCGCGACGTCTCGGCCGGGCGCTGCGTCATCCCTGCCGGTGTGCGTCGTCTCCCACGGCGCACACCAACCAGACAGCACACAACAGCACACGACCGCACCGTGTCATCCGCGACACGCATGCCGCGCACGGCCGCGACGACGATCCAAGGAGCACCCCATGAGCGATTTCCTCGACAAGGCGAAGGACCTGGCCGACAAGGTCAAGGACAAGGCCGAAGATCTCGTCGACAAGGTCGGCGAGAAGTTGCCCGACAGCGTCACCGACAAGATCGAGAAGATCATCCCCGGGGATCGCGACGGCGACGGGAACTGACCGACCCGAACGGGACCAGTGGCTCCGGCCGCATCCGCTGCCTGCATCTGTGTGTGCATGGCAGCCGGGTGCGGCCGGTGGCCGTTTTCCGATGGTGTTTCCGGTTCAGCCCCAGCCGTGTTCGCGGATGTCGTCGCCGTCGGCGTCGAGCGGACGGCCGTGCCACTTGAGCACGCCCGGCGTGGCGCTGAGCTTGGCCAGCAGGCCCTGCATCGGCAGCCCCTCCACATCGACGATCGCGTCGCGGGCCGCGTAGTGCGGGTCGGCCGCGATGTCGGCCATGTCGAGCACGGGACCGATCGCGGCCTCGGCGTCGGTGAAGGCCTGCAGCACCTCGGCCTGCGGTCGGGCCGCGCACCACGCCGTCATCACCGCTTCGAGCTCGTCGCGGTGGGCCATCCGGTCGGCGAAGGTGGCGAAGCGAGGATCGTCGCCCACACCGAGGACGCGGTTGACGCGTGCGGCCACGCTGTCGGCGCTCGCGGAGAGCCCGACCCACTTGCCGTCGCTGCAGCGATACGTGCCCCGCGGCACCGTGTAGGGCAGACCCGTGCCGAGCCGTGGCTGCTGCTCGCCGGTGATCTTGAACAACGAGATCAGCGGGCCCATCAGCTGGAAGAGGCTCTCCAACAGGCTCACGTCGACCACCTGGCCGCGCCCGCTGTGCAGGGCCACCATCGTGGCGAACGCGGCGACCACGCCGGTGACCTCGTCGGTGAGTGCGATCGCGGGCAGCATCGGCTGGCCGTCGGGTTCGCCGCTGATCGCCGACAGGCCCGACATCACCTCGGCGATCGTGGCGAAGCCGGGTCGTGAGGCGTAGGGCCCGTTCTGACCGAACCCGGTGACGCGGGTGAGCACGAGCCGAGGGTTGCGGGCCAGCAGTTCGTCGGGGCCGAGCCCGAGCCGCTCGAGCGTGCCGGGCCGGAAGTTCTCGATCACCACGTTCGCGTCGTCGACGAGCCGCAGGAACAGCTCGCGATCGGTGGGGTCCTTCAGGTCGAGCGCGAGCGTCCGCTTGTTGCGGTTCACCAGCTTCCACCACAGCCCGGTACCGTCACGCGGGTCACGCCAGGCCATGTTCCGGAGGCTGTCGCCGCTGTCGGGTCGCTCGACCTTGATCACGTCGGCGCCGAAGTCGGCCAGGTACCGCGCCGCGTTGGGCCCGGCCAGCACGGTCGAGAGGTCGAGGACGCGGAGGTCGTGCAGGGGGGCGGTGGCCCCGGGGGAACCGGTGGGCGAGCTCACGGGCTCCACTCTGCCAGGCCGATCACGACCCGAGGCGTCCTCCCGTGCAGTGGTGATGGTCACCTGGCGACGGTCGGCCGGCAACGGTCAGCTGCGGCGCTCGATCGTGAAGCAGCGATCCTCGAGCCGTCCGAGCGCGTACGTCTCGTAGTCGACGCCGAAGTCGGCGTAGAGGTGCCGGCAGCGTTCGCTCCAGCGCAGCGCCTCGATCGACGACACCCGGTGCACGATCTGCATGATCCCGCCCTCGTACACGCGGTACTCGGCCCAGGTGCCGGGGAAGTCCTTCACACAGCCGATCTCGATCGACGGAACCCCGCTGTCGAGCACACGCCGGCGGTGCCGGTGGGTGTGGCCCGCGGTGTAGGCCACGATCGAACGGCGCCGCTCGATCACCTCGGCGAGCGCGTCGCTCGGGTCGGGGTGGAGGCCGAAATAGCCTTCCGAACGCGAGGCCTGCGAGCCGATCCACTGTTGGTGGTGACCCATCACCAACACCGGCGTGTCGGCGACCGCTGCGTGGGCGTCGAGCCAGTCGAGCTGCTCGGCCGTGAGCATGCCCGTCGTGCGCTCGGGGATGACGGTGTCCATCAGCGCGACCGCCACGCCGGGCAGCTGCACCCATCGGTCGCCGGCGTACGCGTGCTGACCGTGGTACGCGTCGTGGTTGCCGCGCACCACGTGCAACCGATCGCCGAATGCGCCGCGGTAGCAGGCCTCGAAGGCCGCCCACTCCTCCGGGCGACCGTCCTGGGAGAGGTCGCCCTTCACGAACACCGCGAGCGCGTCGATGTCGGCGATCTCGGCGACCGCGCCACGGTTCATCGTCTCGGGGTACGGCTCCTCGCCTGGCTCGGCGCGTTGGATGGGGCCGAGCGGGTCGTCGTCGATGCGGCCTGCCTCGACCTCGCCGAAGTGGACGTCGTTCACCGTGGCGAGGCGGCACAGCAGCTCGCCGTCGGGTCGCACGAGGGTGCGCACCGGCACGCCATCGACCTCGTGCACGGTGCCGGGTGCGAGATGCTCGAGCCGGTGCACGACGAGGCCGTCGTGGGCAACGATCAGGTCATCGGCGACGGTGGTGACGTCCACGCGGCCGCACGGTAGCGCCGGATCGTCGTGGGTGGGACCTCCTGCGAGGATCGGTCGTCAGACCCTGATGACGATCGACCCGACGACCTTGTCGTGCCAGGTCTGCTTGTCCTTGTCCCACAGCATCCAGAGGTAGCCGAGCGACAGGACCTGCCCGCTCACGATCCAGGCGAACAGCGAGCGGCCGAGCGCGCGGCGGATCCCGAGCGGCTTCCGGGTGGTGGCGTCGACGACCTGCACGCCGACCATCCGCCGCCCCCAGGTCTGCCCGGTGCGGCCGAGCGAGCGCACGTACAGGCCGCCGACGAGCACGATCCCCAGCACGGTGAGCGCGATGCCGCCGGTGAGCGGCGTGCCCTCGACGACGCCGGACGTGCAGATCAGCTCGTCGTCGGGTCCCGTCACGCATTTCTCGAAGGCGCGGAGGATCAGCGTGATGCCGGGGCCGACGAACAGCGCGAGCACGAACCCGTACAGCAGGTTGTCGAGCACGTGCCCGCCGAGGCGGGTGCCGAAGCCGACCCGTTCGCCGTTGACGGGCCCGAGGCTCTCGTCGCCTCGCAGCTGCCAGGTGTTGCCCGGCTCAGGCGTCTGCCCAGCCGGTGGCCACTGGCCCCAGCCGGGCGGCTGCCCGGCGTTCAGCGGTTCTGACGTCACCCGACGAACTCAGGCCTTGACGACGATCGTTCCCACGACCTTGTCGTGCCAGGTCTGCTTGTCTTTGTCCTACAGCATCCAGAGGTAGCCGAGCAGACAGATCTGCTGTGAGATCACGTTTGCGAAGAGCGTGCGACCGAGGGCTCGTCCGAAGCCGATCGAGCCGCCGGTCTCCTTGGACACGACCTTGACGCCTGCCATCTTGCGACCCCACGTCTGTCCCGACGTGCCGAGTGCCTTGAGGTAGAGGAACGCAGTGATGATGAACGCTGCCAGGAACAACACGATCGCACCGGCGAGCGCACCACCGTTGAGCGCTCCGTCGGGGCAGACCAACTCGTCGTCGAGGCTGTAGCAGTCGTCGAGTGCGATGCGGAGCAGGATGATTCCGGGGATCGCGAGCGCAGCGAGCAGCAGGCCGTACAGGATGCTGTCGAGGATGTTGCCGATCAGTCGGCCGCCGAACCCGGCCATCTGCGGCCGGGCGTCGTACGCGGTGGCGGGATAGGGCTGGAAGCCGGGCGGCGGCGGCGGGGGAACGGCACCGGGCGGCGGAGGCGGGGGCATGCTCATGGGCGCGACCGTACCCGCGCCACGACGGTGCGATGGGGGATCGCCGCTGCTCGCAGCAGCCCCCGGTGCAACTGACCGCCGGCGGTGCGCCCGGTCAGAGGAAGGGGCGGTCGCGGCGTGCCGGCAAGGGCTTGGCCCACCAGCGGCCGCTGAAGCGCCACGTGCTCTCGCGCCGGCGGACCTCCTCGGCGGCGATCACCGGGCGCGGCCACAGGGCCTCCATCGCCGCGACGATCGCGACGGCTTCCTCCTCGGTGGGCGCCGGGGAGATCCCCTGCAGGTGCTCGCTCACAGCGGGACGTTGCCGTGCTTGCGGCGGGGGAGCTCCTCGCGCTTGCTCTTCAGCATGCGGAAGCCGGCCACGATCTTCTGGCGGGTCTCGGCGGGATCGATCACGTCGTCGACGTAGCCGCGCTCGGCCGCGTTGTACGGGTTGGCGTACTTCTCGGTGTACTCGGCCACCAGCTCGGCACGGCGCGAGACCGGGTCGGCCGCCTGCTGCAGCTCGCGGCGGTAGACGATCTCGACCGCACCCTGCGGACCCATCACGGCCAGCTCGGCCGTCGGCCACGCGTAGGCCAGGTCGGCGCCGATCGACTTCGAGTTCATCACCACGTAGGCACCGCCATACGCCTTGCGGGTGATGATCTGGATGCGGGGCACGGTCGCCTCGCAGTAGGCGTAGAGCAGTTTCGCGCCGTGGCGGATGATGCCGCCGTACTCCTGGTCGACACCGGGCAGGAAGCCGGGCACGTCGACGAAGGTGAGCAGCGGGATGTTGAACGCATCGCAGGTGCGCACGAACCGGGCGGCCTTCTCGCTCGACTCGATGTCGAGCACACCGGCGAGGATCATCGGCTGGTTGCCGACGATGCCGACGGGCTGGCCGTCGATGCGGCTGAAGCCGCAGGTGATGCTCTTCGCCCAGTGCGGGAAGTACTCGAAGTACTCGCCGTCGTCGACCACCGAAGCGATGACCTTCTTCATGTCGTACGGCTGGTTGGGCGAGGGCGGAAGGATGGTCTGCAGCTCGGGGCAGAGGCGGTCGGGGTCGTCGCCGGTGTCGACCGCGGGCGGCTCCTCGAGGTTGTTCGAGGGAAGGAAGCTGAGCAGGAACCGGACGTCGTCGAGACAGGCCTTCTCGTCGGCGCTGACGAAGGTGGCGACGCCGCTCTTGCTGGCGTGGCTCATCGCGCCACCGAGCTCTTCGAGGGTGACCTCCTCGCCGGTCACCGTCTTCACGACGTCGGGGCCGGTGATGAACATGTGGCTGCTCTCGCGGACCATGAAGATGAAGTCGGTCATGGCCGGGCTGTACACGGCACCGCCGGCGCAGGGGCCGAGGATCACCGAGATCTGGGGCACCACACCGCTGGACAGCACGTTGCGGTAGAAGATGCCGCCGTAGCTGGCGAGGCTGACCACGCCCTCCTGGATACGGGCGCCGGCGCCGTCGTTGAGGCCCACCACCGGGGCACCCACCTTGAGGGCGAGGTCCATGAGCTTGTGGATCTTCTCGGCGAACACCTCGCCGAGGGCGCCGCCGAAGACGGTGAAGTCCTGGCTGAACACGAACACCTTGCGACCGTCGACGGTGCCCCACCCGGTGATGACGCCGTCGGTGTAGGGGCGCTCCTCCAGACCGGCCGCGTGGGCACGGTGGCGGGCGAGCATGTCGAGCTCGTTGAAGCTGCCCGGGTCGAGGAAGTACTCGATGCGCTCGCGGGCGAGCATCTTGCCCTTCTCGTGCTGGCGCTCCACCGACCGGGGAGACCCGGCATGGTGTGCCTGCTCACGTCGCTGGCGGAGATCCTCGAGCTTCTCGATCATGGGGTCACTCACGGGGTGCCACGCTAGTTGCCGCTCTCCGGTGGTGTGCATTCCAACCGTTCCGTGAGCGCGGCCCGCAACCGATGCGGGTGCGGCTCACGGAAACCCGGTGGGTGCGGTCTGGCAGGCTGGGGTGATGACGTTGCCGCTCGCACCTCCGATCGCACCGATGCTGGCGAAGGCCGCCACGGCGATCCCGGTCTCGGCGCCCGGTGCGCCCGGTGAGTGGCACTACGAACCCAAGTGGGACGGATTCCGCTGCATCGTGTTCCGCGACGGCGACCGGATCGAGCTGGCCAGCCGCAACGAGCGACCGTTCACCCGCTACTTCCCCGAGCTGCTCGAGCCCCTGCTCGCCCAGCTGCCCGACCGGTGCGTGGTCGACGGCGAGATCGTGGTGCCCGACGCCGCGGACCGCGGCCTCGACTTCGACGCCCTGCTGCAGCGCATCCACCCGGCCGAGTCGAGGGTGCGCCGACTCGCGGCGGAGACGCCGGCGTCGTTCGTGGCCTTCGACCTGTTGGCGCTCGACGAGCGCTCGCTCATGGACGCGCCGCTGCACGAGCGGCACGCCCTCCTGCGGTCGGCGCTGGCCGGCGCCGGGCGTCAGGTGTACCTCTGCCCGAGCACCACCGACCACGAGATCGCCCAGCACTGGTTCGTCGAGTTCGAGGGCGCCGGCCTCGACGGGGTGGTGGCCAAACGGCTCGCCGATCCCTACACGCCCGACAAGCGGACCCTCGTGAAGGTGAAGCACCTGCGCACCGCCGACTGCGTGGTGGCGGGCTACCGCATCCACAAGGACGGCAAGGGCGTCGGCTCCCTCCTGCTCGGCCTCCACGACGACGAGGGCCGCCTGCATCACGTCGGGGTGACGGCGAGCTTCACGGTGAAGCGTCGCGCCGAACTGCTCGACGAGCTGGCCCCGTTGCTCGAGGGCGCGATCGAGGGTCACCCGTGGCAGGACTGGGCCGAAGCGCAGGCGCACGCCGAGGGTCGACTGCCCGGGGCCCAGAGCCGGTGGAACGCGGGCAAGGACCTGTCGTGGGTACCGATCCGCGCCGAGCGCGTGGCCGAGGTGACCTTCGGCCAGCTGGAGAAGGGCCGCTTCCGGCACGGGTCGTCGTTCCTGCGCTGGCGTCCCGACCGGGAACCCGCGAGCTGCCGCTACGACCAGCTCGAGGTCGCCGATCCGGTGCCGTTCCACGACGTCGTGACCGGCACGGTCTGACGACGACGCCGGCGCGTCACTCGACGTTGAAGGTCTTCTGCAACGTCTGGGTGCCGGTGCTGGTGGTGACCGACACCTCGAGCGTCCAGATGCCGGCCATCAGCAGGGGCACCCCTTCGGCCTGCGGCAGCACGGCGGCGCCGGCGTCGGAACCGGTGGCCTCGGGCGGCAGGGTGAGGATCACCGTGGGCGCGATGGTGTCGTCGGGCGGACGGAAGGTGATCTGGACCGCGCTGACGCCGGTCGCCGGGACGTCGATCTCCACCCGCACGCCGTTCGCCCCCACGCCACCGGTGAGGAACACCGTGAGGTCGGCGCCGGCGTCCTCCATCACGAAGCGGCCCTGGTCGTACGCGTAGTCGATGCCGTCGCCGGTGTCGACGAGACCGGCGGGGGTGAACGACAGCAGCCAGGCGGTGAGCAGCAGCACGAACATGCCGCCCGCCGCCTCGACACCCGTCGCTCGTCGCAGACGTGACGCCATCGGCGCCGTCATCGAGTCGGCCTTGCGCAGCCGGGTGGACACGAACTGGCGCGTGGCGAGTCCGACGAAGACCATGACCCCGACCGCGAGGGCCTTCACCAGGAGCACGCGGCCGTGCGAGGTGTCGAACAGTGCGCCGCGGTCGAGGCGCCACGTCTGGATCGCGCCGGTGATCACGGTGAGCAGCAGCGCAGGGGTGGAGAGGCGGCTGAACCCGCGGACGGCATGAACGAGGTCGTCCTCTCCGGGTCCGGCCAGCACGACGCGGGTGAGCAGGACCACGCCACCGAGCCAGACCGCCATCGCGAGTGCGTGGATCACGCCGGCCGCGTAGCCGACGAGGGCCATGTCGCCGCCCGACCGGCTGAATCCGAACGTGGCGACCGCGAGCGCCGGGATGCCGAGGGCCAGCATCTGCGACTGCTGCTCGAGGCACCGCTCGGGGCGGACGATCACCCAGCCGCAACCGCCGGCGAGCGCGACGCGGGCGAGGGCAGCGAGGCCGGGCGCCGAGTCCTTCAGGTCGATCCACGCCGTCGGACTGAGCGAGGCGCCCACCGATGCGCCCGTGGTCTGGGCGGTGAGCAGGATCGCTACGCACACCGAGGAGAAGATGGCGACGGCCCAGGTGGTGCGCAGGAACCGCACCGTCAGGATGTACTCGACGCCCTCCGGCCAGGCGACGACGATCAGGATCAGCGAGCCGAAGAGCACCGCCAGCGAGAGGGCGGCGACGAGTCGTGCGAGGCCGAGCGGTCCGCCCACCCGGTTGGGGTCGGTCTCGGCCGCTCCGCCGGTCACCTCGCCGGTCACCGGATCGACGCTCGGTGCGAGGGTGGCCGCCGTGACCGCGGGTCCCTCGCCCTCGGTGCCGATGGTGCCGATGGTGCCGATGGTGCCGGTGGTGTCGGCGGTGGGCGCCGCAGTGACGACCACGGCGGCGTCGGCGGTGACGGTGAAGGTGATGCCGACCGCGCCGTTGGCGGAGCTGTCGGGCGCACTCACGTTCATGACGACGTTGCACGTGCCCTTGGGGAACGGGTTCGGGACCGGCACGGTCGCCGTGAGCCGATCGGCGCTGAGGGACGGGTCGCCGACGGGGAAGACCTCGCCGTTGCAGGTGGCGATGGGGACGTTCGTGGGGCCGAGCGGCTCGGCGAACGTGAAGGTCATGGAGGTGGGCGAGGCCGCCAGCGTGTCGTTGTTCGCGGGGCTCGAGCTCACGAGGGTGTTGTCGGCCAGGGCCACGGGCGCGCCGATGGACGTGACCGCAGCGAATGCGGCGACGGTGGCGAGCGCCAGCAGCAGCCAGGTGGCGAGGCGGCGGGCGCGGAAGATGGACGAGGTGGCGGAACCCATGGCGGTGGTGTGCCAACGCTACTCGGGTCCGTGGGCGGGCGGGGGTCTCACCCCCGCCCGCACCGGAGTCGGTGGCCGGATCAGCCAGCGGGTTCAGCCGTCCGGATCAGCCGTCCAGATCAGCTGTCCAGATCAGCCGTCCAGATCAGCCGTCCAGATCAGCTGGGCGGATCAGGGGTTGGCGGCGAGGAACGCGTCGGCGACGAGGTCGCCCGGCACGTCCGGCAGCAACGTGTACACCGAGATGCCCACGTCGGCATCGGTCGCGGTGAAGATCTCCCACACCGGCGAATCGAGCGCACCGAGGCAGACGATGCCGAGGATGCCGTCGCCGGACTCGCGGAGGTCGCCACCATCGGGGCAGTCGAGCGTCTTCCAGTCGACCGGCATGCTGTCGGTGCGCGAGATGCCGAGCCAGATGTCGGCCACGTCGCTGTTGTCGGACGAATCCTTGAGCGTCGCGACGCCGATCGACAGCAGCTTCTCGTTCAGCTCCGGCATGGAGGCGATGAGGTCGAGAGTGCCCTGCGTGGGCGTGCCGGCCTCGAGGTAGAAGCCGTCGGGCGCGATGAACCGGGCGGTCAGGTCGAGGATCTCGAACCGGGGCCCGGCGGGCGGTTCGGTGACGGGGGCCGTGGCGGGGGCCGTGGCGGGCGTGGTCTCCGGGACGACCGGTACCACGGTGGTCGGCAGCGCGATCGGGGCCGCGGTCGTGGCCGGTGTGGTCGCGGGCGTCGTCTCGGCGACGGTGGTGGCCGTGTCCGCGCCGTCGTTCGGGTCGCACTCGGCGACGTCCAGGTCCTGGGCGATCTCGGACTGCTCGTCGCTCAGCTTGGTCATCTGGTCGAACGACTGCAGCGCCTCGTCGCCGTCGGACGCCTTGCCGAGCTGCTCGATCTCGTCGACCTGGTCCTCGAGCACGGCGATGAAGTCCTCGTAGTCCTTCGCGAGCGACTCCGGGGCGTTGATCTCCCCCAGGCGGCCGAGGGCGTCCTGGTAGACCTCCAGCACATCCTTGGCGAAGGCCTCGTAGTCCTCGTCGGCCGGGAACTCGATGCGATCGAGATCCTTGGAGACGTCGCCGCAGATGTCGGCGAGCTCGTCGACGAAGTCGTCCTCGGAGAGCGAACCACCTCCGTCGCCTCCGCCGCAGGCGACGAGTGCCAGCGAGACAGCGGCCACGAAGGCCGTGATCGAACGTGTGCGCATGTTGTTCCTCCCTGATCAACGAGCGGTCCGATCGTACGAGCTGACCTCGCGCTGACCGGTGACCACCCGGGTGCCGCATGCAGGGGGCATGCAGCCGCGGGGACGTCACCGGGCGCGACGTCGAACCGCGGACAGGACCGTCCGTCATCATCGGCCCGCGTCGAGCAACCCTTGAACCCGCGTTCGGGTGAACGGCTTCGGGTGATGGGGTTCGGGTGAAGGGGTTCGGGTGACGCCGGTCCCCATGCGCCGTGGACCCGATCGGCCGGGCGACGCCGGGAGCGCTCGGACACCCGTTGGGTAGGCTCCCCCCGATGGCCACCCAAGCGCTCTACCGCCGCTACCGCCCCCGCCGCTTCAGCGAGGTGCGTGGGCAGGAGCACATCGTGCGTGCGCTTCGCAATGCGGTCATCAACCACCGCGAGGGCCAGGCCTACCTCTTCTCCGGCCCGCGCGGCACGGGCAAGACCACCTCGGCGCGCATCCTCGCCAAGGTCCTCAACTGCGAACGCCCGGTCGAAGGCGAGCCGTGCTGCGAGTGCGACTCGTGCCTGGCGGTCGAGCGGGGCACCAGCTACGACGTGCACGAGCTCGACGCGGCGAGCAACAACGGCGTCGACGCGATGCGCGACCTCATCGAGAAGGCCTCCCTCGGCACGCCCGGGCGGCACAAGGTGTACATCCTCGACGAGGTCCACATGCTCTCCAAGGCGGCGGAGGCGGCCCTGCTGAAGACGCTCGAGGAGCCGCCGCCGCACGTGGTGTTCGTGCTCGCGACCACCGATCCGCAGAAGGTCAGCGACACCATCCGCAGCCGCACGCAGCATCTCCGGTTCCACCTGTTGCCGATGGACGAGCTCGAGCAGCACATCCGCTGGGTGGCCGAGGACGCCGGGCTGCAGGTGAGCGAGGCGGCGATCATGTCGGCGCTCGAACAAGGTGGCGGGTCGGCCCGCGACACGCTGAGCGCGCTCGAACTCGTGGCGAGCACCGGCGGCGACGACCTCGAGGTGGTGCAGTACGACGAGTTCGTCGAGTCGCTGGTCGAGCTCGATCCGGGTCGGGCGCTCACCGCGGTCGCCTTCGCCGTCCAGCAGGGGCGCGACCCGCGCTCGCTCACCGAGGACGTGGTCCGGTACCTGCGCGACTGCTTCCTGTCGCTGATGGCGCCCGAGCTGGTGGCCCTGCCCGATTCGCGTGCGGTCGTCGTGGCCGAGCAGGCGGGTCGCCTCGGGGCAGGCAAGGTCGTGAAGGCGATGGAACGGCTCGGCGAGATCCTCGTCGAGATGCGCCACGCGCCCGATCCGCGCCTGCTGCTCGAGGTCGCGCTCGTGCAGCTCACGCATCAGGCCGCGTCGAACGACATCGGTGCGCTGATGGATCGCATCGACCGACTCGAGAAGGCACTCGCCGAGGGCGGGCCCCGCCCGGCCGCTGCCGCACCCACGCCGGTCGACCCCGCCACCGGCCGGGTGCCGCTCGGCGCCCGCGCCCGCCGCGACGCCACGGGCCCGATGGCCCGGCCGAACCTGGCCTCGGTGCCCGATGTCGATCCGACCCCGGCAGCGCCCGCACCCCCCGCAGCTCCCGCCACTCCGGCGGCCGCGCCGCCTGCGGCCCGATCCGTCCCGACGTCGGCCCCCGAGCCGGTGCGCGACCAGCCGTCGACCGATGCACCGGCGGTCCCTGCCGACCCGGCGCCTGCAGCACCGCCCGCTCGCCCGGCGGCCGACGCGCCCACCCCGCGACCGGCTGCACCCGCGGCACCCGCGGCACCCGCGGCATCGAGCGGTGCCGGTGGTGCCGACCAGGCCGTGGCCCGGTGGGGCGAGATCGTGCCGGCACTCAAGCCGCTCGTTCGCGCCATCTACTCCGTGCCGAAGGTGCTCGGCGTGCGCGACGGCGCCCTCACCCTCGGTGCCCCCAACGACGCTCACCGCACGAAGTGCGAGCAGCACCGGGCCGAGGTCGAACGGGTCGCGGCCGAGGTCGTCGGCGCCCCCGTGCGGGTGGTGGTCGTCACCGACGCCTCGGCGAGATCCGACGACCACGACGACCACGACCCACGCGATGCTCGCGACGACGTGCGTGATGCTCGCGACGCCCGCGGTCCGGCCGACGGCTCCCGCGGCCCCACCTACGGGCTCGACGCCGGCCCGTCGGCCACGGTCGTGGCGCTGCACCCATCGGGCCCGCCGCCCGCTGACGAGGACATCGATCTCAACGATCTCGTCGACGCCCCGCCCGACTCGGTGGTGTCGCCCATCGACCGGCTCGCCCAGGCGTTCCCCGGTTCCGAGCTCATGGACGAGCGCCACTGATGGCCTCCTACACCATGCCGGTCCAGGTGCTGATCGACGAGCTCGGTCGGCTGCCCGGCATCGGCCCGAAGTCGGCGCAACGGATCGCCTTCCACCTCCTGAAGGTGCCCACCGACGACGTCGCCCGGCTCGCGCACGCGCTCACCGAGGCCAAGGCGAAGGTGCGCTTCTGCGAGCGGTGCTGGAACATCGCCGATGCCGAGCTGTGCCCGATCTGCGCCGACGACCGACGTGACGCGTCGACGGTGTGCGTGGTGGAGGAGGCCCGCGACATCGTCGCAATCGAACGCACGGGCGAGTTCCGCGGGCGGTACCACGTGCTGCTGGGGGCCATGAGCCCGCTGGAGGGCATCGGACCCGAGCAGCTGAAGGTGAAGGAGCTGTTCGCCCGGATCGAGCCGGAGGGCATCACCGAGGTGATCCTCTGCACGAACCCGAACACCGAGGGCGAGGTCACCGCGATGTACCTCGCGCGCATGCTGCAGCCGTTCGGCGTCCGCGTCACCCGCATCGCCAGCGGACTGCCCGTGGGTGGCGATCTCGAGTACGCCGATGAGCTCACCCTCGGGCGAGCGCTCGAGGGCCGACGCGACCTGTCCGCCTGATCGGCAGCGGTGCGGGCACGACCCGTGCCGCCGACCCAGGTCAGCGAATGCGGTCGGGCCGTCGCTCGAGTGCGTCCGCCATCATGAGTGCGCGGGTGAACGCCTCGTCGTCGTCGATCCAGTCCGGGTCGAACGCCACCCGGTCGAGCTGTTCGGCGAGGCGCGTCGCGACGTCGGCCCGTGGCGGGTCGGCGGCCGACCATCGCCGTGCCAGCTCGGGGTTCGTGCACACCTCGTCGATGCCCCGCGCCGCGGCGGCCGCCGCCAGGCGATCCTGCAGCAGACCCCAGCGACCGCGCCTGCTGCGGTGGCGGCGGGCCGCGATCGTGCGCACGAGCACCGTGGCGAGGACGCCCACGAGGAGGCCGAGCAGGGCGACGATGGCGACGGCGCGACCGTGGTCACGGAACAGTCGGCCCACCGTGTCGGAGACGGAACGCACGAGATCGCCGCCGACGGAGTTGCGGGTCGACTCACCGGCGAGCGGCACGTCGGCGGTCGGGTCGAACGCCTGCCAGCCGGTCTCGGGGAACCAGACCTCCACCCAGGCGTGGGCGTCGCTGGCACGCACCTCGAACACGCCGGTCACGCGGTCGCGTTCACCGGGCACGTAGCCGGTCGCCAGCCGGGTCGGCACGCCTTGGGTGCGGAGCATGACGGCGAGTGCCGAGGCGATCTGCTCGCAGAACCCGAGCTGTGAACCGAACAGCAGGTCGTCGACCGCGTCGACGCCCTCGGGTGGCACGGGTGCATCGAGGTCGTAGCGGACGTTGGCGTCGATCCACGCCTCCATGTTGCGGACCACCTCGTAGGAGTTGGTCGCCTCGGCGGCGAGCTGATCGGCGAGCTGAACCGTGCGGGCCGTCGTGGTGTCGGGTACCTCCAGGTACATGACGAATGCGTCGCGGCCTGCCTGCGTCAGACGTTCGGCGATGTGGCCCTGGCGCGCGAGCGACGTGGCGTCGACGATCGGTCGCTGCGACACGACGGTGTAGATCGATCCGGCGGTGAGGACGAGGTCGGTGCGCAGCGCACCGTCGGAGCGGATGGAGACGTCGCCGTCGAACACCACCCGGTCGGGCCGGTAGGCGGCGAACAGCAGGTTCGGTTGGTCGACCTCGACGTAGAAGGTCTGCACGAACTCCTCGGTCGGCACGAGGCGCGAGAGGTCGTGGTCGCCGAAGGCGGGTTCGATCGAGATGTCGGGGCCTTCCGCCGTGTACCCGACGTCGTCGAGCACCTGCCAGGTGCGGCCGTCGAAGGTGGCGAAGGTCTGGCCGCGCCAGAAGTCGGCTTCGGGCGCCCGCACGCGCATGACGATCTCGTCGCCCAGCGGACCGCGCATCGCCGTGTCGATCTCGTGGTCGAAGCCCGGGTATCCGCCGACGCTGCCCGCCCGACTGTCGCTGTCGCGGGTGCCGGAGGTGACCGTGTCGGCGCCGTCGGCCCCGGCGAATCCCGATGACGAGTCGGAGCGTCGAGTCGTCTCCATCGACGATGGCAGGCCCAGCCGCGCCGGGCCGTCGGGCACGGGGACCGCGGCGAGCAACGCGACGGTGGCCGCCGCCCCGGCGCCGATCGCTGCGGCCGTCGCCGCCAGGCGACGACCGGAGCGTCGGGCGGTGCGGCGAGGGGATCCGGCCGCACGGTCGGGTCGCTGTTCGGGTCGCTGTTCGGGTGCGGTGCCGATCGCCCTGAGGGTGAGCATCCAGGTGATGCCCCAGGCGGCCAGCCACCAGGGCAGGGCCGGGTCGATCCGTTGGCCGGAGGCGTATGCCGCGACCACGGCGCCGAACGCGAGCGACGCGCGGGCCGCTCGGCGATTCGTGCACTCGAACCCGTGGAGCACGACGAGGAGCATGAGTACCTGTGGCAGCGGGCCGCGGATCACCGACAGGAGATCGTCCGCGTTCGACACCGACACGGTGATCGCGATCAGTCCAGCGACGGTGAAGGCCGCCACGAGCAGTTGGACGAGCGTCTCCAGCGATCGGTGGCTGGTGCCACCGGTGGTCATCGCCGCGGTGAGGAGGCTGCCGCCGATGAGCGCGGCGAGGGTGACCGGCGACGAGTCGAGCGCACCATTGAGCATGGTGAGCGAGAGGATCGACGCGAGTGCGACCGACCACCTCGCCGCCGTGCCGAGTGTCTCGTCCGGCTCGGCGAGCGTCCGGCGGATCTCGCGGCGCCATCGGCTCGTCGCGGGCGGCGGTGGCGGTTCGGGGAGGCAGGTGGCGCACCACCGGGCGATCGCACCCAGGTCGTGCAGCTCGGTCGGCTCGCCGTCGCCCACTGCTGCGCTGACGGCGGCGCCCCGACGGCGGCCCTCCTCCAGGGCCCAACGGACGCGTCCGGCCTCGGCGTCCCGGGCCTCTCGGGTGTCGGGGTCGATACGGGTCGGCGGGGTGGCGCGTACCACCCATCTGGCGTCCGACGCGCGCCGGTGGTCGAACACCGACAGGGTGCCGGTGCGCAGCGAGGTGGGCCAGTGGACCGCGTGGTCGCCGTCGCCGTCGCGCCATCGCCGCACGCCGTCGAGTTCGCCGTCGGCGGCTCGCCCACCGGCTGCGGCAGCCTCGGCGGTGACGCCGGTGGGTTGGGTATCCGTCTCGATCGTCGCGCCGGGCCCACCCGAACGAGGTGCCACGACCACGGGATCGATCGCGGCGACGAATCGTCGACGCCACCAGACGATCCCGGCGCCGCCGCCGGATGACACCTGCACGTCCAATCGATCGACGATCCCGCGTCGGGGCAGTGTCGCCGTGGTGTCGAGCACACCGTCGGTCGACCAGCCGTCCGCGACCGGTTCGCCCCGGTCGAGCACCCGTATGTGCACCGGGTGCGAGAGCGTGCCGTCGGTGCGTACGACGAGGTGTGCCGTGTCGCCGGCCGTGATCGAGGCGGCGTGCAGTGTCAGCGACAGCGAGCGGATGCGGCCGAGTCGCCACCAGCCGGTGACGGCGCCGGCCAGGCCGCCGACGAGGCCGGCGCCGAGGATGATGACGACGGGCACCGCGCCGGTGAGTCGGGCCATACCGAGCGACGCCACCCATGCGAACAGGAGGTAGCCGGAACCCGCGGCGACACCCCGTGGCGTCCGCGGCGATGCGGCGACGACGGGCGCGACGGATGCGACGCCAGCGACGTCTGTCGGTCCGTTCTGCACGTTCATGCCGCCGTCATGCCGCCGTCATGCCGCGGGCGGCCGGACCTGGTGCAGGCACTCGGTGACGACCTCGCGGCCGGCCGCCGTCGAACCGTCACCGTCGACCAGGAGCACGCGGTGGGCGAGCGCCGGCACCACCACGGCAGCGACGTCGTCGGGGACGACGAACGCACGACCGCGCATGGCGGCGACGGCTCGGGCGAGTCCGACGACGGCGAGCCCGCCGCGCGTGGAGGCACCGAGGCGAACCCGAGGATGGCGTCGCGTGGCCTCGAGCAATTCGACGATCCAGCGGGAGACGGCGTCGGGCACGGCGACGTGGTCGATCGTCTCGCGAGCGTGCACGAGGGCGTCGATCGTGGTCACCGGGTGCACCTCGTGGAGGCGCCGGCGGCCGCGGCGGCCGGCGATGACGGCGACCTCGTCGTCGAACTCGGCACGGCCGGGCGAGACGACGGCAGCGAACCGGTCGACCGCTCCCTCGCCGAGCCGGAACGTGCCGGCCATGTCGATCGGGTTCTGCGTGGCCACCAACAGGAACGGGTCGGGCAGTTCGTGGCTGCGACCGTCGACGCTGACGGTGCCCTCCTCGGCCGCTTCGAGGAGCGCCGACTGGGTCCGCGGGTTGGTGCGGTTCAGTTCGTCGAACACGACCACGTTGGCGAAGATCGGGCCCGGCCGGAAGCGCAGCCGCAGACCGTCGCCGTCGGGGACGAGCGTGCCGGTGACGTCGCCGGGCAGGAGGTCGACGGTGCCCTGGATGCGGTGGAACGTGCCGCCGACGGACGCGGCGATCACCTGGGCGAGGAGTGTCTTACCGACGCCCGGGATGTCCTCGATCAGCAGGTGGCCACGCGAGAGCAGGCACGCGGCCGCGACCTCGGCCACGTCACGCCTGCCCGCCACCACGGTGGCGACGGTGTCGATGACCGCTCGACCGAGTGCGCCGGCGGCCTCCACCTCAGCCGGGCCGGGTGACCGGGTCCGGGTCGATGTCGTACCGAGACCCGTCGGTGAGCCGATCGGTGCCGGCTGGCGGAGGTCGGGTGGGGGGAGTTCGATGCTGGGTCCGCTCGGGGCGGTGCCGCGGGTGAACAGCGTCATCGGGAGTGTTCATCGGCACGGGGAGTACCGGGCTGCAGAAATGTTCTGCCGGAGAACGCTCGACCCCTGGAGGGAGCGTGCCGGAGTCGGCCGGAAAACGTAACCGGGGTACCACCCCTGGACCTGGTAGCGGGCGGACGGGCCAGCTCCAGAGGTGGTACCCCAGATCTTGGTGGCGATCTTTGCTCCGTGGCCGTTGTCGCCTTGTGGCTGTCGGTGGGAGGAGCGCTGATCGCTATGTGTCGGTTACGTTACAACGAATGGCGGTTGTTGTCAACACTTCGCAACAATCGTCATCTGATGTGTCATCTTCACCTGATGTGGTCATCCAACCACATCGAGCGAGATGGGTGGTGGATGGTCGCGTGGATCGTCGCATCGTCCCTGCTCATCGCCGTTTCGTGCAGGTGCAGGAAGGTGCACGAAGGTGCAGCGAGGGGACCGAGATGTCGCGGGACCGGGCCGAGACGCGAACGACCCCCGGCATCGAGTGACGCCGGGGGTCGTGGAGATCAGCGCGTGCTGGATCAGACGGTGCGCACCACGAGGGCGTCGCCCTGGCCGCCGCCGCCGCACAGGGCGACCGCGCCGGTGCCGCCGCCACGACGACGGAGCTCGTGCAGCACCGTGAGCGCGAGACGGTTGCCGCTCATGCCGATCGGGTGGCCGAGCGCGATCGCACCGCCGTTGACGTTCACGATCTCGTCGGTGATGCCGAGGTCGGCCATCGAGGCGATGCCCACGGCGGCGAACGCCTCGTTGATCTCGAAGATGTCGACGTCGCTCACCGACTTGCCCACCTTGCCGAGCGCCTTCAGGATCGCCTTGCTCGGCTGCTGCAACAGCGACGCGCTGTCGGGGCCGGCCACCATGCCGTAGCTGACGACCTGACCGAGCGGCGTGATGCCACGGGCATTCAGTGCCTTCTCACTCATGAGCACCACGGCCGAGCCGCCGTCGCTGATCTGCGACGCGTTGGCGGCGGTGATCGTGCCCTCCTTGTCGAACGCGGGCTTCAGCGAACCGAGCGACTCCATGGTGGTGCCGGGGCGCACGCCCTCGTCGGTCTCCACCAGGATCGGCTCGCCCTTGCGTTGCGGGATGCTCACCGGGATGATCTCGTCGGCGAACTTGCCGTCCTTGATCGCGTTGGCGGCCCGCTCGTTCGACTTCATCGCGACTTCGTCCTGCTGCTCGCGTGTGATGTTGCCGGCGGCGTAGCGCTCGGTGCCGAGGCCCATGAGGCACGCGTCGAACGCGCACCACAGGCCGTCCTTGATGATCGCGTCGGCGAGTTCGGTGTTGCCGTAGCGGAAGCCGCCGCGGGCGCCGGGCGCGAGGTACGGCGCATTGGTCATGCTCTCCATGCCGCCCGCCACCACGATGTCGGCCTCGCCCGAGGCGATCATCTGGTCGGCGAGGTAGATGGTGTTGAGGCCCGACAGGCAGACCTTGTTGATGTTGACGCTCGGGACGCTCATCGGGATGCCGGCCTTCACAGCGGCCTGGCGCGACGGCACCTGGCCCTGACCGGCCATCAGCACCTGACCCATGAGGACGTGCTCCACCTCGTCCGGCGACACGCCGGCGCGCTCGAGCGCGGCCTTGATCGCGAACCCACCGAGATCGGCGGCGCTGAACGACGCGAGCGCGCCGCTCATCTTGCCGATCGGCGTGCGAGCTCCGGCGACGATGTACGAACCAGCCATGACGAGACCCTCCTCGAATGCTGCGCACTCCGCGTGCGCTTGCCCGCACCAGCGTATGCGCGCGTGGTTACCAGCGGGTAATGGGAGGGATCGACCCGGCGGCGGCGGCCGGTCAGTTCGAGCTGGAGCCCTTCCAGAGATCGATCTCGGCCTCTTGTGCGTACGGCTCGATCGCGGCGAGCTCGTCGTCGCTCAGGTGGAGGTTCCCGAGGGCGGCCACGTTGTCCTCGAGCTGACGGACGCTGCTCGCGCCGATCACGAGCGACGTCATCCGCTGATCGCGCAGCGCCCACACGAGGGCGAGCTGCGCGAGCGTCTGGCCGCGGGCGGCGGCGAGGTCGTTCAACGCGCGGACCTTGGTCATCGCGTCGTCGGTGAGCAACCCCTCGTTCAGCGCGCCGCCGGTGGCGATGCGGGAATCGCTCGGGATGCCGCCGAGATAGCGGTCGGTGAGCATGCCCTGGGCGAGCGGTGAGAAGGCGATGCAGCCGGCGCCCACGTCCTCGAGCGTGTCGAGCAGGCCGTCGCGCTCGATCCACCGGTTGAGCATCGAGTACGACGGCTGATGGATGAGCAGCGGCACCTTCAGCTCGGCCAGCAGTCGCGCGGCCTCACGGGTGCGCTCGGAGTTGTACGACGAGATGCCGACGTAGAGGGCCTTGCCCTGCTGGACGATCGACGCGAGCGCGCCGACGGTCTCCTCGATCGGCGTCTCGGGGTCGACACGGTGCGAGTAGAAGATGTCGACGTAGTCGAGTCCCATCCGCCGCAGCGACTGGTCGAGCGACGCGATCAGGTACTTGCGCGAACCGAAGTTGCCGTAGGGCCCCGGCCACATGTCGTAGCCGGCCTTGGTGGAGACGACGAGCTCGTCGCGCAGGTGCCGGAAGTCGACCGACAGCATGCGGCCGAAGTTCTCCTCGGCTGCGCCGTACGGCGGTCCGTAGTTGTTGGCCAGGTCGAAGTGGGTGACGCCGAGGTCGAACGCGCGGCGGCAGATCGCCTGCTGGGTGGTGAACCCGCGGTCGTGACCGAAGTTGTGCCAGAGCCCGAGTGACAGCGCCGGCAACAGCAACCCGCTGCGGCCGCACCGTCGGTACGGCATGTTCTCGTAGCGATTCGAGGCGGGCGCGTACACGTCGGGGATCGGCATGTCCGCCAGCCTACGGAGACGACCTCGTCGGCGACTGCCGACACCGCTCCGACCCGGTGCCCGACCGGTGACCGTGCCTCGGGGCGCGGTCGCCGGGTGCGGACGGGTGGGGGGCGAGGACTACTCGTCGACCTCGACACTGAACGAGGCGACGCCGTCGTCGACCGCCGTCACCTCGACGTTCGCCCGATAGGTCGCGTCGTCGCCCTCGACCGTGAGGTCGCAGGTGGTCGTCGCGCCGACCTCGGCGTCGAGGTCACCCGGGCAGTCGATGCTCGGCACGACGCCGTTGTCGACCGTGGCCGCGAGTTGCTCGGCCACCTGCTGCTCGAGTTCGGCTTCGTCGATGCTCCCGCCGATCGAGACCGATGCCGAGCACGCCGACGCGGCGAGGGCGAGGACGGCGACGGCGACGGCGAGGGTCGCGCGGCGGCGCCCGGCGAGGGAGGGGGAGGAACGGGAGGTGTGGTCGGCCTGATGCACGGGTGTTGATGGTGCCGACGAGGCGGCGGAAAGCCGGTATCGGTTCGGTCAGGTTCCGGTCATGTGTCGGTCGCGCCGGGTTGCGATCGGTCAGGCGTGCAGCCCGTCGACCGCGTCGAGGACGTCGCCGGCGTCGTTGTGGCTGTGGGTGAAGCCGCGCCGACGTTCCTCGGCCACCGTCGACTCGCTGCGCAACGCGACGATGTACGCGCGCCGGTGGCTCGACGCCGACGTGTTGCCGCCCGACCCGTGGAGCACGCCCTCGTTGTGGACCGTGATGTCGCCTCGGCGGATCTCGACGGGCCGCATCACGTCGTCGGGACCGAGGTCGGTGACGAGCGTGTGGCTTGCGCTGCGGTCGCCGTGCAGCGGACGGTGCGGGCGCACCGACTCGTGGTGCGACCCGGGCAGGAACTGCATGCAGCCGTTCTCGATCGTCGAATCGTCGACCGCGAGCCAGCACGTCGCCGTGCGCCGGTCGTCGGTGTCGATCCAGTACGCCTGGTCCTGGTGCCAGTGGAACACGGCGTCGGCGCGCCCCGGCGACTTGGCGAGCAGCTGGTCGAAGTCGATGGTCATACCCTCGCCGCAGAGTTGTTCGGCGATCGACTGCGCCCGGCGTTCGTAGAGATTGCCCTGCCACTCGGGCAAGTAGCGGCGGGGCACCATCACGTTCACGACCGCATAGCCGGACGGATCCGTGCCGTGCTCGCCGGTGGTCATGTCGTTGAAGTCCTTGCCGGCCACCGTGATCTCGCCGCGGAGGAAGCGGTCGTACACGGCCTCGATGTCGGCCATCTCGTCGTCGCTCATCACCCCGGGGAGGTGGACGTAACCGTCGCGGCGGAACGCGTCGCGGTCGGCGTCGGTGACGATGTAGCGGTCGCCCTGGCGCCGCCGCGCAGGATCGAGCCGATCCGTGGCTGCTCCGTCGGGAGTGGGCGCTGCGTTCGACGTCATGGGCCGCAATCTAGGACCCTCGCCCCGAGTCGCACACCTCGCTCGCGCCTGTCAGACGGTGCGACAGCCGATCGTCACGGGCGACGAGGCGGCGAGTCCGAAGCCTCGGGCGTGGAGGCACACCTGGGCACCCGACACCGCGGGGATCACCACACCGGCGTTGAAGCCGTGGGTGCGGCTGGGGTAGGAGGTGAGGTCGGGGCGGAGGTCGCGGGCCATGATCGGTCCGCTCATCTGCTGGGCCTGGCCGGGGTTGGTGACCGACACGGTGATCGTGACGGGCAGGTCGAACTCGGGGTCGAGTGCCCAGCCCGACACGACGACACCGGCGCCGCTGATCGCCGCACTGTCGAGTGCGCCGACGGGACCCGGGCCACCCGGCCCACGGGGCACGTCGATCCCCGACAGAGGTGCCCACAGCGCGGGCGTGTCGTACCCGAGTGCCCAGATGGCGATGCCCGAGAGGCCCGCCTGGATCACGGCGTTGGTGCGTTGAACGATGGTCATCTCGTCGGGGTAGTACACGGTGCGCCGTACGGTGCACGTGGTGGACCCGCCGCTGTTGAGCCGCAGAGCCGGGCGCAGCACGCCAGTGTCGATCGGCGCCGTGCCGTTCGCGTAGGTGCTCGGGGTGGGGAGCAACGGCGCCGGGGTGGGGCCGGTCTTGTTGCCCGTGTAGCTCACGTCGTAGGTGAAGCGGAGCTCCCCCGAGGCGTCGCGCACGGGCGTCGCACCGTTGTCCGCGGCGAGCTGGGCGGCGCTCTCCATCTGCACGCCGAGGGTGGCGAGCGAGGCGTTCGTGGGACACGTCCCCGAGGTCACGGTCGCCCAGCTTCGCCCGTACGCGTTCACGCCGATCTGCACCTTGCTGCGCTGATCGGCGGGCACGACCGACGTGACGTACGAGATGACGTTGGCCTGCCACGACAGCGGCGACACCGGGCCCGGCGACGAGACGCTCCAGTCGTAGACCATCAGCCGGAGCCGATCGATGTGCGGCAGCATCTCGGGCCACGCGTACACCCAGTAACCGCTCGACCCGCCGTCCCAGATCGGGGGCACGGTGACCGACAGCAGCTTGCCTTGGGCGTGGAGCGAGGCGCCGAGCTCCGCGATGAACGCCGCCCAGTTCGGCCGGGTCGAGGTCCACGACGAACGTCCGTCGCTGAACGCGAAGCCCTCGTAGTCGAGGTCGATGCCGTCGTAGCCGCGAGCGACGACCAGATTCGTGATGGCCTGGACGTGCTGGCTGCGCGTGGCGGGGTTGGCGAGGATGCCGGCCATCACGAGCTTCCCCGTTCCGTCGGTGATGCTGGGCAGCACCGGCAGCCCCTGGTTGCGCAGCGAGGTGACCGCGACGGTGAGGTTGCCCTCGGTCCCGCTCGTCGCGATCCGGTCGGCGGCGACCGCGCTGAAGCCGAACGGGGACACCTCGCCGAACACGTTCGCGTAGCCGCCGTTGATGGCGCGGGTGCCCTCGATGACGGCCGAGCTCGACCAGTTCGGGATCCACCCGGTGACGAAGCGTGCCGGCGTCGCCGCGCTCGCGTCCTCGACGCGGTCGGACCCGGCGAGGAACATCGCGCCGCCGACCAACGCAACGGCCAGCGCGCAACTGGTGACTCTCCGTGTCGGGGACCGCATCCCCGCGACCCTACAAGCGAGCGTTTCCGATGTCCCCGCGCCCCGGGAGCACCCCAGGCGCACCTCAGGAGCGCCTCAGGAGCGCCTCAGGAGGTGCCCCAGGAGCGCCCGGGGCCGCGGTTCGCATCGGACGGATCGGTTGGGACGGCCGGTTGCGTCGACGTAGCTACCCATCAGTAACATCCCGACATGCAGCAGATCCTCGATGCCATCCAGTCGGGCGCGTCCAGCGACGACATCGCCGCCCTGCCCATCCCCGAGAGCTACCGCGCCGTGCACGTGTTGGCCGAGGAGCAGGAGATGTGGGCCGGCGTGCCCTCCAAGGAGAAGGATCCGCGCAAGAGCCTCCACGTCGGCGAGGTGGCCACGCCCGAGCTGGCGCCCGACGAGGTGTACCTCGCGGTCATGGCGAGCAGCATCAACTTCAACACCGTGTGGAGCAGCATCTTCGAGCCGGTCAGCACCTTCGGCCCGATGAAGCGCCTCGCCCGCGAGAGCGAGTGGGCACGCCGCCACGACCGGCCGTACCAGGTGGTCGGCAGCGACGCCTCCGGTGTCGTGTTGCAGGTCGGCTCGGCCGTGCGCTCGTGGAAGCCGGGCGACCGTGTCACGGTCCACTGCAACCATGTCGACGACCAGGACCAGAGCGCCCACGACGACTCGATGATGGCCGCCAACCAGCGCATCTGGGGGTACGAGACCAACTTCGGTGGCCTCGCCGACATGTGTGTGGTGAAGGCCAACCAGCTGATGCCCAAGCCGGCGCACCTCACGTGGGAGGAGGCAGCCGTCAACGCGCTCTGCAACTCCACCAGCTACCGCATGCTCGTCGGCAAGCACGGTGCCCGCATGAAGCAGGGCGACGTCGTGCTCATCTGGGGGGCAACGGGTGGCATCGGTGCCTACGCGGCGCAGTACGTGCTGAACGGCGGCGGCATTCCGGTCTGCGTCGTCAGCTCGGCGGACAAGGCGCAGATCCTGCGCAACATGGGTGTCGAGCACATCATCGACCGCGCCGCTGCCGGCTACCAGTTCTGGAAGGACGAGCGCACCCACGACGAGAGCGAGTGGCGCCGTCTCGGCAAGGACATCCGCGAGCTGTGCGGCGAGGATCCCGACATCGTGTTCGAGCACCCGGGTCGCTCGACGTTCGGTGCGTCGATGTACGTGGCCAAGCGCGGTGGCACCGTCGTCACCTGTGCGGCCACGAGCGGCTTCATGATGGAGTTCGACAACCGCCACTTCTGGATGCGTCTGAAGAACCTCGTCGGGTCGCACTTCGCGAACTACAAGGAGGCCTGGGAGGCCAACCGTCTGATCGCCAAGGGGATGATCCACCCGGTACTCAGTCAGACCTTCGACCTCGAGCACACGGGCGAGGCTGCGTTCCAGGTGCACCACAACATGCACGAGGGCAAGATCGGCGTGCTCGCACTGGCCCCCGAGGCCGGCCTCGGCGTCACCGATCAGGAACTGCGCGACAAGGTCGGCGACAAGCTCCACCTCTTCCGTCGCTGACCCCACCCGCCGCGTTTGCTCACTTTCGCGTCAGGGTGACGCGTTCGCGAACAGACGCAAGGTGGCCGCTGCAGCGATTGTGCGCGAACGCGTCGATACGACGCGAAAGTGACCGAACGCGCTGGGTCAGGGTGGGGGTGCGACGGGGGTGGCGGGGATGACGGCGTCGCCGGTGGGGGCGACGGCGGCGATGATGCCGTCGGCCTGCTCGGCCAGTTCGGTGCTGATGCCGAGCAGGCCCCACCAGCCACCGCCCACGTTCCACACGACCTCCACGTGCCCGTCGCCGTAGGTGCCCTTCCAGCCCTCGCGGTCGGCGACGGTGACCGGCTCGACAGTCACCGCCTGGGCGAGCGCGGAGGGCGCTGCGGCGCCGTCGGTGACCGTCAGGTCGACCGTGCCGGCGGTGGTGCCCGTGTACTGCTGGGTGATCACGACCGTGGAGGTGATCCCCACCGAGATCACGGTCGCGTTCGCCGAGGGCAGCACGATCGGCACGCCCGATCCCTGCTCGGAGCCGAGCACCAGGTCGATCCAGATGTTCGACGACACGGCGCTGTACAGGCCCTGCTCGTCGAAGACCCACAGGCTCCCGTCCGCCCGCGACCACCACAGCGACGGCGCGGCGAACGCGTCGGCGTCCGACGGAGGGAACACGAGCCAGGCCCGCCCCTCCGGCACGCCCGCCAACTCGTCGACCGTGCTCGCGTCGCCGACCTCGGGTCGCTCGATCGCACGATCGGCGGTGATGGTCGCGAACAGGAAGCCGTCGAGGCCGTCACCGACGACGCGCCACGACTGGAACAGCGGCTCGTTGTCCGCGGGGAACCGCTCCGGCCGCGAGATCGCGCCGGGCACCAGGTTGGCCGACGCGAGCGTGAACCACGGGTCGCCGGCACCGAGGATCGTCGTCATCGGCGGCTCCTCCACCGTCACGTCCGGGGCAGGTGCGCCCTCGTCGACCGGGCTCGGCGACCGCTGGCTGAGCGCCCAGGTCGCGCCGCCGATCAGTGCGGCGCACGCCGCGGCGACGCCCAGGATCGTGCCGGTCCGGTGACGGCCCGACCGGTCGTGGCCGCTGGTCGATGCCGTCGCCCCGATCGCGATGGTTGGTGCGTCGGGTTCTTCAGACGCGGCCGGTGCGTCGACCGTCGTCCGTCCGGCAACGGTGACCGACCCCGCCGGGCGCACGTCGACGACGCCGGGACCGGTGCCGAGTTCGGCGCCCATGGCCACCTCCTCCAGCGCGCTCCGGAGACGCTCGATCACCGCGTCGTGCTCGGTCGTGCGGTCGGCGCGGCCCGCGCTGCGGCGGTCGTTGCGTTCGCTCATCGTGCGTCCTCCTCGCGCAGGTCCTGCTCCAGTGCGGCCAGACCTCGGTGCAACAGCACCCGGACGGTGGACGGCGCGCAATCGAGCGCATCGGCGATCTGATCGTCGGTCCAGTCGCTCCAGTAGCGGAGCGTGACCGCTGCCCGCTGCCGGTACGGCAGGGCCGACAGCGCGTCGAGCATCTCGCCTGTCTCGCTGGTGTAGCTGGTGGGCTGTCCGGCCGTCGCCCGACGCAGACGTCGGCGCTCGCGAGCGTTCGAGCGATGCCACGACGATGCGCGGTTCACCACCGTCCGGCGCAGGTAGCCGGCCGGGTTGTCGATCGTGCGCAGCTTGGCACCGACGGCAGCGAGCGAGTCCTGAGCGAGCTCCTCGGCGACGGCACGATCGCCGACGAGCGCGATCGCCCAGCGCACCGCGTCGGCACGGTGGGTTCGGTAGAAGTCGTCGAAGGCCGAACGGCCGGTGTCGGTGGTGCGTGGTCGCATGTGGTCTCCGGGCACCAGTGTGACCCCGTAGACGGTGGGCGTAGCGGAGCCCACGGTCACCGGCGGCGGGTCGTCGTCCATGTCCGTCTTGACGCCACCGGTGCGCCGTCTGTTTCACTGGGCGGATGCTGCTCACCGAGATCGACCACGTGGCCATCGCCGTCAAGGACCTGGAGGCGGCCATCGCCTACTACCAGCAGGCCTTCGGTGCCGAGGTGCACCACCGCGAGATCGTCGAGAGCGACGGGGTGGAGGAGGCGCTGGTGAAGGTGGCAGACAGCTACATCCAGCTCACCGCGGCCACCCGTCCCGACAGCCCGATCGCGAAGAGCATCGAAAAGCGCGGCGAGGGCCTGCACCACATCGGCTACCGCGTCGACAACTGCCAGGAGGCGCTCGACGCGATGCTCGCCGCCGGCGCGACCGCGATCGACAAGGCGCCCCGCCCCGGCAGCCGTGGCACCACGGTGGCGTTCATCCACCCCAAGGGCAGCTTCGGCACGCTGATCGAGCTCGTGCAGGAGAACCCCGGCTCGGGTCACTGAGCCGCTGCGCCACGACGAGGTGGCGGCCGCGTCGTCCGCCTCTCACTCGGCTTCGAGCACGAGGCCCTTCAGGTACTCGGCCTCGGGGAAGGCGAGCGGCACCGGGTGATCGCTCGGCTGGCTCAACCGGTCGACGATGCGCACGGTGCGCCCCGCGTCGAGTGCGGCGCCGGCGACCACCTTCTGGAACAGGTCGGCGTTCATCGCGCCGCTGCAGCTCCACGTCAGCAGCGTGCCGCCAGGTGCGAGCAGCTTGATCGCGAGCAGGTTGAGGTCCTTGTAGGCGCGTGACGCCTTCTCGAGCTGGCGTTCGTTGTTGGCGAGCTTGGGTGGATCGAGCGCGATCAGGTCGTACTGGCGTGCCCGGTCGCGCAGGCCGCGCAGCGCAGTGAAGGCATCGGCCTCCATCAGTTCGCCCACGTCGAGACCGTTCACCTCGCCGTTGCGGCGGGCGACGTCGAGCGCCGGCGCTGACGAGTCGATGCTGAGGATGTCGGCCGCACCACTGCCGGCGGCGACCACGGAGAACGCGCCCGTGTAGGAGAACACGTTGAGGAACCGGCGTCCGTTCGCGAGGCGTGCGATCGCAGCGCGGGCACTTCGCTGGTCGAGGTAGAAGCCGGTCTTGTGGCCGCCAGCGACGTCGACCACGTACCGCCACGACGCCTCGTGCGCGACGAGATCGGGATCGGGATCCTCGCCGCGCATCAGGCCGATGCGAGCGTCGAGTCCCTCACGTTCGCGGACGTCGGCGTCGCTGCGCTCGTAGACACAGCGCACCCCAGGGAGGGAGAACAGTGCATCTGCAACGACCTCGCGCCACGCGTCCGCCCCAGCGGTGGTGAGCTGCACCACGATGGTGTCGCCGTAACGGTCGGCCACCGCGCCCGGCACGCCGTCGGCCTCGCTGAAGACCAGGCGGGCCGAATCGGTCCCTGAGGCGAGCAGCGCGTCGCGCCGCGAGGCAGCGGCGACGATGCGCTCGGTGACGAACGCGTCGTCCACCACGGCGGCCGGGTCGAACGTCCACATCCGCACCCTGATCTGCGACTCGGGGCTGTACGCGCCGAGTCCGAGCGGGCGGCCGTCGTCGCCCTCGACCAGCACGGTGTCACCGGGTGCGGGTCGCCCGTGCACGTCGGCGATGCCGCCGCTGAAGATCCAGGGGTGCCGCCGTGTGATCGAACGCTCGCGCCCGGCGCGCAGGGTCACCGTGCCGCGGGGCGCGGGTGTCGCATCGGATCGGAAGGGCGAGGTCACTCGGTCACCGTAGACCGCGACGACCCGAGCACCCCGAACGCGTCGGTGCACGGCGGTGTGGTGATCGGGCGCCGATGGTCAGCGGATGCTGAGGTCGTCGCTGCCGCCGTTGGCGACCAGCCAGCCCTCGCGGTGCATCTTCTCGTCGATCAGCGCGGCCACCTGCTCGGCCAACGCGCGTTGGGTCTCGATGCTGCGCTCGAGCGCTGCGGCGAGGCCGTCGAAGCGCTGCTCCAGCTGTGCGAGGCGAGCGCCGTCGCTGCCGTCGCCGACACCCTGGCGCAGCTGCGCGCCCTGGATCGCGTCGGCGCATTCGCGGCGCACGCGCTCGATGAGACCGATGAGCGTCGACTGTGAGCGATCGAGGTCGTGACGACCTTCGGCGCGCACCGCCTCGGAGTTGTTCTGCGCGATCTGCGCGTACGCGGCCATCGCCGTGTACTGCGCCATCATCTGCGTCTCGAGCTTGCTGACTCGGTCGCGCAGGTCGTTGCTCGCGAGCCGTACCTCCTGCACGGCCTCGTCGGGGAGGAAGTCTTCCGGCGGCGCGGGCGTGGGGTCGTCGTCCCAGCTCGTCTCGTCGTTGCCCAGTTTCTTGCGGCGCACGCTGTCCTCCCGGCCCGTCACGGGCGTGTCGCCGAGCTCGGTCGAGCTCGGCTGGCTTCGTGCCGTTTACATCGGCGGCCGGACGGTCGTGCTTGAGATCCTTCTTCAAGAAGTCTTGACGATCTCGTTCTCAAGTCCCCCCGTCGGGGGACCGAAACCCCTTCTGCGTTTGGGCGGGTTGTTCGCTTGCCCCGGCGTTTCGTGGGACAAGCAAACGAAAGCGGGAGGACACCCTCACATGGAAAACATCATCGAAGTTCCGGCAGAGCAGAAGCAGGACAAGGGTTTCACCCTCGTCGAGCTCCTCATCGTCATCGTCATCCTCGGCATCCTCGCCACGGTGACGGTGTTCGCAGTGCGCGGCATCACCGACCAGGGTCAGGCAAGTGCCTGCTCTGCTGATCAGAAGACGCTCGAGACGGCCGTCGAGGCGTGGTACGCCCAGAACGGCACCACGGCCGACCCGACCGAGGCAGGCCTCGTCACCGACGGCTTCCTGCGTTCGCAGTCGACCACCTTCAACATCGGCGCCGGCGGCACCGTGACCGCCGAGACGGTCGACGCTCCGACGGCCACCCCGCCGACCAGCAACGCGTGCGCCTGATCAGTTCAGTAGTCACACACCTCTGACGACGACGTCGTCACGACGGGGCCGGGCCTTCGGGTCCGGCCCCGTTTGCGTTCCCGGGGACGACCGGTGCTCGCGCTGAGGTCGACGATCGAACATCGTGGATCGAGTTCGATCAGCGATGTCGATCCTTCAGTCGTGCACGGGGACGCCCCGCTACTCGGAATGCGCATGAACGACCGATGGCCTCGGTGAGATCGGAGATCGCTCCCCGGCTCGACGTGTGGAGGGTGCGCCATGTGGAACAGGCCAAGCTCCGATGCACGCACAGACCCTCCCGTCGGCGCGGCTGTCGGTGCAGGCGAGGCGCAATGGGCATATCGCACAGGTGTTTCCCGGCAACGAGCTTCGCGGTGGCAGGGTCGGCAGCCGGCCGGGCGTGAGGTCCACATGCGAACCTCGAGCCCGGCGCAGCACTCACGGACGCCCTACACGAGCGCTGGCGATCGATTCGTCAGAATGGTGCGGGAGCGGCACTGCCGAAAGTCAGCGGACCATCTCCATGCGGAGGCCGGCCGTGTCCCAGTTCGGGTCGGCAGGCAGACGGTTGACGGCTCGGCCAGCGGCACGGCGAGCGGTCCAGAGCAACCCCGCGCACTGGAGGAGATGGAACTGCGAGGCGCCGGCGGGCGGCGTGGCCGTGACGGCCTCCTCCACACCCGGGAGCTTCGACTTGATCAGGTTCATCCGTTCGTACACGCCCTCGGGCTGGTACGGCGAGCTCGTCAGCGGCTTGTCACCGTTGAGGACGTAGAAGCTGAGGTCGGGATGTGCCGCGAACCAGTTGCGCTGGTGGAACGGCTGGAACTCCTGCTCCGCCTCGCGGATCCACTTCCAACGACGGAAGTCGTCGTTGGTGAGCCACGGCTCGAGCTCCTTTGCGTCCTCGCGGGTCTTTGCCCGCAGGGCGGCGCGCGACGGGATCGGCTTGATGGCCGCGAGCCGCGGCCAGCCCACCATCTCGCGAGCCTCGAGATCGCAGGGTCGGTACGGGCCGGTCGGCTCGTCTTCGAAGCCGACCGGTGCATAGATCGCCGCGGCCTCGAACTTCGGCTTGAACTCGAGCACCTCGATCAGCGTCTTGCAGACGAGAGGCTCTTCCACGATCACGGTCACGGCGGCCAGCCGAGCCGGCAGGATCAGCCAGCCGCCCGGACACGGCACCACGCCGCCGAGCATCTT
>CAUJET010000005.1 GCA_963169665.1 Actinomycetota bacterium | reverse complement strand
CCTCCTCGACCCCGACCTGTACCAGCGCAACCCGCACGACGTGTGGGCGTGGATGCGGGCCAACGAGCCGGTCTACCGGGACCGCAGGAACGGCCTGTGGGGCGTCACCCGCCACGCCGACCTGAAAGAGGTCGAGCGCGTCAGTTCGATCTACCTGTCGGGGCAGGGCTACCGGGCGATCTGGGCGCCCGACGAGGTGAACATGATCGCCCAGGACGACCCGCGCCATCGCCAGCAACGCATGGTCGTCCAGCCGCACCTCACGGGCGCGGCGGTCGCCTCACGTCACGACGAGACCGCCGCCCTCGTGCGCGAGCTCGTCGACGGCTTCACCGGTGACGACATCGAGGTGGTCGGCGCGTTCGCCGCGCAACTGCCGGCCCGTCTCACGGCTCGACTGCTCGGCTATCCGGAGGCGATGTGGCCACAGCTGAAGAGCTGGAGCGAGCGGCTGATGCGGGTCGACATGCGCGAGCGCGACGGCGACACCTTCGTGGAGTTCATCGACGCCAACATGGAGTTCGTCGAGGCGCTCGGACCCGTCGCGGCCCAGCGCTTCGGCTGTCCGGCGCACGACCTCATCGGCGAATGGGTCAACGCGCGCATCGACGACCAGCCCCTGCCGCCGCAGGCCATCGTGCACGAGGTCGGCCTGTTCATCGCCGGCGGCGCCGAGACCACGCGGACGGCCATCAGCCACGGGCTGCGTGCGTTCGTCGACCATCCCGAGCAGTGGGAGGCGATGGCGGCCGACCCGTCGCTCGTGCCCGGTGCCGTCGAGGAGGTGCTGCGGTGGGTGACGCCGCTGAACAACATGTTCCGACGCGCAGCGGTCGACACGGTGCTCGGCGGTCAGCCCATCCGCCGGGGCGATCGCCTCATCCTGCTCTACCCGTCGGCGAACCGCGACGAGACCGTGTTCGACGACCCGTACACCTTCGACATCCGCCGCTCTCCCAACCCGCATCTCGCGTTCGGGTTCGGCACGCACCTGTGCGCCGGCACCAATGTCGCTCGCGCGGTGCTGATCGAGGCGTTCACGCAGCTGAGTGCACGCATCACCGATCTTCGTGCCGTGAGCGAGCCCGACGTCGAGCCGAACATCTTCGCCCGGGCCGTCCGCTCGTTCCGGCTCGGCCACCGCCTGCGCTGACCCGCCACAGGGCGGTCGGACCGCAATGCGGTCGGACCGCAGGGCGGTCGGACCCCAGGGCGGTCAGACAGATGCCGCGTGGGCGACCGTACGGTTGCGGCCGCCGGCCTTCGCCTGCAGCAGTGCCCGGTCGGCCAACGACACGAGCTCGGCGAACTCCTCGGCCTGCGCCGAATCGGTGGTCCCCGCCGACACGGTGAACGCCGGCGTCCGCCCGTCGGAGAATGCCGCGGACAACTCGAGCCGGAGCCGATCGATCACGTCGGCAGCGTCGACGGCGCTCGCTCGCGGCATGACGATGAGGAACTCCTCGCCGCCGTACCGGCACAGCAGGTCGCTGTCGCGCACGACGCCGCGCAACACCCGCGAGAACACGCGCAGGGCACGGTCGCCGGCGTCGTGACCGTGGGTGTCGTTGAGCACCTTGAAGTGGTCGAGGTCGAGGATCACCACCGCGTAGGCCGTCCCGCTGTTGGTCAGCGACCGCACCGCGTCCTCGAGGCTGCGTCGGTTGAGCAGGCCGGTCAACGGGTCGGTGCTCGCCTGCAGCTCGCTCTGGGCCATCGCCGTGAGCAGACCGATCCGCGACCCGAACTGCTGGGCCACACCGGACACCAGCGTCGCGTCGGCGGTCGTGAACGGCTCGGGATCGCGACGGGTGAGGTGAAGCACCCCGGTGGTGGAGCCCATCACGCTGAGCGGCACACACAGCGCGCTGGCGCAGTCGCCGCTGCGCACCTTCAGGTGTGGGCACGCGTCGAGCGCGTCGCTCCGGTCGAACCGGAGCGCGTGACCGTTGCGCACGGCCGGACAGCGTCGCGGCGTGTCGACCGCGCACGACGCGGACAGATCGTGGCCCCCGGTCGTCGCCACGACGGCGAGGTGGGCGCGGCTGGAGTCGGCCAGCAGGATCTCGCCGCGCGCGCCGGGGAGTGCGAGGTGCACGGCCCCGATCGCGACGTCGAGCGCTCCCTCGCGATCTTCGGCCATGTCGAGCGCACGGATGACCTGTGACTCGAACAGGCGCCGATCGCTCTCGGCCGCGAGCAGCCGTTCACGCTCTGCCGCGGTCCGGCGTTGTGCCAGCAGGAAATGCCGCAACGGCAGCGCGGTGAACGCGAGGACTGCGACGGCGGACACCCCCGCGTAGCCGACGACGGCGTGCCATCCCGACCACATGTTGGTGGCGAAGACGCCGCACGCCAGCGTCAACAGCACCACCCACAGCACGTCGAGCGCGATCATCGGCCAGGTCGCGCTCATCGGATCGAAGCGCGTCCACGTCGCTCGATCGGCCGCACGCCCGGTGGCGCGCGTCCGTGGCGTGGCGTCGTCGTTCAGGCCGGTGTCCACACCATCGTCATCGGCTTGAACGCCCACCTACTTGAGGGGGTCTCAAGATCTGGCCAAGGATCCTGGCCTGCTGCGTCAGGTGCCGGGATCGCCGCCGATCTCCCAGATGCCGTGGTCGTAGTACGAGCGCAGGTTCTCTGCGATCGCCTCGGTCGGCACATCGAGCGCGGTGTGCGTCTTCAGGATCGCCGCGGCCGACGGCAGCTCCTGCGCCGCCGGCCACGTCGACACGTCCCACGCGCCCGCTCGTCGAAGGGCCGCGCCGCAGTGGACGAAGCACTCGGTGACGTGCACGCCGACCACGACTCTGGGCACGCGACCGTCGATCGCGCATCGCTCGCGGAGCTCCTCGTCGACGGACAGGGTCGCCGTGCCGTTCACGCGCAGGGTCTCGAGCAGCCCGGGGATCATGAACAGCATCCCGACGCCGGGATGTCGCGACAGGTTCGCGTAGGAGTCGATGCGGTTGTTGCCGACGAGATCACCGAACGCGATCCGGTGCTCGTCGAGCACACGAACGAATCCGGGCGGGCCGCCACGTGGCGATGCGTCGTTCTGGTGTCCGTCGCCGGTGGCGAGGACGAACAGCGGCGACCGCTCGATGAACTCGCGGACCCCGGCGTCGACATGGTCGATCACCTTGTCGACCACCACCTGGGAGGGTTCGCGGTAGATCGAGCGCAGCTCGCCCTCGCGAACCGGTGCGTCGAAGCTCATCGGTCCTCCTCTTCGTTCGGCACCGCGGTCGGCGCCGATTCGGCATCGGGTGCGTGCACGGAGCGTAGGTGCTCGATGTCAGGCCCCGCTCGGATCGATCGCCGCCGCCGACGGCACGACGGTGGTGGGGTCGCCGTCCACGGCGAGCGCGAGCTCCGGCACGAGCCGCTCGATCACGTACTCCAGGCTGAGTGGGCTCGCGTGCGAGAAGGCACCGCTGAGCAGGTCGTCGGCCACGAGCTCGCGCCCCTCCTGCACCATGCGCGCGCTGGGCCGCGTGGGCAGGTCGCGCACGGCCGCCGTGGTGTCCTCGCCGAGCCCGATCCACACCACCACGTCGGTGTCGATGACCGAGAGGTCCTCGGCGCTCACCGAGACGAAGAACGCGTCGCCCGCCAGCGCGTCGATCTCGCTCGGCACGGTGAAGCCGAGGTCGGTGAGCGTGCGGCTGCGGATGTCCTGCGAGCCGTACGCCCCTGGCTGCGCTTCGTAGAAGAAGGTGACCGCCGCCGTCGCGCCGGCGAACTCGGGGTGTTCGGCGATCGCGTCGGCGAACAGCTGCTTCGTGTCGGCGATCACCTGGTCGGCCTCGGCAGATCGGCCGACCGCGCGACCGGTGATCTCGAGGGCGACGTCCCACGGCGTGCCGTAGTCGATGTACTCCCCCGGCTGGGCGACGGTCGGGGCGATGGCCGAGAGGAGGTCGTACTGCTCCTGCGTCATGCCCGACGAGATGCCGACGATGAGATCGGGATCGAGGGCGGCGATCTGTTCGAAGTTCTCCTCGTCGCTCGCCAGCACGACGGGATGTGCGCCGCCGAGCTCGTCCTGGGCCCAGGGCCAGGTCGCGTCGGGCTGGTCGCCATACCAGTCGCGCACCGCGACCGGGATCACGCCGAGTGCGAGCAGACCGTCGTGCTCGCCGAACCCGACCGACACCACCCGCTGGGGCTCGGCCTCGATCGTGGTCGAGCCGTACGTGTGCTCGATCGTCACGGGGAACGCGTCGGACGTGTCTGGTGCTGCCGACACCTCGGCCACCTCGGTCGCGGCAGACACGTCGGCTGCGACGGTCGACCCGGACGACGGGGCCGATGTGTCCGCGGTGCCGGACGAGTCCTCGCTACCGCAGGCGGCGGCGGTGACCAGGGTGACAGTGAGCAGGGTGAGCAATCGCTTCATGGGTGGTTCCTCGGGGTTGAGGGCGGGTGGACCCGCGTGTGATGAGAGGGATGCAGAGGACGAGCGAGCGGTGGGGGTCGGACGTGCGGCGGTTCGAGGTGCCTCAGCCGTCGGGGGTCGGCGCGGCAGGGTCGGCAGGGACCGCACCGGGGCGACAGGGCACGACGAGCGGCGTGCCGGTGACCGGGTCGGCGATCACGACCGACGCCAGGCCGAACACGGCCTGCACCGTCTCGGGTGTGATCACCTCCGACGGAGGACCGCTGGCGACGATCCGTCCGTCGCGCATCGCGACGAGATGGTGCGCGTACCGGCACGCGAGGTTGAGGTCGTGCAGGACGACCACGATCGTGCGCCCGTCGGTGCGGTTGAGCCTTGCCACGAGCTCGAGCACCTCGATCTGGTGGGTGATGTCGAGGAAGGTCGTCGGCTCGTCGAGCAGCAGCAGCCTGGTCTCCTGGGCGAGCGCCATCGCGATCCAGACCCGTTGACGTTGACCGCCCGACAGCTCGTCCACGGGTCGATCG
>CAUJET010000004.1 GCA_963169665.1 Actinomycetota bacterium | reverse complement strand
GATGGTGCTGCTCCACGCCGATGGCAGCGACGACGAGGTGGTGCTCGGTGGCGACCCGCTCGCCGACCAGCTCGTGCAGTTCGTCGTCCCAGCGGGCACATGGCAGGCGGGGGAGCTGATGCCCGGCGGTGACTGGGCCCTGTTCGGCTGCACGATGGCGCCCGGCTTCACGGGCACGTGCTTCGAGGGCGGCTCGCGATCGGTACTGCTCGCCACGCATCCGTCCCGTGCGGCCGACATCGCACGCCTCGGTGTCCCCGACGACGAAGCGACCGCGATGCCCGAGGGTTTCGCGACCTGATCGCCGACCCGGACACCCGGTCAGGTGTCGTCGATCTCTGCGTACTTCTGGATGCGCGGCGGTCCTGCCGGCGAGAGCTTGAACTGGATCTCGAACGGTTCGCCCTCGGGGCGGCGCAGGAAGATCCGGCCGGCCGCCGCCGTGGTCGCGACCACATGGTCGATCTCGAACGAGCCGCCGCACTCGGCGCGCCACCGCTCGGCCTCGGCCCGCAGCCGGTCGTACGGCTCGTCGGGCCCGACGTTGTCGGCGAACAGCGCATCGGCCGCGTCGTCGTCCCAGCCGTCCAGGAGGGCGACCAGACGGCCGGCGTACTCGTGGACCAGCGGCGCGTCGAGCGGCAGTCGTGTGGGGAACGCGCCGTGCTCGAGGATCAGCTCGAACAGCTCCTGGGTGAGCTCGGCCATCGGGGCGTAGGTGACGTTCGAGAGCGCCACCATCGCGATGCCGCGCTCGACGGCCCATCGCATGTGCGAGCCGTAGCCGGGGAGACCGCCGGAGTGCCCCACCACGCGGCCCATCTTGTGGCAGTTGCGCACCCGGAGGCCGTAGCCGTAGCCGTTCACCGCGGTGCGGCCCGGCAACGGCATGGTGCTCGTGAAGCGATGCATCTCCTGCAGCTCCCGCCGTGAGGCGCGCGACAGCGGTCCGTCGTCGGCGCCGTCGCGAGCAGGGAACGCCTCGGACAGGAAGGTCACCCAGCGCAGCACGTCGTCGACCGTGCTCCACAGTCCGCCCATCGGTGCGATCTCGCCGTCGCCCAGCGGTTCGGATCCCTCGGGGATCCAGGTGCCGTCACGCCAGCGGTACGGACGCGCCCAGTCGTCGTGCTCGGGCTGCACCCAGGTGGTGCGGTCGAGTCCGAGCGGTCCGAGGAAGCGTTCGGTGATGAGGTCCTGCACCCGGCGCCCGGTCGCCCGCTTCACGACGCGGCCGAGCAGGCCGAAGCCGAGGTTCGAGTAGTCGAACGCGCTGCCGGTCGGGCCGGAGAACACGACGCCGTCGCGCACCAGGCCGTCCATGCCGTCGTCGTCGATGTCGAGGTGGCGATCGCCCCACGGGTTGTCGGTGACGAACCCGGCGGTCATCGTGAGCAGGTGCCGGATGCGGATCGGTGCCGCGTCGTCGGTCGGCGCCCGCAGGTCGGCGAGTTCCGGCGCGTGTCGCGCGATCGGGTCGTCGAGCGAGAACACGCCCTCGTCGCGCAACGACAGCACCGTCGCCGCGGTGAAGCTCTTGGTCATCGACGCGATCCGGTACACCGACGAAGACGTCGGCTGGAACCCGTCGACGTGCTCGACCGCCGCGCCGGCCGACATGAACGTGCCGTCGCACCACAGCCCCCACGAGATCGTGGGGCAGTGGTGCTCCTTCGCGATCGCTCCGACCTTGGCGACCATCGCCTCGACGAGCTCGGTGGATGGCTCGAACGGCGTGTGGCTCACAGCGCGCCGGTGATCGCGTCGAACAGCTCGTCGTAGGTGTCGGTCGCAGGGAACTGCGGGAACTGCGCCTTGATCGAGTCGGGGGCGTGGAACCAGAAGCCGGCGTGCGCGGCACCGAGCATCGCCGAGTCGTTGTACGAGTCGCCGGCCGACACGACGCGGTAGTTGAGGCCACGGAACGCCTCGACGGCGTGACGCTTCTGGTCGGGCATCCGCAGGCGGTAGTCGACGATGCGGTCGTCGCGCACGATCAGCTGGTGGCACAGGATCGTGGGCATGCCGAGATGGCGCATCAGCGGCGCCCCGAACTGCTCGAAGGTGTCGGAGAGGATCACCACCTGGGTGCGGGCACGGAGTCGATCGAGGAAGTCGCGGGCGCCCTCCATCGGGCCGAGACCGTCGATCACGTCGGCGATGGTGCTCATCGTGAGGCCGTGCTCGGCGAGGATCGCCAGCCGGTACTTCATCAGCACGTCGTAGTCGGGCTCGTCCCGCGTGGTGCGGCGGAGCGCCTCGATGCCGGTCCGCTCGGCGACAGCGATCCAGATCTCGGGCACGAGCACCCCCTCGAGGTCGAGCGTGACGATGGTCTGCTGGGGTGCGTCCTGCTGGGGATCGGGCGTGCTCACGGGCGACATTGTTCCCGATGGCGGGGTGGACCCGAAACCCGGGCTCGGCAGACTCCCCACATGAGTTTCGGGCAGCAGTCCGGTCCGCCGGCGTCACCCAAGCAGATCGCCTACCTGAAGGTGCTCCTCGACAAGGCCGGCTACGGCGACTTCCGCAGCGCTCGGCAGGCGCTGGGGCTCACCCAGCGCCAGGCCGGCGGCAAGTTCACCTCCAAGGAGGCGTCCGCGCTCATCGATCGCCTCACCGGCAACGAACCGACCGAGGCGCCGCCCGTGATCGGCCGGGCGGCGGCCGTCGAACCCCAGGCGGCGGCGGAGACCGATGTGCTCGCACGGTCGCGGGCCGAGCTCGTGCGCGCGATGCCGGCCGAGCTGCTGGCCACCGAGCTCGAACGGCGCGGCTGGATCGTCATCCCGCCGGTCTGACCAGCGGTCTGGCGCCGGTCCGATCGACGCCGGGTCCCGGCCAGCTCCGGACCTTGTCCCCTGTGCACGACGGGCACCTGCGGGGCACGGTGGAGACATGACCAGGCCCGCGCGATCCCCCGATCGGCCGAGGTCGCCCGCACCGCCGGCAGGTGGCAGCGGGACGCCGGGCGGTGCCGTGACGCCGCGTTGGTGGCGGAACTGGGTGTCGCTGCTGGTGACGGCGGTGCTGCTGTTCGTGCTGTTCACCCAGATCGACTCGGGCGACGACGTCACGACGCTCAGCTACTCGGCCTTCCTCGAACAGGTCGACGCGGGCGCGGTGGCCACGGCTGAGATCCACACCGACGGTTCGGTCGAGGGCGAACTCGTCGGCGACACCGGGGGATCGGAAGAAGCCGACGCCGACGCGACCGGCGAGCCGTACACGTCCTCCGTCCCGGTCGGTCTCGCGGGCGATGCCCTGCTCGATCGCCTCGAAGCGCACGGCGTCGTGGTGACCGCGGTGGTCGACACCGCGTCCGGCAGCACCCAGGTGCTGGGGTGGCTGTTCGCGCTGCTGCCGTTCGTCGCCCTCGCCGGGCTGTGGGTGTGGATGGCGCGCCGCGCGAAGGGCGGTGTCGGTGGCGCGATGACGAGCGCGTTCGGCATGGGCCGGTCGAAGGTGACGATCACCGACCCGGAGCACCCGACCACGACGTTCGCCGACGTCGCCGGCTACGACGGGGTGAAGCGGGAGGTGGCCGAGATCATCGAGTTCCTCCGCGAGCCCACCCGCTTCGCGGCCGCCGGAGCGGTCGCCCCTCGCGGCGTGTTGATGACCGGACCGCCGGGGACCGGCAAGACCCTGCTCGCCCGAGCCGTCGCGGGCGAGGCGGGCGTTCCGTTCCTCTCGGTCACGGGATCGTCGTTCGTCGAGATGTTCGTCGGCGTCGGCGCCGCTCGGGTCCGCGATCTGTTCGCGGCGGCGCGCAAGCTGGCGCCGGCGATCATCTTCGTCGACGAGATCGACGCCATCGGCCAACGGCGCCAGAGCGGTGCCATGGTCAGCAACGACGAGCGCGAGCAGACGCTCAACCAGCTCCTGTCCGAGATGGACGGGTTCGACCCGGCAGCCGGGATCATCGTGCTCGCAGCGACCAACCGACCCGAAGTGCTCGATGCCGCGCTCCTGCGACCCGGGCGGTTCGACCGGCAGGTGATGATCCCCCTGCCGAACCAGTCCGATCGAGTGGCCATCCTGCGGGTGCACTGCCGTGGCAAGCAACTGTCGCCGGACATCGATCTCGAGACCGTCGCCCGCGGCACGCCCGGGTTCAGCGGTGCCGACCTGGCGAACCTGGCGAACGAGGCAGCGATCCGGGCCGCTCGCGATCGGCGTTCGACGATCACCCCGGCCGACGTCGAGGACGCCCGCGACCGCATCCTGATCGGCCAGCGAGACGCCTCGAACGTGCTCCTGCCCGAGGAGCGTCGGGCGGTCGCCGTCCACGAGGCCGGACATGCGCTGGTGGCCGCGTGCAGCGACCACGCCGACCCCGTCCACAAGGTGACCATCCTGCCCGCGGGCATGGCGCTCGGTGTCACCCATCAGCTCCCGCTCCACGAACGCCACCTGTACAGCGAGTCCTACCTGCGCGACACGCTCGCCGTGCAGCTCGCGGGCCGTGTGGCCGAGCGGATGGTCTTCGGCGAGGGTTCCACGGGTGCGGCCAACGACCTGGCGACGGCGACTGCGCTGGCGACGAAGATGGTGCGCGAGTACGGGTTCTCGTCCGAGCTCGGCCCGGTCGGCTACCCGTCCGGTGGCGCGCTGTTCCTGACGGGCGGACCGGAGGTGAGCACCCGGCCGTTCGGCGACGACACCCAGCGACACATCGATCTCGAGGTGGCCCGGCTCGTCCGCGAGGCCGAGACGCAGGCCGGCGTGGTGCTCGCCGAGCATCGCGGCGCGCTCGACCGGATCGTGTTCGAACTGCTCGAGCACGAGACCCTCGACGGACCGGCCGTGTACGAGCTCGCCCACCGGACGATGCCCGTCAATCGCCCACAGGTGCTCACCCACCGCACCGAAGCGTCCGTGACATCGGCGTTGCCGGCCCAATCGCCGCCCACTCAATCGCCGCCCACTCAGTCGCCGCCCACTCAACCGCCGCCCACCCAGGAGGACGAACCATGCCACAACGACACCACCGTCACGAGCGCCACGACCGACCGTCCGGCGAAGGAGGCCCTGACGGCACCGACGTCGACGACGAGCTCGGCCGGCTGACGATCATCGACGCCGACAGCGGGATGCTCGCCCACGCCGAACGCGAGGCCCTCGCCGACGCCGTCGACGTCGACGACGAGTCCGACCTCTCGCCGGAGGAGGCAGCGCTGCACATCGAGCGCTTCGACCTGGAGGGCTTCGAGACAGACCGGTTCGACTGAGCGCCGGCTCGGTACTCTGTCGCGATCCACGGCGTCCGAGGGGGATCCATGTCGATGAACAGTTCTCGAGAGAACGACTTCCAGCCGTCCACGATGATGGACGACTATCCGCTCACGATCGCGCCGCTGTTCGCGCACGGCCGACAGGTCAACGCGAACAGCAAGGTGATCACCTTCACCGGTGAGGGCTACGTCGAGTCGACGTTCGCCGAGGTGGCCGAGCGCGCCGATCGTCTCGCCGCCGTCCTCACCTCGCTCGGCATCCGCCCCGGCGATCGCGTCGGCACGTTCATGTGGAACAACCAGACGCACCTCGAGGCGTACCTGGCCATCCCGTGCATGGGCGCGGTGCTCCACACCCTCAACATCAGGCTGTTCCCCGAACAGCTCGCGTACGTCATCAACCACGCGGCCGACCGGGTGATCATCGTCGACGCATCGATCGCCCCGCTGCTCGCCCGAGTGCGCGACCAGCTCACCACCGTCGAGCACATCATCGTGAAGGGCGCCGGCGACACCGCCGGCCTCGGCGACGGTCTCCTCGACTACGACACCCTCATCGACGCCGCGCCCTCGGGATTCCAGTACCCCGAGGTCGACGAACGGTCGGGCATGGCCATGTGCTACACGAGCGGCACCACGGGCAACCCCAAAGGCGTCATGTACTCGCACCGCAGCACGTACATGCACTCGGTGATGGTCACCAGCACGGCCAACATCGCGCTCAGCGAGCGCGATCGCATGCTCGTGATCGTGCCGATGTTCCACGCCAACGCGTGGGGCGTGCCGTACGCAGCATGGATGATCGGCGCCGACCTCGTGTTCCCGCAGCAGTTCCTGCAGGCGGGTCCGTTGTCGAAGGTGATCGCCGACACCAGGCCCACCCTCACCGGCGCGGTGCCGACGGTGCTGAACGACCTGCTCAACAACGCGCCCGACACCGACATGAGCTCGTTCCGTCTCGTGATGTGCGGTGGCTCGGCGGTCCCTCGTGGCCTGATCGAGGGGTACCAGCAGCACTTCGGCGTGCCGATCGTGCAGGGCTGGGGCATGACCGAGACGAGTCCCGTCTGCGCCATCGGCCACCCGCCGAAGGACATGGCCGGGCTCAGCGAGACGGACTGGCGGGTCAAGACGGGCCGCATCATCCCGGGCGTCGAGCTGCGGATCACCGACGACGACGGCGCCGTGGTCCCGTGGGACGGCGAGTCGTTGGGCGAGATCGAGGTGCGCGGCTCGTGGATCACCGGCGAGTACTACGCCGTCGAGGATCCCGAGAAGTTCCACGACGGCTGGCTGCGCACCGGCGACGTCGCATCGGTCATGCCGAACGGCTACGTCATGATCAGCGACCGGGCCAAGGACGTGATCAAGAGTGGCGGCGAGTGGGTCTCGTCGGTCGACCTCGAGAACACCCTGATGGGGCATCCCGACGTGCTCGAGGCAGCGGTGATCGGCGTGCCTGATCCGCGCTGGGACGAACGGCCGATGGCGTGCGTCGTGTTGAAGGCCGACGCCACCGTCACCGCCGAGGAACTTCGGTCGTGGCTGAGCGAGCGCACCGCCAAGTTCTGGCTGCCCGAGCGGTGGAGCTTCATCACCGAGGTGCCGAAGACCAGCGTCGGCAAGTTCGACAAGAAGGTGCTGCGCGCCCGGCACCATGCCGGCGATCTCGACGTCGAGATCGTCGCCTGACCGAACTGCCCTGACGACTCCGCGGGGTCGTGCCGGCGGTCGGGGGCCGCTCAGCCCCAGAAGCCGTCGTGCACGATCGCGGCCTCGTCCTCGCGGGTCGGGCCCACGATCGACATCGGCGGCGTGGCCCGTCGACCGAGCTCATCGGCAGCGATGAGGAAGCCGTGCTCGTCGTCGCCCGGCCGGCGCGCGAGCTCGTTCAGGCGCGCCGCCGACATGCCGAACACGACATGTCGGGCACCTGCCCAGAACATGGCCCCCACACACATCGGGCACGGTTCGGTCGACGCCACCACCGTGCCGGCCGCGAGCTGATCGAGCCGACCCTCGCGCTCGAGGATCCTCACCAGCATCAGCTCCGCATGGGCCGTCAGGTCGCGATCGGTGTGCACGCGGTTCGCCGCTTCGGCGACCACCTCGCCGTCCACCACGAGCAGCGCGCCGAACGGGTGATCGCCGGCAGCGCGAGCTGCCCCGGCGAGTTCGATCGATCGGGTGAGGGCGGCGTCGAGATCCATCCGCCGATGCTAGGTGGCGGCTCTCGGCCGACCTCCCGACCGCCCGACGGACTCAGCCCGCCTGCAGGGCGGTCGCGAGCCGGTCGGCTTCGCGGGCCCGCAGCGCGGTGTTCACCCGCTGCCGCTCGAGCACCTGATCGAGGGTCTTGGCCGACTGCGGGATCTCGTGCTCGGCGAAGAAGCTCTGCACGTCGGCGCTCACCGCGTCGCCGGTGAGCAGCTTCACCGAGTCGACCATGTAGATGATCGTGTTCTCGGGGAAGCGCTCGTTGGCGTCCTCCCAGTGGCGGCGCACGAACCCCCACGCCTGCTCCCCGTGATCGCGGTTGGCCACACACCGGTTGAGCACGAACGGTGCGTTCTGGGTACGCACCTCGCCGCTCATCGCGAGGTCGCACGTGCGCTGCACGAGCTCGGCCGTGGGGAACTCGGCCAGCGCGTACAGGTAGCGCAGCTGCTCCTGCGGCGTCGCCGCGGTGCGGAACGCCTCGAGGAAGCGCTCGTAGTCGTGTTCGTCGCCGACCGCGGCCACGACATTGGTGGCCGCGGCGACCAGTTCGGGGTGGATCCCCTGCGGCGCGTCGAAGATCGCCCGGCAGCGGCGCTGGGCGTCGGCATCCGCGCCGAGGACGGCGAGCGTGCTGACGAGCAGCCCGCGCAGCTTGCCGGTGAGGTCGTCCTCGCCGTCGACCGGTTGCCAGCCGAGGTCGGCCAGCGCCGGAGTGGCGAGGGCGCGGACCCGCGCCTGGAACGCCACCCGAGCCTCGCCCTCGACGAGCCGTCCGAGGCCTCGGAGCGCAATGCCCATGGCCTGCCACACCGCGAGATCGCGCTCGTCGGCGAAGGCCTCGAGGAAGGCCAGCAGCTCGGGCGCACCGAGGCGGCCGGCGACCAGCGCGCTCCACGCGTCGTCGACCAGGTTGTAGCGCTCGACGACGGACATGGTGGTGATCGCCGGGCCGACGAGCCGTGATCGGAGGGTGTCGTCGTAGGCGACGCGCACGAAGCCGTGGCCGCCCGCGTTGACGACGGTGGGCGCGTCGGGATGGCCGAGGTGCACCCTGGTCTCGTCGCCGTCGAGCAGGATCTTGAACTCGTCGGTGTGGTCGGTGCCGTTGCGCACGTGGAGCGGCACGACGAACAGCGCGGCGGCCGCGTCGCCGAGGCTCTCGTCGTCGTAGGCGAAGCGCTGCTGCGACAGCACGAGGTGCTCACCGTCGAGGCGTGCCGTCACCAGCGGGTAGCCGGGCTGCCAGATCCAACTGTCCATCATCCGTCGCACGGGCGCGTGCGGATTGACGGCCTCGATCGCATCCCAGAGATCGCTGGTCTCGGTGTTCCCGTAGGCGTGGGTGGTGAGGTAGTGCTGCACGCCGCGGCGGAACTCCTCCTCGCCGAGGTACTGCTCGAGCATGCGGAGCAGTGCGCCGCCCTTCTGGTACGTGAGCACGTCGAACATGCCCTGGCAGTCCGACGGCTTCTCGACCGGGAACTCGACGGACCGGGTGGCGGCCAGCGAGTCGGTCTCGAACGCGACGCTGCGCTCGAGGCTGAACATCGCCCACCGATCCCAATCGGGGCGGAAGGCATCGCAGCACGCGACCTCCATGAACGTGGCGAACGCCTCGTTCAGCCAGATGCCGTTCCACCAGCTCATCGTGACCAGGTCGCCGAACCACATGTGGGCGAGTTCGTGGGTGACCACGTCGGCGAGCACCTGTTGCTCGGCGAGGGTGCTGCGAGCGGTGTCGACGAGGAGCAGGTTCTCGCGGTACGTGATGCAACCGAGGTTCTCCATCGCGCCGGCGGCGAAGTCGGGCAGGGCGAGCATGTCGCACTTGTCGGTGGGGTAGGGGATGCCGTAGTAGTCCTGGTACCAGCCGAGCGCAAACGCGCCGACTTCGAGGCCGAAGGACGTGAGGTGCGCCTTGCCCGGCACGTGGACGATGCGCAGCGGGATCTCGCCGCCTCCCAGCTTCGGCACCATCACGGGCTCGGTCGCCTCGAGCGGGCCGACCACGAACGCGACCAGATAGGTGCTCATCGCCATGGTCTCCGCGAAGCGGACGACGTGCTTGCCGTCGTCGCGCACCGCACGGTCGACCTCGGCGCCGTTGGACACCGCGAGCAGCTCGGGCTCCACGACGAGGCTGATGTCGAACACCGCCTTGAAGTCGGGCTCGTCGAAGCAGGGGAACGCACGCCGGCAATCGGTGGACTGCATCTGGCTCGTCGCGATCACGCGCTCCTCGCCGTCGGCGGTGCGGTACGTGCTGCGATACCACCCGCGGAGCTTGTCGTTGAGGATGCCGGTGAACGCGAACCGCACGACCACTCGACCGAGTCCGACGGACCGGTGCAACACCACCCGCTCGGTCTCGGCGTCGAGGTGGAACTCGACCGGATCACCGTCGACGGTGGCCGAGGAGATGTCGAGCTCGATCGCGTTCATGACGATCTCGTCCTGCGGCTCGATCACCGTCGCCTCGATCGTGACCGTGCCCGTGAACGACGCCGCTCCGAGATCGGGTTCGAGCACGAGCTCGTAGCGGTCGGGCAGCACGGACCGCCCGAGGCGGTAGGGGTTCTCGGTCATCGAGGGCAGCGTAACGTCCGACCCGATAGGGTTGTTCGACGTGCCCGAGCAACAGCCTGTGACACCGGCCGACGGCCCCGGTTCCGACGTGGAGTCCGGCTCGGAATCCGAACTCCGGTTCGATGCCCGGTTCGATGCCCGGTTCGATGTGGTGGGCGTGGGGAACGCCCTGGTCGACGTCATCTCGCACGCGGACGACCGGTTCATCGACACCCACGAACTCGTCAAGGGCTCCATGACCCTGGTCGACACCGACCGGGCGCTGCAGCTGTACCGGGCCCTCGGCAGCGCCGTCGAGATGAGCGGCGGCTCGGCGGCGAACACGATGTGCGGCATCGCCAGCCTCGGCGGCCGTGCCGCCTACATCGGCAAGGTCAGCGCCGACGATCTCGGCGCCGTGTTCGGCCACGACCTCCGTGCGGTGGGCGTGCAGTTCCGACCTGGCCGCCCCGACGGCGACACCCCCACGGGCCGCTGCATCATCGTGGTCACCCCCGACGCCGAGCGCACCATGAACACCTACCTCGGCGTGTCGTCGCTGCTGTGCATGGACGACATCGACGAGGAGGCGATCGCGGCCGGCGCGGTGCTGTACATGGAGGGATACCTCTACGACCGCGACGAGGCGAAGGCCGCGTTCCGTCATGCCGCCCAGGTCGCGCACCGTCACGGACGGCTCGTGTCGCTCACCCTCAGCGACTCGTTCTGCGTCGACCGTCACCGCACCGACTTCCGGGCGCTCGTCGCCGACGAGGTCGATCTGCTGTTCGGCAACGAGCACGAGTTGGTCTCGCTCTACGAGGTGGCCACCCTCGACGAGGCGATCGAGCGGGTGCAGCAGGACTGTCAGCTCGCGGTCGTCACCGTCGGTGCGCGCGGGTGCCTGGTCGTCACGCCCGACGGCGTGCTCCATGCGCCGGCCGAGCCCGTCGACCGGGTGCTCGACACCACGGGCGCCGGCGACCTGTTCGCCGCTGGTTTCCTGTTCGGCTACACCCGGTCGCTGTCGCTCGCCGAATGCGCCCGGATCGGCTCGATCGCCGCCGCCGAGGTCATCTCCCACGTCGGCCCGCGACCGCTCGTCGAGCTGCAGACCCTCATCTCCTGAGTCCCGCGGGCCGATGACAGGCGGCCCGTTCCCATCCGTCCGTCCGACCTGTTCCGACCTATGCGTTCTGGAGGCCCCGCCGTGTCCGCATCCCGAAGTGCTGAGCAGCAACCGGGGCAGCGAGCCGAACGCGCGGCATCGATCGCGCAGCGCTGGCTCGATGCCGAGCCCGATGCCGACCTGCGCGCCGAGCTCGCCGAGCTGATCGCCGGTCCGTCGACCGAGCTGGCGGCCCGATTCACCGGGCGCCTGCAGTTCGGCACCGCGGGCCTGCGCGGTGCCGTCGGCGCTGGGCCGCAGCGGATGAACCGGCTCGTGGTGCGTCAGGCCGCCGCTGGGCTCGTCGACCACCTGCTCGCGACCGTGCCCGACGCCGCGGCACGGGGCGTCATCATCGGCTACGACGCTCGCCGCAAGAGCGATGCGTTCGCGATGGACACCGCCCGCGTCTGTGCCGCCCGCGGCGTGAAGGCGTTGCTCTTCCCCCACGTCGTGCCCACGCCGGTGCTCGCGTGGAACATCGTCGGCACAGGCGCCGCTGCCGGGGTGATGGTGACAGCGAGCCACAACCCGCCGGCCGACAACGGTTACAAGGTGTACCTCGGCACCGGCGCCCAGATCGTGCCGCCCGCTGACGAGCAGATCGCGGCGTGCATCGATGCAGTCGACCCGTGCTCGGTCGAGCTCGCTGCGACAGACCACCCGCTCATCCACCGGCTCGGCACCGATCTGGTGGAGGCGTACCTCGCCTCGGTGCCGGCGGTGCGATACCGCCCCGACGTGGCGGGCTCGCCGGTGGCCTACACGGCGCTGCACGGTGTGGGCGGGGCGACGCTCCTGGCGGCGTTCGAGCGGGCCGGCCTGGCAGCGCCGGTCGTGGTGGCCGAGCAGCAGGACCCCGACGGCTCGTTCCCGACGGTCGGGTTCCCGAATCCGGAGGAGCCGGGCGCGATGGATCGTGTGATCGCCCTCGCCGCTGCGAGCGGTGCGCGGATCGCGATCGCCAACGACCCCGACGCCGACCGGTTGGGCGCCGCGATCCCCACGACCTGGCCGGCGCCGTCGCCCGACGACTGGCGCAAGCTCGGTGGCGACGAGCTCGGGTGGCTGCTCGCCGACCACGTACTCCGGCACGGGTCCGGCGACGACCGGCTGGTGGTCACCACCCTCGTGTCGTCGTCGCTGCTCGGCCGCATGGCGGCCCGCCACGGCGTGCACTCGGCCGAGACGTTCACCGGGTTCAAATGGATCGGGCACACCGTGCTCGAGCGGCCCGACCTCCGGTTCGTGTTCGGCTACGAGCAGGCGCTCGGCTACCTCGTCACCGATCGGCCGCTCGACAAGGACGGCATCACCGCCGCGGTGCTGTTGGCGGAGATCGCGGCGATCGCGGAGGCCGACGGCAGAAGCGTTCAGGACCTGCTCGACGCGATCGGCGACGAGTACGGCGCCCATGTCATCGCCGATCGCTCGGTGCGGCTCGATCCGGCTGCCGGGCAGGCAGCGGTGGTGCGACTGCGCGAGCAGCCACCGACCGAGGTGGCCGGCCTGCCGGTGACCGAGGTGAGCTGGTACCCCGAGGCGACGCTGCTGCGGCTCCAGTGCGGCGACGCGCTGCGGTTGCAGGTGCGTCCCAGCGGGACCGAGCCGAAGGTGAAGCTGTACGGCGAAGGGATGGCGGTCGATCCCGGTCCGTACCTCGACGCGTTGGCCGCCCTGCTGGTCGCGGACTGAACGTCGCTCAGGTCTGGCGGGCCAGGAGGATCGGCGCCGCCTCCTCGAGGTGCGCCACCCAGTCGGCCGGGGTCGCCGGCTCGACGATCGGGAGCACCACGAACTTGGTGGTGCCGACGGCGACGAACCGGTCGATGGTCGCCAGCAGCTGATCCCATCCGGTCGGCACGAGCTCGGACGGATCGGTCAGGTCGGGCCGACGCTTGGCGAGCCCTGCCAGCACCTGGTCGGGCACGGCGCCCATCGCGTACGGGATGAGGGCGCCGTAGTGGTCCTCGTCGATCGTGCGGTCGTGCTCGCGCAGCGTCGCCTCGATCACCTCGCGACCGCGGGCTGCGTCGTCGGGGGTGACGAAGCTGGGCAGCCAGCCGTCGCCCAGCCGCCCGACGCGCCGCAGCTCCGACGGTGCGATGCCACCCAGCCACACGTCGAGGCGCTGCTGTCGCGGCGCGGGCAGCACGCGCAGGCCGTCGTAGTGGTACCGGGTGCCGTGGTGCGTGAACGGCTCGCCCGTCCAAGCGGCGCGCAACACCTGGAGCGACTCGTCGAACCAGGCGGCACGCTCGCCGCGCTCGACGCCGAACGCCTGCTGCTCCCTGGGGTCGGCCACGCCGAGGCCGAAGGCAGGCAGCAGTCGGCCGTTGGAGAGACGGTCGAGGGTGGCGAGTTCCTTGGCCAGCACCACGGGGTTGCGGCCGGGGAGCACCATCACGCTCATGCCGAACTTCAGCTTGGTGGTGCGACCGGCGGCGAACGCCATGCCCACCAGCGGGTCGGGCGCCTCGCCGCCCAGCCGCTCGCTCAGCCACAGGCTGTCGAACCGCAGTCGCTCGAGCGTGTCGACGACCGTGGCGAAGCCGCCGTCGTTGAGCTGGGTTCGCACCCCGAACCCGAAGCCGATGCGAACCTTCACGACGGGCCCGTCGCGGCCGATGCGACGACACGTTCGATCACGTCTGCCGTCGCGTCGGGCATCGATGCGAACGGCGAGTGGTCGGTCTCGAGGGTGACGACCTCGGTGCATCGCGCCGCCATGATCTGCTGGTGCACCGGGTGGACCGACCGGTCGAGGGTGCACACCACGTAGGTGGACGGCGTGGCATCGCGAGGAGCGCCCGTCACGGGCTGCACCATGGTGGCCATCGGCTGCGGCGAGAGTCGGGGGAGGGCGGCGGCGATCACTTCCGGTGAGCACGACCCGTACAGCGCGGCGGTGGCCAGGTCGGGGTCGAGCACGCTCGTGCCGTCGTCGCGCATCCGCATCGCCGCACCGAGCGCCACGTCGTGCTTGGGCATGGCGCCGAGCGCACCCATGACCGACTCGTCGGGATCGAGCGCGAAGGCGGCGACGTACACCAGGTGTCGAACGTGGGCGGTCGACGAGATTCGCACGGCGGCCTCCGTGATCACGGCGCCGCCATAGCTGTGGCCGACCAGCACCACCGGTCGCGCGAGGGCGTCGATGACGTCGGCGACGTGTTGCGCGTCGCCGTGGAGATCGCCGAGCGGCAGGGTCGACACCCCGTGGCCCGGCAGGTCGATCGCGACCGAGGGGATGCCCCGATCGTCGAGCCGGCTCTGCAGCGCCGACCAGCACCAGGCTCCGTGCCACGCTCCGTGGACGAGGACGACGAGGGGTGAGGGGGCGACGGCGTCGGTCATGTTCGCATCGTGGCACAGCGCCGCAGGGCGCCCGACAGCCGGGAAGGTCGGCCGGACGGATCGGCTGGTTCGGCCGGTTCGGGCCGGGGCGCGACGTCAGTCGCGGCGGACGGGCAGCGGGTGGGCGATCGGGCGCGACAACTGGCCGTGCTCGAGATGGAACCAGCTGGTGGCCGTGGCGGCGACGATCACGGTGACGACGAGGGCGGTCTCACCGACCACGGTGGACAGCAGGAGCGCGGCGGCTGCGGCGAGGATGCTGACCACGAGCGCGAGGCGGCAGCTGGCTGCCCAGTCGATCCGCTGGCCGCGGTCGTCGTTGCCGGTGCGGCCCGTGCGGCCGGCGCGGTCGTTCCAGTCGCTCGACTCATGCGACTGATCGCGGTACCCGGTGGTCTCGTGCATCCCCATGGTTCGGCCCATGCCTCTCTGACGTCAACCCTGCCCCCGACGGTTCCTTCTTCGACGTTCTTTTCCCGGAACTGGAGCATTTGTCATCGAATCGGCACACTGGCAGGCTCTCTCCATGTCCACACCGACGCTCCAACCGCTCGAACTGTTCCGCCTCGACGGCCGAATCGCGATCGTCACCGGCGCCTCCTCGGGGCTCGGCGACCGGTTCGCCCGCGTGCTGCACGCCGTCGGGGCGACGGTCGTGGTGGTCGCCCGCCGTGCCGACCGGCTCTCGGCGCTGGTCGACGAGCTCCCCGGCTCGGTCGCGATCGCCGCAGACCTGTCGGTCGCCGACGACCGTGAGCGGGTGGTGCGTGAGACGATCGAGCGGTTCGGCCGGGTCGACGTGCTCGTCAACAACGCCGGGATCGGGCACAAGGTGTCGGTGGAGCAGGAGGACCTCGACACCTTCCGTCAGGCGATGGAGCTCAACGTCACCGCGATCTGGCACCTGTCGAAGCTCTGCTCACCGTCGATGATCGCGAGCGGTGGGGGCACCATCGTCAACATCGCGTCGATGCTCGGCCACGTCGGCGCGACACCGGTGAAGCAGGCGCACTACTGCGCGTCGAAGGGCGCCGTGGTCAACCTCACGCGCGAGCTGGCGCTGCAGTGGGCCCGCAAGGGCATCCGCGTGAACGCCCTGTGCCCGGGCTGGTTCCCGAGCGAGATGACGGCCGGCATGGAGAGCGACGACGGCAGCCAGGCGTTCATCCAGCAGATGTCGCCGATCCCGCGCATGGGCCACGAGCACGAGCTCGACGGCGCGCTGTTGCTGCTCGCCTCGCCGGCGAGCACGTTCCTCACCGGTCAGAGCGTCATCGTCGACGGCGGCTGGACGGCCCGCTGAGCCGTGGGCCGCGGGCGCGGCCGCCGAACTCAGATCGACGGGCGGCGGTCGATCCAGGGGCGGGCCTGCTCGAGCTGGCTCGCCACCCGCACGAGCACGTCCTCGCGGCCGTAGGCGGCCACGAGCTGCACGCCGACCGGCAGACCCTCGGGCGTCCAGTGGAGGGGCAGGCTGATGGCCGGCTGACCGCTCGAGTTGAACGCCGGGGTGAACGCCACGTACCGGGCCGATCGCACCATCGGGGCCATCGGCGCGTCGGGATCGTTGGCGAACTCGCCGATTCGCGTCGGCGGTTCGGCGAGCGTGGGGGAGACGAGCAGATCGAAGGCGGGCTGGTCGTCGGTGCCCACCCACCACTGCTGCACCGCCCTGCGGAACGTGACGTTCGCGGCGAGCGCCTGTGCGTAGTCGACCGCGGTGAAGTGCTTGGCGAACTCGCTCTGTGCCCAGTTGTGCAGCTCCACGTCGTCGACGGTGAGCTCGCGTCCGATCGTCTCCGCGATCCGCACGAGGCCCATGCCCATGTTCGTGCTCCACAGCGCGCTGAACTTCTTGGCGAAGTCGGGGTTCTTCATCGCGTCGGGGTAGGAGCGCTCGACGTGATGGCCGAGCGACTCGAGCAACGCCGCCGTGTCGTTGGCCGCTGTCGCGCACTCGGGGTGGATCGCCGGGCCGAACGGGTGGTGGTCGAGCACGCCGATGCGCAGGCGGCCGGGATCGACGCCGAGCTCGTCGACGTACGGCCTCGCCGGCGGCGGGGCGATCACGGTGTCGCCGACACCGGGGCCGCGGACGGCATCGAGCAGTCGGACCGTGTCGCGCAGGCTTCGACTCACGCACAGCTCGACGCCGAGGTTGCTCTCGTCGCGGTACGGGCCGAGCGTGATGCGGCCCTGCGACGGCTTGAGGCCGACGAGCCCGCAGCACGAGGCGGGGATACGGATCGATCCGCCGCCGTCGGAGGCGTGGGCGATCGGCACCAGTCCGGCGGCGACGGCCGCGGCCGACCCGCCGCTCGACCCGCCGGGGGAGTGGTCGGTGTTCCACGGGTTCCGGGTGGGACCCCACGCCTCGGGCTCGGTGGTCGGCAGACTGCCGAACTCCGGGCTGTTGGTGCGGCCGGCGGTGACGAAGCCCGCCGCACGGAACCGACCGACCAGCGTGGTGTCGCCCGGCGACGGCACGGCCGCGGCGCGCAGTGCCTTGTTGCCGTTCGACAGGAGCTGTCCCTCGTACGCGGCCCACAGGTCCTTCAACAGGAACGGCACACCCCGGAACGGGCCGTCGGGGAGCGACCCGGCCGCCACCTCTCGGGCGTGGTCGAACCAGCGGATGACGACCGAGTTGAGCGCCGGGTCGATCCGCTCGATCCGTTCGATCGCGGCCTCGAGCAGTTCCGTCGGATGCACCTCCCCACGTGCCACCAGCGCGGCCTGGTCGGTGGCGTCGAGCCAGCGGGTGTCGTCGGCGAGCGAAGTCATGGCGGCGGTTCTAGCACCGTCGGCTACCGTCGAACTCCGCTGTGCCGTCCTCCGAACCCCCCTCCGACCCCGACCCCGATGCGCCGTCCGGGCCCGTCCCGACGCCGGCACACGACTTCACGGCGCTCGAGGTGTGGCGGTTCGGGCCGGTCCGTCGCCTGCTGCTCAGCAACTTCGCCCTGTACTCCGGCGTGTCGCTCCAGGCGACCGCGCTGCTGAAGCAGGCGTTCGACCTCACCGGCAACGAGAGCGACATCGGCTTCATCGGACTCGCCGAGTTCCTCCCCGCGATGTTGCTGGTGCTCGTCACGGGCAGCGTCGCCGACCGTTTCCCTCGCAAACTGATCGCGCTGGGTGCGGTGGCCGGCGAACTGGTGTGCTCGATCGCCCTCGCCGTCTACGCGTTGGGTGAGCCGACCTCGGTCGGCCCGTTGTTCGTCATCGCGTTCGTCTACGGGATCGCACGGGCGTTCCAGGCGCCTGCGATCCGCTCGATGCCGCCGATGGTGGCGCCCGAGGGCGGCCTCCCCCGCACCATCGCGCTGTTCTCGGCCACGTGGACCGCCGCCGTGATCATCGGCCCGGCGGCATCAGGCTTCTTGTACGCGGTCGATCCCTGGGTCGCTTACGCGGGGTCGTCGGTGCTGATCCTGATCGGTTGGCTCGGGCTCCTCCGCCTGCGGTTCGTGCGCCAGCCGGTCGCCCCCGACCCCGACGAGCGGCCCACCCTGCACGCTGCGATGGAGGGGCTGCGGTTCATCCGACGGACACCCGTGCTGTTCGCGGCGATCTCGCTCGACCTGTTCGCCGTGCTGTTCGGCGGCGCCGTCGCCCTGCTGCCGGTGATCGCCGAGGAACGGCTCGGCGTGGGCGACGTCGCCTACGGCTGGCTGCGCGCTGCGCCTGGCATGGGCGCCGCCGTCATGGCGGTGTACATCGCCACCCGGCCGGTGAAGCGCCGGATCGGTCCAGCGCTGTTCGTGGCCGTGGGCGTCTTCGGACTGGCCACCCTGGTGCTCGGCATCACCCGTAGCTACGCCGTCGCGTTCGTCGCGCTCATCGTGCTCAGCGCCGCCGACATGGTGAGCGTCTTCATCCGCAGCTCGCTCGTCCCGCTCGTCACGCCCGACGAGAAGCGCGGTCGAGTGCTCGCCGTCGAGAACGTGTTCATCGGCGCCTCGAACGAGCTCGGCGCGTTCGAGAGCGGCGTGGCCGCGCAGGCGTTCGGCACACCGGCGACGGTGATCGGTGGCGGTCTCGGCACGCTGCTGGTGGTGGGCGTGTGGGCTGCGGCATTCCCGTCGTTGCGGCGCATCGACCGCTTCGAG
>CAUJET010000003.1 GCA_963169665.1 Actinomycetota bacterium | reverse complement strand
GGATTCGGATCAGAGTGCGTCGAGGCCCTGCTGGAAACGACCAGCGTGGCTCTTCTCGGCACGTGCGAGCGTCTCGAACCAGTCGGCGATCTCGGTGAGGCCCTCTTCGCGAGCGGTCTTCGCGAAGCCCGGGTACATCTGGGTGTACTCGTAGGTCTCGCCGGCGATGGCCGCCTTGAAGTTGGCCTCGGTCTCGCCGATCGGCTCGCCGGTGGCGGGGTCGCCCACCTGGGCGAGGAACTCGAGGTGACCGTGCGCGTGGCCGGTCTCACCCTCGGCGACCGAGCGGAACAGCGCGGCGGCGTCGGGATAGCCCTCGACGTCGGCCTTCTGGGCGAACCACAGGTAGCGGCGGTTGGCCTGGCTCTCGCCGGCGAAGCATTCCTTCAGGTTCTCGTGGGTCTTGGTGCCGTGGAGGCTCATGACGATTCCTTGTCTGTTCGGTCCTTGCGGATGTGGTTGATGTTGGTGGATGGGTCAGGCGTGAGGCGCGGATGGGTCGCCCGTGGCCGACGAACAGGTCGGGCACGAGCCGCGGAACACGACATCGGTGGCGGCGACGCGGAAGCCGTCGAGACCGCAGACGTCGACGTCGGCGAGGCCGCTGACGTAGACGTCACGGATCTCGCCGCAGCCGTCGCAGACGAGGTGGTGGTGGTCGGTGGTGTTCGGGTCGAACCGGGCCGACCCGGGGGTGAGCTGCAGCTGCTGCAGTTCGCCCATGGAGACGAGGTCGTTCAGCGTCTGGTACACGGTGCGCAACGAGATGCCCGGCATGACCGCGCTCGCCGCCAGGTGGATCGCCTCCGCAGACGGATGGGCGTCGTTCTGGTGGAGCAGCGAGAACAGCACCTGGCGTTGCGGCGTGACCTTGAGGCCGATGGCCCGGAACGCCGTGGAGAGCTCCTGCGGGGTGCGCACGACCGGACCGTATTCGCAACGATTGTTGGTTCGCAATTCGTGCAGATCACCGCCACGACGACGATGCGCCCACCGGCGGCCGCCCGTTCCTCCGCTGCGACCGAACCTCTCCTACGATGCCCGCGATGCCCACCGCTTCGACCGCCGCACCGGTCCCCCGATTCGACCGTGACGAGATGCTCGGCCGACTCGCGACCGAGCAGTTCGACGTGGTGGTGATCGGCGGCGGCATCACCGGCGTCGGCGTCGCGCTGGACGCTGCGTCACGGGGCCTGCGCACCGCGCTCGTCGAGCGCGGCGACTTCGCGTCGGGCACGTCGTCGAAGAGCAGCAAGCTCGTCCATGGCGGATTGCGCTACCTGCAGCAGGGTGAAGTTCGTCTGGTGTACGAGGCGCTGCGCGAACGGCAGCGGCTGCGCAAGAACGCGCCGCACCTCGTGAGCGTGATGCCGTTCATGATCCCGATCCTCGGCCGTCCGGCGAAGCCGGGCGAGGCGGCACCGGCCGAGGCCGATCAGACGAAGAGCGTCGTGAACCGCAAGATCGCCCGAGCGCTCGGTTCGGCGATGTGGATGTACGACCTCACCGGCGGGTGGCGCATCGGGAAGCTGCACCGCCGCCTGCGCAAGGACCAGGCCCTCGCGCACATGCCGTCGATGCCTGCCTCGCGTGTGCTCGCCGCCTACCTGTACTACGACGCAGCGGTGGACGACGCCCGACTGGTGCTCACCGTCGCGCGCACCGCGGCGGCACACGGCGCCGCGGTGGCCAACGGGTGCGCGGTGGTCGACGTCACCCACGCCGCGGACGGCGCGGTGAACGGTGTGACGGTCGAGGCCGACGGTCGTCGGTTCGACGTCAGGGCCTCCGTCGTCGTCAACGCCGCCGGCGTCTGGAGCGACAAGGTGCGCGGGCTCGACGAAGGTGCCGACCCCGACACGATCCGGCCGGCCAAGGGCGTCCACGTGACCGTCCCGTGGACGAAGGTGCGCAACGACATCGCCGTGGTCATCCCGGTTCCGAAGGACAAGCGGAGCCTGTTCGTGGTGCCGTGGGGTCCGAACGGCGACGGCACGTTCCGCCACTCGTACGTGGGCACCACCGACACCGACTACGCCGGCCCGCTCGACGACCCGCAGTGCACCGCCGACGACATCGCCTACGTGCTGCGCGCCCTCAACGCCTCGGTCGATCCGGCGATCAGCGGCGGCTTCACCGAGGCCGACGTCACCGGCGTGTGGGCCGGGCTGCGACCGTTGGTCAAGCGAGCGGATGCGGGACGCACCGCGGATCTGTCACGGCGCCACAGCATCACCCGCAACACGCACGGCGTCATCACGGTCACCGGCGGCAAGCTGACGACGTATCGGGAGATGGCCGAGGACACCGTCGACGAGGTGCTGACCGCACTCGGCCGGAAGGCCCGCTGCCGCACCCGGCGCCTGCGCCTCCTCGGCACCACGAACGACCGGCCCGTGAGCGACCCCGACCTGATGGCCCGCCACGGCTCGCTGGCGCTCGAGGTGATGCGCCTGGCCGATGCCGATCCGACCCTGCTCGAACCGCTGGTGCCCGGCTTGTCGTACCTGCGGGTCGAGGCGCTCTACGCGGCCCGCCACGAGATGATCCGCGACCTCGACGACCTGCTCACGCGCCGCACCCGGGCCCGCCTGCTCGACCGCGACGCGACGTGCGCCGCTGCCCCCGCCGTTGCCCGGCTCGTCGCACCGATCCTCGGATGGGACGACGCGGAGACCGAACGGCAGGTGGCCGCCTTCACGGCCCTGTGCGCCGATGAAGCCGCCGCCGGCCTCGTTCCCGAGGCCGAGTACATCGCCAGCGTGTCGCCACCCGGCGCACCAGGAGGAACCCCATCGTGACCACCGACCACTCCCCCGCGACCGACCCGGCCGACGCGTCCGGGCCGATGCGTCCCACCTCACCGATCGAGCTCACCGGCACCGGCTCGCACCTCGCCGCCACCGCCGTGGAGGTCTCCCCGGCAGCGATCGAAGCGCTGCAGGCCGCGTGCCCGTCGAGCGCTGCGATCGCCGAGCGCGCCGAGGCGAGCCGCGACTGGTGGCCGTTGGCGATGCACTGGGCGATCGCCGGGCAGGCCCCCCAGGTGGCGGCGATCGTGTGCTCCCCCACGACGACCGACGAGGTCGCGGCCGTGCTGCGCGTGTGCCACGAGCATCGCGTGCCGGTCACTCCCGCGGCGGGGCGCAGCGGCGTCACCGGCGCCTCGGTCCCGGTGTTCGGCGGTGTGCTGCTCGACCTGTCGAACCTGCACGGGGTGGTACACCTCGACGAGGTGTCCGGCGTGGTCGAGGTGGTCGCCGGCACGTTCGGCCCCAACCTCGAGCGCGAGATCGGCGCGCACGGACATTCGGTGGGCCACTTCCCGCAGAGCTTCGACCTCGCGACCGTCGGCGGATGGGTCGCATGTCGCGGCGCCGGGCAGTACAGCACCCGCTACGGCAAGATCGAGGACATGGTGGTCGGCCTCGAGGTCGTCCTCGCCGACGGCACGGTGGTGCGTACCGGCGGCGCCCCCGCCGCGGCCGCCGGACCCGACCTCACCCAGCTCTTCGTCGGCAGCGAGGGCACGCTCGGCGTGGTCACCCGGGTGTGGCTGCGCACCCATGCCGTGTCGGGTCCGCCGGCGATGGCGTCGTACGCGTTCGACACGTTCGAGGACGGCATCGACGCCTGCCGCCGGATCATCCAGCGGGGCGCCACACCGGCGGTGCTCCGCCTGTACGACGCACCCGAGAGCGCCCGCGGCCAGGGCGGCGACGGCACCCAGTGCATGCTGCTCGTGCTCGACGAGGGTGACCGCGAGATCGTCGACGCCACGATGCGCGTGGTGGCCGACGAGTGCGCCCGCGCCGTCTCGCTGGGCGTGGAACGGGTGGAGCGTTGGACACACCACCGCAACGACACGAGCGCGCTCCAGGCCCTCACCCGCAAGGGATTCGTCGTCGACACGCTCGAGATCGCCGCACCGTGGGCGGTGCTCGGGGAGATCTTCGACGCCGTGCGCTCGGCGATGCTCGCCGTCCCGCACGCACGGGCCGCCACCTGCCACCTGTCGCACAGCTATCCCGACGGCGCCTGCCTCTACTTCACGTTCGCGGCCACGCCGCCGCCGGAGGAGATCGAGTCGACCTACGTCGCGCTGTGGGACGTCGGCACGCGAGCGGTGCTCGCCCACGGGGGCAATCTGTCGCACCACCACGGGGTGGGGCTCAACCGGAGCCGGTACGTGCGCGAAGCGCTCGGGCCGGCGTTCGGCGTCCTCGTCGCGATGAAGCAGGCGCTCGACCCCACCGGCATCCTGAACCCCGGCAAGCTCGGCCTGCCGTCGCCGTTCGGGGAGGTCCGGTGGCCGTGAACCAGCGATCTTCCGGTGAGCGTTGGGACGTCCCGGCGCTGCGTGCGGGAGCGAGCGTGTGCGCCGTGTTCGCCGTGCCGTTGCAGGTGATCGCCCAGGTCCTCGGCCGCGATTCAGGTCTGGCCGACCTGCTGACGGTGGTGTCGTTCGGGGGTTTCGTGCTCGGGGGCGGGGTGGCGGCCTGGTCGCAACGGCGACAGCTCGCCCTGAGTCACTCGCTCGTCACCGTGCTCGGCACCTTCCTGGTGCTGCAGCTGCTCTTCGTCCTGGCGAGGGCGGTGTCCGGCAATGACGTGCGCCTGTTGAACGCGCTGTTCAACGTGCCGTTGGTGATGATCGCCGGGCTCCTCGGGGGCGCGCTCGGCAGCTTCATGCGTCGCAACGGATCTCGCCCCTCGACTCAGTGGGAGGAACCAGGGCCGTGAGCGTGCTCGTCATCGACATCGGCACCACCGGGGTCCGCGCTGCCGTGATGCACGGCGACGGCACCCTCGACGACGTGCAGTACCGGCGACTGCCGCCGAGCACCCCGTTCCCGGGGCTCGTGGAGTTCGACCCGGTGCAGCTCGGCAGCGCCGCGATCGAGCTGGCCGAGCTCGCCCTCGCCGGCCACGGCGCCCCGGTCGCAGCGGTGGGTGTCACGACCCAGCGCGCGTCCACCGTCGTGTGGGACCGCGCCACCGGCGCGCCGGTCGGCCCGGGCCTCGGCTGGCAGGACCTGCGGACCGTGATCGCGTGCATCACCGCCAAGGCCGAGCACGGCCTGGCGCTCGCGCCGAACCAGTCGGCGACCAAGGTGGCGGCGATCCTCGACCAGTTCGACCCGTCCCGATCGCGCGACCTGTGCTTCGGCACGGTCGACACCTGGCTCGCGTGGCGGCTGACGGGTGGCCAGGTGCACGTCACCGACCGCTCCAACGCCGCGGTCACCGGGATGCTGCTCGCCGACGCGTCCGACTGGAACGACAAGGTGCTCGACGCCTTGAACATCCCTCGCTCGATGCTGCCCCGCCTCGTCGACACCTCCGGCGAGATCGCACCAGCCACGGCCCTCAGCGGCGCCCCGATGCTGTCGTCGCTGGTGGGCGACCAGCAGGGAAGCCTCGTCGGACAGAGCTGCGTTCGGCCCGGCGACGTGAAGATCACGTTCGGCACGGGCGGCATGCTCGACATGTGTGTGGGGGCCGGCTCGCCTGTCTCGGCCAACCGCAGCGAGAACGGCACGTTCCCGATCGTGGCGTGGGGCCGCGGCGACGAGACCGTGTGGGGTGTGGAAGGGATCATGCTGTCGGCCGGCACCAACATCGAGTGGCTCCGCGACGACCTGCAGCTGATCGACACCCCCGAACAGAGCCACGAGGTGGCGCAGGCCTGCGCGAGCACCGACGGCGTCGTCTACGTCCCGGCACTGCTCGGCCTCGGCACGCCGTTCTGGGACTACGGCGCTCGCGGCTCGCTGTTCGGCCTCACCCGCGGGACCGATCGGAGCCATGTGGTGCGGGCGGTCCTGGAGGGGATCGCCCATCGAGGCGCCGACCTGGTGGAGGCCGCCGAGGCCGACACCGGCCGCACGATCGAGGTCCTGCGCGTCGACGGCGGCATGAGCCGCAATCCCACGTTCGTCCAGGCGCTCGCCGACGCCACGGGCCGACCGGTCGAGATCGCACCGGTCGCCGATGCCACCACCATGGGTGCCGGCTACCTCGCCGGCCTCGCGAGTGGCGAGTGGGGATCGTTCGACGACATCGCCGACTGTTGGCGACCAGCGGGTCGCGTCGAGCCGGCAGCGTCACCCGGTGGGCCCACTCGCGAACGGTGGCGGGACGCCGTCGAACGGGCGAAGGGCTGGATACCCGACCTGTCGGCTCTGGACTTCTAGCATCTGCTGCCGGAGCCCATGGGCTCACTAGAATTGCTCCGCTCACCCGACGCCGACAAAGCTCACGGGCAGCGACTGGAAAGGACACACTCCCTCGTGGACATGGATTCGCCCGATACCTCGACGGCACACACCGACGTGTTGGCCGACGCGGCATCTTCATCAGGTCTGCGGCGTCGCCTGCTCGGCGCCGGCCTGATCGGTCTTGCCGGCTCGCTCCTGCCGGGACTCGCTTCGCGCGCCGGTGCCTCGCCCGACCAGGCGACCACCACCGCGCCGCCGAAGCGGCCCAGCGACAGCGACCTCGAGCTGCTGCGGTTCGCCCAGTCGGCCGAGCTCGCCGCCAAGTCGCTGTACGACACGGCGCTCGCCGGAGAGCTCGGTGACACGGCGAAGGCCGTGCTCACCCACGTCCGCAACGCCCACAAGGCATACGCTCAGACGCTGGCTGCCGAGATCGGCCGCACCGCGCCGGGCGCACCGGACGCCGCACTGGTCGAGGCGTCCAGCGAGGCCTTCGCCGGCTCACAGTCGTCCGTCGTCGCCGCTGCGTTCGAACTCGAGAACGTGCTCGTCGCGACGCACACCGAGGTGATCGGTCTGCTCACCGGTGTCGACGGCGCCCGGATCATCGGATCGATCATCCCGGCCGAGTCCCGTCACGCCCTGGTGCTCGGCGACCTCGCCGGCGTCACCGAGCTCGACGACCTGCTCATCAACAGCGCAACCGCCCTCACGGCAGAAGGGTGACCCCGGTGAGTCACGACCTCCACACCGACGTGCGCCGCGCCCTCACGGGCACCACGGTCGACCGCCGCCACCTCTTCCGCATCGGTGGCCTCAGCGCCGCCACGGCCGCCCTCGTCGCTGCCTGCGGTGGCACCGACTCCCCCGGCATCGCCCGGGTCGGCACCGCACCGACCACGACCGCACTGCCCGACGCCGTCGTCAACGACGGTGTGCTCCTGCGCACCGCTGCATCGCTCGAGCGCTCGGTCATCAACGTCTACAGCACCCTGCTCGACGGCGGGCTCGTCCCGAAGGATCTCACCGGTGCGGCGGAGCGTTTCCGCGACGATCACACAGCACACGCCGAAGCGCTCGACTCGCTCACGGTCGAGGCGGGCGGCGAGGCCTTCTCCTGCGGCAACCCGCGCATCGAGGAGCTCGTCATCCCAGCCATCCTCGCGACCATCAACGGCGACGAGGCGGCCGGTACCGCGGCGAGCGACGATCCGAGCCGTGACGCGCTCAACGTGGCGCACGCGCTGGAGAACCTCGCCACCGAGACCTACCAGTCGTTCCTGCCGATGTTCTCGGTGCCCGAGCTGCGCCGCCAGGCGATGCTCATCGCGGCTCAGGAGGCCCGGCACAGCTCCCTGCTCGCACTCGCCATCACCGGTCGTCCGGCCGGCTACCTCGAACTCGAAGCGCCCGCTGAGCCGCCGCAGATCCCGGTTGCGTACGCGTTGCCGTCGGTGTTCGGCACCCTCGGTGGCATCACCCTGGTGATCGGCGCTCAGGACGAAGTCGGCCAGCGCCGCACCTTCTCCCTCGACACGCCGAGCCTCAACACCTTCGTCTACGACTACATCACGCCGTCCTGCTGATCCCTGCTGATCCCTGCTGACCGGTGCCGCCTCGGCGGCACATCGGTGGCGACGCCCGTAGACTCCCGGTCGACGGTGAGTCGATCGGGTGACCGCGGCTCGGGGTCGGGCAACCGGCGACCGGGTCGAGGAAAGTCGGGGCTCCACAGAGCAGAGTGCTGGCGAGAGCCAGGTCGCGGCGACGTGACGGACAGTGCAACAGAGAGCAGACCGCCGATGGGCCGTCGCCGCGAGGCGTCGATCACAGGTGAGGGTGAAACGGTGCGGTAAGAGCGCACCAGCGTGCGGAGCGATCCGTACGGCTCGGTCAACCCCACTCGGAGCAAGATCAAGCAGAGAGGACGGGCTGCTCGCCTGCCCGGCTTCCGGCCGGGCCCCTCTCGGGTGGATCGCGTAGATGGATGGTCACCCGTGCCCCCGGGCACGACAGAACCCCGCTTACAGATCGACTCACCGTCACCTCCACACCAGGTCCACATCAGGTCCGCGCCGAGGCCCACCTCAGGCCGAGGTGACCGCACCTCTCCATGGCGCCACTCGCGTGCCGCCAGCCCGGCGCCCGCGAGGACGCGTCCGCTCCGACGTCGACCACGTGACAGCATGGCGCGATGGGAATCATGCGACGTGTGGTCGTCTTCGACGCGAGCGACATCGCCGCGGAGAGCCGCTTCTGGGCCGGCATGCTCGACGGCCGGGTGGTGACCGATGACGCGTTCCACAGCGTGATCGACGCCGACGACCGTTGGGTGATGGGCGTCCAATTCGCACCTGGCCACGTGGCGCCGGAGTGGCCGCACGGCACGCCGCAGCAGGTACACCTCGACCTCCACGTCGACGACGCCGGCGCCGCGCACGCGAAGGCCATCGGGCTGGGCGCGCGCCTCCTGCAGGACGCCGCCGATCCCGACGCGTCGGAGGGCCATCGCGTGTATGCCGATCCGGCCGGCCACCCGTTCTGCATCGGGTGGGGCCAGCCCGACGACGACGCCGTGCGCGCGTTCGTACGCAGTCTCCCTGCGCCCTGACGGCCGGTCGAGGGCCGACCGGCGGCCCGAGCGGGTCGATCGAAGCACCCGTGTCGGGGCGCGTGCCCATCCCCCGGCGGAAAGGGATGGGCTGCAGTTCTCGACGACGCCAGTGGGCACGTTGGGAGAGCCAAGGCACCGGAGATCTGCGCTCAGGACACTAGAGGCTGAACCATGCCATCGACGCGATCTCCCTCGAAAAGGTCCACGACGTGGACCTTCTCAACGTGCTGAAAACGACATCGGCCCCGACCGGGCACGGTCGGGGCCGAAGGCCATGCTGCGGTCACCGCAGGGAGCTGCCGTGATGCCGTCGCTGATGTCGCGTGGTGCCGAGGCGGGCGGGTGTCTCGTTGCCGACGCTGATCGAAGATCGTCCGGAGATCTCATGATTCGTCCAGTGCCTCCGCGGCGAACCACGGGGGATTTCGTCGGCGGTGGTCGCTCCCCCACGTCACCCCTGGTCTCACCCCGTCCCGACGCAGGCGCAGCAGCCGTCGAGCGCTACGGGTGGAGATCCCAGGACACGGGCACGTATCCGACGCCGACCATCGCCTCCGACTCGGTGCAGATCCACATCACGCCGGTCTCGGGGTCGCGGAACAGCAGCACCAACGACGACAGGTCCATCGCCGTGAGCGGCGGCACCTCCGACACTCCGATGAAGTAGCCCGTCCGGCCGGAGGGGATCTCGCGGTACCGGGCGCCACGTTCGAAACGGTGGGCGTCGTACCAGCTGAGGGGTTCCTCGGGCGGCGCCTCGAGACGCGGGCGGAACGGGATCACACGTGCCAGTCCGTCACCCATCACCCACCTCCTCCGCTCGCGTCGCTCACCGTCACACCAACATCATCGGAGCGTCGACGCCCCGACACGAGTCCGGATCGCGCGATTTCTCGTGATGCGCTCGTGTCACCACCCTCGGCGCCGACACCAGGGCCCACCTCGTCCGGATCAGGTGGCCTGGGCAAGTCGCCCTTCGGTGAGGAACTCACGACGGCGAGCAGCGTCGGCGAGGCCGAACCACCGCCAGGCCCACACGATCATCGCCGCGCCGGCCAGCTCCAGCCCGAGGTTCCACCAGCCACGCTGGGCGATCGGCAGGCGGGCGTCGTCGAAGCCACCCATGAACGGCCACCAGAACACCTCGGTGGCGCTGAACGCACCGTCGAACACGAGATGCAGGAGCACACCGATCGGCAGTGACAGCAGGCGACGTCGGATCGGTCGACGGCCGGCGGTCGCGACCATCACCAGCACCATGGCACCCACGGCGCCCGTGAGGCTGTGCAGCACCCGCGCCCCGCCGAACCACACGTCGACGACATCGGGCAGCAGGGCGCCGGCGATCAGCCAGCGGTAGTCGAAGCGCGGATCGCGGAACACGAAGAAGATCGTGAGCACCGACGTGGCGACGAACCAGAGGAACACGGGGCAGTCTCCCGATCAGACGGCGGAGGACGCTGTCATCGGACGACCGTCAGACGACGAGGAGCCGCGCACAGTGCGGACACTCGGGCAGTTCACCAGCCGGCGTGTGCACGACCTGCTCGTACTCGACCTGCGACAGGTCGACATGGCACCCGGTGCACGTGTGGCGTTCGAGCTGGGCGATGCCCATGCCGCCGTGACGGGCCTTCAACGACATGTACAACGACGTCTCCGCCTCGGTGAGCGCAGCCGAGGCGACCCCGCGTTCTGCCATCAGGCCGGCGGCGTCGGCGGCGAGGGTGGCCTCGGCGGCGTCGAGCGCCGCCTGGGCCTCGGCGAGTGTCGTCAGCAGTTCGGGCTCGCGCTGATCGAGCAGCGCCATGGCCTCCTCCGCGTTCGCCTGCTGGTCCATCGCCTCGAGCTCGACGTCGTCGAGTTCGCTGTGCTTGGCCTTCAGCAGATCGATCTCGTGCATCAACGCTTCCGCCTCGCGCGGGGCGATGACGGTCTTGAGCTGCGCCTCGAGGCGGCGCTGCTTGGTGTCGAGCTCCGCGCCGGCCGTCTCGGCCTGCTCGATGGCGACGTACGCCGCGTCGACGAGGCCCTGGAGGCGTGCTCGTTCCGTGGCCAACTCGGCGTGTGCGGCCCTGGCGGTGTCGCGGACGGCACGCTCGGGCAGCCGCTTGCGGCGACCTTCGATCGCGTCGAGACGACTGTCGACGAGCTGGAGCGCGAGGAGCGCAGGGCCGTTCACGGAGTCGTCGGCTTCGGCTGGCGGACGATCACGCCGGCGGGCAACTTGGCGCAGGCGAGCACCGCCGTCTTCGGTTCGACCGACGGCAACGGCGCCGTGGGGTCGAGGACGCCCGGCGGAATGGTGGTGCTGTCGGGCAGGAGTTGGATGACCACGGGCGCCACGGTAGTCGGCGGGGCCTCCTCTCCGTCCGTGCCGGTGGGAACTTCCGGATCGGGCGTCGGTTCGGCGGCGACGGTGGTGGTCGGTGCGGTGGTGGTGATGACCTCACCGGTCGGCGACAGGGCGCCGCTGACGAGCTTGTAGGCGCACTCCTCGCCGGGCAGGTACAGGCGTGCGGGCTTGCGCACCGGCTCCGGCGGTGCCGCCCAGTCCTCCTGGGCCAGACCGAACAGCGCCGAGCGGGAGTACGCGCCCCAGATCCGCGCCGGGTACGTGCCGCCCTGCACCGCGTCGACGCCGTCGAGCTCGTAGAACTCGGGCACGTTCTCCGAGGTCATCTCGGTGTAGCCGTCGGGGTCGCCCACCCACACCGCGGTGGCGAGCTGTGGCGTGTACCCGACGAACCACGAGTTGGTGTTGTCCTGCTGAGTGCCCGTCTTGCCGGCAGCGGGGAACGGGAAGTCCGACAGCGCGCGACGGGCGGTGCCCTGGCGGAGCACGCCCTTCAAGATGTTGGTGGTGGTGAGCGCCGTGGCCTCGTCGAACACCTGCTCGGGCGCCGCCTCGTGGGTGTACAACCGCTCGCCGTCGGCGGTGTCGACCCACTCGACGTAGTACGGCTCGAGGTGCACCCCGTTGTTGGCGAGGGTCTGCGCCCCCGACGCCATGTCGAGCGGGCTCATCTCGTTCGCGCCCGTCGCGAAGCTCGCATAGGGCTGGATCGGTTCGCGGTCCTCCTCGGGCTGGCCCCGGTACAGGTAGTTCGAGCGGGACATCCGGTACGTGGTGTCGACCACCCGGTTGAGACCGACGATCTGCGACAGCCGGGCATAGGCGCAGTTCAGCGACAGCCAGGTGGCCTGGTCGAGGGTGCCGAGCTGTCCGGCCACACCGTCCTCCACCAGGAACGGGTTGTCGGGATCGCCGGGGTTGGGCAGCAGGCAGCCGCGGCGTCCGTCGATGGTGTCGTTCGGTTGGGCGCCCGCCTGGATCGCTGCGGCGAGGATGAACATCTTGATGCTCGAACCGGTCTGGCGGGGCACGAGCGCCATGTTGATCTCGTTCACCCGGGGCTTGAACCCGCGGCCACCGACCATCGCCCTGATCGCGCCGGTCCTGGCATCGAGCGACACCACGGCGGCGTCGATGCCGACCTTGTTGTTGGGCAGGGTCGTGCGCGCCTCTTCGGCGTAGCGCTGGAGGTCGGGATTGAGCGTGGTGTAGATCCGCAGCCCGCCGCGGTACAGCAGGTTCGCCCGGGACTGCTCCGTGTCGCCGAGGATGTTCGAGCGCTCCAGCAGGTACTCCCGAAGCGCCTCGGTGTAGTAGGTCGGTGTCGTGTCGAAGGTGGGCAGTGCCTTCAGCCGCTCGGGCAGCTCCCAGTTCTCGGCGATGGCCTCCTCCTGCTCGGCGGGGAGCATCTCGACCGCCACCAGGCGCTCGATCACCTGTCGGAACCGGGCCCGCGACCGTTCGGGACGCCGGATCGGGTCGTACCCCGAGGGCGACCGGATGAGGCCGGCGAGGAACGCCGCCTCGATCGTGTCGAGCTCGCCGACGTTCTTGCCGAAGTACACCTCCGCGGCGGCCTGCAACCCGTACGCGTTGTTCCCGAAGAAGATCGTGTTCAGGTAGCGCTCGAGGATCTGCTCCTTGCTCATCTCCTTCTCGAGCATGAGCGCGTAGTGCACCTGGAGGAGCTTGTAGCGACCGTCGCGCTCGAGGCCGGCGAGCAGTTCGTTCTTCACCACCTGCTGGGTGATCGTGCTCGCGCCCTGCCGCGGCGCGTCGCTCGCGAAGTTCGACAGCGTGGCGCGCACGAGACCGCGGACGTTGACACCCTTGTGGATGAAGAACTCGTTGTCCTCGACCGCCAGGATCGCGTCGAGCACGTTCTGGGGCACCTGGTCGAGGCCGACCGGCTGGCTGTTCTCCCGCTCGAACACGGCAATCACGTTGCCTGCCACGTCGTAGACGAGGGTTCGTTGCGACAGCGGCTCGAAGTCGGTCGGGATGACGACCGGCACTTCCTCGTGCGCGTTGGCCACGCGCCACAGCCGCGGGGCAGCGGCGATCACCACCGCCGACAGCAGCAGAGCGCCCGCGAGCACGATCGCGACGAGGCGGAGGATCCAGGCAATGGGGCGCACAGCACGTTTCACGCTAGTGGCGACCCACCTCGGGGTTCGGTCACCCCCGAACGGCGGCGACGCCGCTACTAGGGTTCGCAGCCATGACGCAGCTCCGCCCCTTCCGCTTCGGTGTCCAGGCCTCCAACGCAGGCAGTCGCCGCGAGTGGGTCGACCTCGCCCGCCACGCCGAGGCGCTCGGCTACTCGGCACTCACGATGCCCGACCACTTCGACGACCAGCTCGCCCCCGTGCCGGCGCTGATGACCGCCGCCGACGCGACGACATCGCTCCGCATCGGCGCGCTGGTGTGGGACAACGACTACAAGCATCCCGTCGTGCTCGCCAAGGAGCTCGCGACGATGGACGTGCTGTCGGAGGGCCGCCTCGAGATCGGCATCGGAGCCGGTTGGATGATCGACGACTACACGAAGGCGGGCATGACCTACGACCGGCCCGGGGTGCGCATCGACCGGTTCGTGGAGGGCCTCGCGGTCATCAAAGGGTTGATGGGTCCGGATCCGTTCTCCTTCACCGGCCAGCACTACACGATCACCGAGATGAACGGCACGCCCAAGCCGGTGCAGCGGCCCTGCCCGCCAGTGCTGATCGGCGGCGGCGGCAAGCGGGTGCTGTCGATCGCGGCGCGGGAGGCCGACATCATCGGCATCAACGCGTCGATGCATGCGGGAGTGATCGGTCCGGACGCGATCGCGACGATGACCGCCGAGTCGGTGGACGACAAGGTGGCGATCGTGCGCGAGGCAGCCGGTGATCGGATGGCCGACATCGAGATGAACGTGCGCGTGTTCATGGTGCAGGTGACCGACAACCGGGAGGGCACGGTGGACTTCCTGGCCAAGGCACTCAGCGTGGAACAGCAGATGATCGAGACGACACCATTCGCGCTCGTGGGCCCGCCGTCGAAGCTGGTGGAGGACCTCCTCGAGCGCCGCGAGCGCTGGGGGTTCTCGTACATCATCGTCGGCGGTGCCGATGTGGAGGCGTTCGCCCCCGTGGTGGCCGCGCTCGCCGGCACCTGACCGACGGCCGGACAGGTGTCCGGGCCTGAACGACGAGGGCGGGGCCTCTCGGCCCCGCCCAGCGCTCAGATCGCCTTGACCTTGAGGGCCTCGTCGCCCTTGCGACCCTGACCGATCTCGAACTCGACGGCCTGGCCTTCGTCGAGGGAGCGGTAGCCGCTGCCCTCGATGTTCGAGAAGTGGACGAAGACATCGGGTCCGTCTTCGCGAGAGATGAAGCCATAGCCCTTCTGAGCGTTGAAGAACTTGACGGTGCCGGTGGCCATTGCGCTGAACCTTTGCTTTCTCGGGCACGTGAAGCTGTCCCGGTGAGCCGAGCATATCCGGCCGGATTGGAACAGGCGATCCACGTTTCCACGACCCGGATCGCGGTGCGGATCGACGGACGGAACACCGGCCGCTCCCGGACGAGAGGCCAGGTCAGCGGCCGGATCGTGCGAGTGCGAGCGGTACCTCGGCGGCGGCCCGGTCGCTCATGTTCGGCTTCCATCTGACGGTCCCCGCGACCTGCAGTCCGGGCAGTCGGGCCATCAGCCGCGGGAGGGCGATGCGGAGCTCGAGTCGGGCAAGCGACGCGCCGAGGCAGAAGTGTGCGCCGTGTCCGAACGCGAGGTGTGGATTCGGCCGACGATCGAGCACGAGCTCGTCGGGGCGGTCGAACACGCGGGGATCGCGGTTGGCCGACAGGATCGCGAGGAACACCGCGTCGCCCGGTGCCATCGAGCAACCGCCGAGCTCGATCGGGGACTCGATCGGGGACTCGATCGGGGACTTGTCCGATGACTCGCCCGTCGAGGCGACGACGCGCATCATCGCCTTCGCCGTGCCGTCGTAGCGGAGCAGCTCCTCGATCGCGCTGTCGCGCAGCTCGGGTTCGGCGACCAGCCGATCGCGCTGGTCGGGATGGGCGATGAGGCCGAGCACCGCCGACGACAGCAGCGAGGTCGTCGTGTCGTGGCCTGCGAACAACAGCAGCGAACAGGCGCCGAGCACCTCGAGGTCGTCGAGCTCGGTGGACGCCGCGAGCGCACTGACGAGGTCGTCGCGCGGATCGGCCCGACGACGAGCGAGCAGCGCGCCGAGGTGCTCGTGGAACTCGGCGCCGGCGGCCCGTGCCACCTCCTCGTAGTCCGGTCGGCGGGTCGCGCCGAACACGACGACGCCGAAGCGTGCGCTCCACTCGGCGAGCCAGTCGGTCAATTCGTCGGGGACGCCGAACAGGCGGGCGATCACCGCCGCCGGCAAGGGGTGCGCGAACCCCTCGACGAGGTCGGCGACCTC
>CAUJET010000002.1 GCA_963169665.1 Actinomycetota bacterium | reverse complement strand
GACCGACATCGATGTCCCGGGCGTGCCGGACGTCGACCTCCCGGGCACCGACGACACCACGCCCTGATCCCGTCGGAGCAGCGGCCGTCAGAGCAGCGGCTGGACGATCCGTTCGGCGAACAGGGCGGCGTGGCTGAGTGGAGCATCGTGACGGCAGCCGGGCAACTCGACCACGCGGGCACCGTCGATCTGCTCACCGACGAACTCCATACCCCGGCGTTGATGCGGTGACCCGTGCTCGCCGAACCCGGCGATCACCGGCACGTGGATCCGATCGGGGGTCCACGGCACGTTCGCCCGCAGGTCGGCCAGCTCGCCGACCATCGCCGCTCCCTCCGCCCGTCGGGTGGCGCGTGTGCGCTCCGGGAGCGCTTCCCAGCGAGCATCGCCGATCATGCGACGCATGAACTGCTCGGCCGCGCGTTCGGGATCGTCGGCCGATGCGACCGCCGCACCGCCCGCCGTGTTGCCCGGCCACCAGGGTTCCCACGACAGCGGCGTCTCGTAGATCGCCACCGCACGAACGAGATGCGGGTGCCTCGCGGTGAGCGCGAGCGCGACGTTGCCGCCGTAGCTGTGGCCGACCAGCACCGCAGGACGGTCGGCCAGCACGCCGAGCAGGTCGTCGACCTGGCTCGACATGTCGAACGGGCCGGGGTGCGCGCCGTGGCCGGGCACCGACCGGCCGTAGCCACGGCGGTCGTACCGCGCCACCCGATGGGCGCGGTCGAGCTGCCGGCTGAGCTTGAGCATCCCGGTCGAGCGGTCCATCGAGCCGTGCACGAGCACGATCAACGGGGCGCCGTGCGGGCCGGCCTCCTCCGACCAGACCTCCGACCAGACCTCCGATCGGACCTCGGGGCCGTCGGTCACGAGACCTGGACGAGACGCAGCACGTCGGTGGCCGCACCGCTCGGCCGGTCGGGTGCGCCCGCCAACACCAACACCACCTGACCGCGGCGCACATGCCCTGCCTTCACCGCCGACTCGACGGCGAACCACACCAGCTCGTCGGTGGACGTGTAGGTGTCGACCACCATCGGCGTCACGCCCCACGACAGCGCCATCGTGCGCACGGTCTGTGGGTCGGGCGACAGCCCGATCAGCGCCGGCGTCGGCCGGAACCTGGCCATCGCCCGAGTGGTGCGACCCGACCGGGTACAGCACAGGATCGCATCTGCGCCGGCGTCCACCGCAGCCAGGCCCGCGGCATGGGTGATCGCCATCGTGATCCGGTCGGGACCGTCCGGCCACTGGCGACGCTGCATGCGGCCGAGCCGCGTGCCCCAGGCGCTGTAGCTGGCCTCCATCTCCGCACGCTCCGCGATGCGCCGCATCGACTCGACGACGGCGACGGGGTCGTGACCGATCGCGGTCTCGGCCGACAGCATCAGCGCATCGGTGCCGTCGAACACGGCGTTGGCGATGTCGCTCACCTCGGCCCGCGTGGGCGACGGGGAGGTGATCATGCTCTCGAGCATCTGGGTGGCGGTGATCACGGGGACGCCCATCTCGACGCAGTGACGGACGATCCGCTTCTGCAGGTGGGGGACGTCCTCGAGCGGGCACTCGATGCCGAGGTCGCCGCGGGCGACCATGACCGCGTCGGCCTCGGCCGCGATCTCCTCGAGCGCCGCCACCGCCGGCAGCGTCTCGATCTTCGCGACGAGGTGCGGTCGGTGCGGGGCGACTGCCTCGCGCACCTTGACGAGGTCGGCGGCGGCACGAACGAACGACACCGCGAGGAAGTCGACCCCTTCGGCCGCCATGATCTTCGCGAGACGCAGGTCGTCGTCGGTGGGCGTGTGCAGACGCAGCCGCTCGGCGGGGATGTGCACCCCGGGACGACCCTGCGTGGTGCCGCCGGTGACGATGCGGGTGACGACCTCGTGGTCGCCCACCTGTTCGACCTGGAGCGAGATCGCGCCGTCACCGATCACGACCCGGTCGCCCTCGCTGAGGTCGCTGATCAACGTCTCGTACTCGACGTGGAAGCACGTCGCGTCGCTCGGGCCGTCGCCGGCGACGAGTCGGAGCGTGTTGCCGCCGATCAGCTGCACACCCTCCGGCGGGAGCTGGCCGGCTCGCACCTTCGGACCGGGCAGGTCGGCGAGCACCCCGACGATCCTCCCCGTCCGGTCGGCGGCAGCACGGACGGCATGGAGACGCAGGACGTGGTCCTCGACCGTGCCGTGGGACAGGTTGAGTCGCACCACGTCGACACCTGCCTCGAGCAGGCGGTCGAGCACCTCGGGACGCTCGCTCGCAGGGCCGAGGGTCGCGACGATCTTGGTTCTGGACTCCATGACCCCTATTCAAGCCTGCCCACCGTGCGCTCCGAGGCGACCCGTCCCGGCTTTGACTCCCGGGTCTCGGGTCCGGCCTGCTAATCAGAGGGGATGGAGCTCCTGCTGATCCGACACGGTCTACCCATTCGACGCGAGCTGGAGACCGGTGTCGCCGATCCCGAGCTCTCCGAGGCCGGACACGCCCAGGCGCAGCACCTCGCCGAGTACCTCAGCAGCGAACGCCTCGACGCCGTCTATGCGAGCCCGCTGCGCCGCGCCTACCAGACGGCCCAGCCGCTCGCCGCGTCGCAGGGACACGAGATCGTGGTCGTCGACGAGGTCGCCGAGTGGGATCGCAACTCCAGCGAGTACGTACCGGTCGAGGAGCTGAAGGCGGCGAACGACCCGCGCTGGCAGGCGATGTTGAAGGGCGAGTGGAACGTGCACGAGGAGTCGCCGCAGGACTTCCGCGGTCGCGTGGTGACGGCCGTCGAGCGGCTGATCGACGCACATTCGGGTCATCGCATCGCGATCGTGTGCCACGGCGGGGTGATCAACGGCTACCTGAGCCACATCCTCGGGCTGAACGAGGAGGAGAACGGCTTCCAGCAGGGCTTCTTCTACCCCAACTACACCTCGATCCACCGGGTCGCCGCCGCCCGCAGCGGCGAGCGTTCGATCGTGACGGTGAACGAGACCTCGCACCTGCGCAGCACCGGCCTCCCGATGGGTCTGTTCCAGGGCGCCTGAGCCACCGCATGGGCACGATCGACGACCTCAGCTCCTACCTCGACGCATCGAGGTCCCCCTGGCACGCCGCCGGCTCCACCGCCGCCGCGCTGCTCGAGGCCGGGTTCCAGCCGCTCACCGCAGGTGACGACTGGGGCGAGGTGCCCGACGCCGGGTTCGTGGTGTCGGGTGCGTCCGTCGTCGCGTTCCGCCTCGCCGGCGACGCCACTGCAGGCACACCCCAGGCCTCGCGGCCGACACCATTCCGGATCGTCGGTGCACACACCGACTCGCCGTGCCTGCGCATCAAGCCGAGGCCCGACACCGGCCAGCTCGGCTGGAAGCAGCTCGCGGTCGAGGTCTACGGGGGTGTGCTGCTCAACTCGTGGCTCGACCGCGATCTCGGCATCGCCGGTCGCGTCGTGCTCCAGGACGGCTCGATCGCCGGCATCACCATCGACGATGCGGTGTGCCGCATCCCGCAGCTCGCGATCCACCTCGATCGCGACGTGAACGAAAAGGGCGTGCAGCTCGACAAGCAGCAGCACCTCACCCCGGTGTGGGGCACGGGCGCACCGCGCCAGGGAGAGTTCCGCGAATGGCTCGCCCACCAGCTCGAGGTCGACGCCACCGACGTCGGTTGGTGGGAGCTGTGCCTGTTCGACCGCACGCCCGCTGCGGTGCTCGGCGCGGACAACTCGCTGCTCGCGAGTGGCCGGCTCGACAACCAGCTGTCGTGCTGGGCAGCCACCGATGCGATCGCCGGCACCACCGCCGCCGACCATCACCAGGTGATCGCGCTGTTCGATCACGAGGAAGTCGGTAGCGAGAGCACCACCGGTGCGGCCGGTCCCCTGCTCGAGCACGTCCTCGAGCGGATCTCGCTCGCCCGGGGCGGCACCAGGTCGGCGCACCTCGCTGCGCTCGCCTCGTCGTCGTGCCTGTCGGCCGACAACGCTCATGCGGTGCACCCGAACTACGCCGAGCGCCACGAGCCCGGCCACCGACCGATCGTCAATCAGGGTCCGGCGCTCAAGGTGAACGCCAACCAGAGGTACGCCACCAGCGCCACGTCGGCCCAGTCGTTCCAGCGCGCGTGTGAGCGGGCAGGCGTGCCGTGGCAGGTGTTCGTCAGCCGCAACAACATGCCGTGCGGCAGCACGATCGGACCCATCACGGCGACGCGACTCGGCATCGAGACCGTCGACGTCGGGGTGCCGCAGCTGTCGATGCACTCCGCCCGCGAGCTGTGCGGCGTGGAGGACCCGATCCACCTGGCCGCCGCGGCGGCCAGCTGGCTCACCGGGCCCTGACCTCGCACCCTGATCTCGGGCCTGATCTCGGGCCTGATCTCGGCCGAGACGTCAGAGCTTCGCGTTGGCGGCGTCGAGCAGACGCTGCAACTCGCTGTGGAGCACACCAGACAGCTCACGCACCGCGATGCGCTGGGCCTTGCCCGTCTCACCGGTCGGCACCTCGATCGGCGCGCCGACGATCACGTGGACCTTGCGGGGGAAGATGAACTTCGCACCCTTCGGCATCGCCCGCTCGCTGCCGGAGATCCCCACGGGGATGATCGGCACACCGGCCTTCACAGCGATGTACGTGGCACCGTCGAACAGGGGCTGCACGACCGGTCCGGCCTTGCGCTCGCCCTCGGGGAACAGCACGAGCGGCTCGCCGCCCTGCAGCACGTCGATGCACCGCTTCAGCGCCTCACGGTCCGCAGAGCCCCGGGTGACCGGGAAGCCGCCCAGCGCCGACAGGAGCCGACCGAAGTGGCGGTTCTTCCAGTACTTGTCGGCCCCCATGAACCGCATCCGACGTCGCGTGACACCGGAGGAGATGGGGGTGTCGAGGATGCTGCGGTGCACGGGGGCGAGCAGGTACGGCCCCTCCGCGGGGATGTGTTCGCGCCCCTCGACCGTCATCCGGCACCACGTGCGGCAGAACGTCACGACGACGAAGCGGACGAACTGGTAGGCCGCCCGGTCGATTCGGCCGTTGCCGGCCAGCTCGGTGTCGATCTTGGTCACGTCGCTCCCACTCCCCTGTCTGCTTCCCTGTCCGCATCAGGCTCCAGCAACCGTTCGATCGCCGACAGCACTCCGTCGATGCTCAGCCCCGTGGTGTCGAGCACCCGCGACCCGTCCGCCTGCACCAGTGGGCTGTCGGCCCGGCTGCTGTCGTAGTCGTCGCGGGCGGCGATCGCCGCCTCGATCTCGTCCACGTCGCCGCCGGCCTCGGCGACGCGCCGCTCGGCCCGCACGCGCGGCGACGCGGTGAGGTACAGCTTGAGCTCGGCGTCGGGGAACACCACCGACCCGATGTCGCGGCCTTCGATCACGCCGCCGCCGCGCCGACGGGCCCACGCCCGTTGGCGAACGACCAGTTCGCTGCGCACCGCGCTGTTGGCTGCGACCCGGCTGACGGCACGGGTCACCTCAGGGGTGCGCACCTCGACCGTCGCGTCGACACCGTCGACGAGCACGCCGTGCTCGCCGACCTCGAGCGTGACCTCCAGCGCCAGCGCGGCGACCGCCGCGTCGTCGTCGATGATGCCGCGGCGTATGGCCGCGAACGTGACCGCCCGGTACATCGCCCCGGTGTCGAGGTACTCGAGGCCGAGCCGGGCGGCGAGCGCACGGGCGATAGTGCTCTTGCCCGCGCCGGCCGGACCGTCGATCGCGATCACGTGCAGGCCGGCATCCGCCGCGGGTGCCGTTGCAGTTGCGGGCTCTTCCGCGCCGTGTGCGCTCATCGCCAGCTGGTGCCCTGGGGCATGCCTTCGGAGTAGCCGGCGACGCTCTGCACGCCCACGACTGCACGGTCGTGGAACTCGTCGATCGTGCGCGCTCCGGCGTAGGTGCACGCCGAGCGCACGCCGGCGACGATCTCGTCGATGATGTCCTCGACACCCGGACGCTCGGGATCGAGGTACATGCGCGAGGTGCTGATGCCCTCCTCGAACAGTTCCTTGCGGGCTCGATCGAACGCGGTCTCGGCGCGTGAGCGGTTCTTCACGGCACGGTTGCTCGCCATGCCGAAGCTCTCCTTGTAGAGGCGTCCGTCGGGATCGCGCAAGGTGTCGGCGGCGGACTCGTACGTGCCGGCGAGCCAGGAACCGAACATGACGCTCGCTGCGCCGCCGGCGAGGGCGAGCGCGACGTCGCGCGGGTAGCGGACGCCGCCGTCGGCCCAGATGTGCTTGCCGAGCCGGCGCGCCTCGTCGGCGCACTCCAGCACGGCCGAGAACTGCGGGCGACCGACGCCGGTCATCATGCGGGTGGTGCACATGGCGCCGGGCCCGACCCCGACCTTGATGATGTCGGCGCCGGCCTCGATGAGCTCGCGGGTACCGGTGGCGGTGACCACGTTGCCGGCGACGATCGGCACGTCGGGCGCGACGGCGCGGACCTCTTCGATGGCCCGCAGCGTCTTCGTCTGGTGACCGTGGGCGGTGTCGATGACCAGGCCGTCGACACCCATGGCGAGCAGCGCCTTCGCCTTGGCGGCGGGTTCGCCGTTGATGCCGACGGCGACTGCGACGCGGAGCCGGCCGTCGGTGTCCACGGCCGGGCGGTAGATCGTGCTGCGCAGCGCGCCCTTGCGGGTGACACAGCCGACCAGGCGGCCGTCGTCGCCCACCACCGGGGCCACCGAGAGGCGCTCGCCGGACAGCAGCTCGTAGATCTCCTCCGGCGCGGTGCCGGCGTGCACGGTGACGATCTCGCTGCGGCCGACGTGCTGCAGCTGGGTGAAGCGGTCGAAGCCGATCGCGTCGTGTTCGGTGAAGATGCCCACCGGGACGCCGTCCTCGACGACGACGATCGCACCGTGGGCGCGCTTGTGGATGAGGCCGAGCGCGTCGCCCACCGTGTGGTGCGAGCCGAGGGTGATCGGGGTGTCGTAGACGACGTGGCGGGTCTTGACGTAGTCGACGACGGTCTCGATCACGTCGAGTGGGATGTCCTGGGGCAGCACCGTGATGCCGCCGCGGCGAGCCACCGTCTCGGCCATGCGCCGTCCGGCGACCGCGGTCATGTTCGACACGACCACCGGGATCGTGGTCCCCATCGCATCGGGCGTCGTGAGGTCGACGTCGAATCGGGACGGCACCGCCGACAGGCTCGGCGCCATGAAGACGTCGCTGTAGGTGAGGTCGAAGGCCGGCTCGTGCAACATCCGCATGTGGGGTCCTCCTGCAAGGCTCGCGCGCGACGTGGTCGGGGCGTCCGCTTCCCAGCCCCGTTGCACGGCTGTGTGGCGGGGGCCGAGCAAGGCTAACGGCAGACGCCACCCGGTGCCACGGAGATGCGGGGACCGCGGATACCGTGGCCGTCATGACGGATGCGACACCGGTGGTCCTGGTCCACGGCTGGGGCGGTTCGTTCGCCTCGACCTGGCAGTCGAGCGGGTTCACGGAGCTGCTGCGCGACGCCGGCCGCACGGTGCTCGGCGTCGACCTGCTCGGGCACGGCACCGCCCCGAAGCCGCACGAGCCGGAGGCCTACGCCGACCTCACCGCTCGGGTGCTGGAGGCGATGCCCGACACGCCCGTCGACGCGGTCGGCTTCTCCCTCGGGGCGATCACTCTGTTGCGGATCGCCATCGATCACCCGCACCGCTTCCGCAAGCTGGTGCTCGCCGGCATCGGCGGCACCCTCTTCGACGACGACACCACCGGTACCGAGCGGATCATCGCCGCCCTCGAGGGCACGGCCCCGCCCGACGACAACATCGCCAGGCTGTTCTCGCAGTACGGCAATCAACCCGACAACGACCTGGCCGCCCTCACCGCGGTCATGAAGCGACCGCGGGGCGTGCCGTTCACGGCCGAGCTGGTCGCCGGCGCCACGTGCACCACGCTCGTCGTCATCGGCGACAAGGACTTCGCCGGACCCGGCGACCCGCTCGCCGCGGCCCTGCCCGACGCGACGTTGAAGGTGCTGCGCAACGTCGACCACTTCGCGACGCCCGAGTCGTTCGGCTTCATCGACGCGACGCTCGAGTTCCTCGACGCGATCCCCGGCTGAGACCCCTCGATCTCCCGCCGGATCGGAACCGCCGTGCCACCCCGGATCACCACCGACGTCGCCGACGCGCTCCGGGTGATCCGCGAGGGCGGGCTGGTGGCGATCCCGACCGAGACGGTCTACGGCCTCGCGGCCGATGCGTCGAACGACGCTGCGGTCCGTCGGATCTTCGCCGCGAAGGGGCGGCCGGCCGACCATCCACTGATCGTGCACGTCGCACGCAGCGAGCAGCTGGCCGACTGGGCCGCCGAGGTGCCGTCATCCGCTGCGGTCCTGGCATCCGCGTGCTGGCCCGGACCGCTCACGGTGATCGTGCCGAAGGCGTCCCACGTGCTCGAGGTCGTCACGGGCGGACGCCCGTCGGTCGGCGTGCGGGTGCCGGCGCATCCGCTCACGACCGAACTGCTCGAGCGCTTCGGCGGCGGACTGGCCGCACCGTCGGCGAACCGTTTCGGTCGGGTGAGCCCCACGACGGCGCAGCACGTCCTCCGCGACCTGGGTGACGTCGGCGCGGGCGGGGTCGGCGTGGACCTGATCCTCGACGGCGGGCCGTGCCCGGTCGGCGTGGAGAGCACCATCGTCGACTGCACCGTCGACCCGGCGCAGGTGCTGCGGCCAGGCGGCATCGCCACCGAGGAGGTGGAGCGGCTCCTGCACGGCGCGGTCGCCCCGGCGAGCGGTCCGAGCCGGGCGTCGGGGATGCTCGCCTCGCACTACGCCCCACGCTGTCCGGTGCTCCTCGCCGCCACGCCGGCCGAGGCACGCTCGATCGCGGCCGGGCTGACGAACCCGCTGGTGATCGACGGCCTCGACGACCTGGTGCGATACGCGCAGCAGCTCTACGAGCTGCTTCGACGCGCCGACGAGGGCGGCCACGGCGCCGTGGTCGCGGTCCTGCCCCCGGCCGCTGGGATCGGGCACGCGATCCGCGACCGGTTGTTCAAGGCAGCTGCTGACCGAGCTGGTTGAGCTGCTCCACCCAGACATCGCGCACCCGCTCGACGAAGCTGAGGTCCGTCGCCGACAGATCGGTGCCCGCGGGCGTGGCCACAGTGATGCTCACCGTGCTCCCGCCGGCATCGGGCACCAGATCGAGCCGGCACCAGCACGGTGCGGGTTCGTGGAGGTGGCACTCGAGCACGTAGGGCGGGTCGTCGTCGAGCACCTCGCCGATCCACGACGCGACGACCAACAGTGCCTCGAACGTCTCGACGGGGAGCGCATCGACCGTGAACGACGGCGCATCCTGCTCGACCCGGTGGCGCTGACGCCCCCAGCGCACCGGCGGCGGTTCGCGTCGTGCGCGCCGCTGCCGGTCCGGTGCCGGTGTCGGCGCGGCCGGCGCGTGCGGTGCCTGGGGATCGGGCAACGGGCGTCGCCCGGTGAGGTGTGCGACAGCAGCCTCGAACGCGGCGTTCACCCGCTGCATCGCCACCTCGTCGCCGCCGCGGTCGGGGTGGACGTCGAACGCGAGCCGCCGCCTCGCGGCACGGACCTCGTCGAGCGTGGCGCTCCGCGTCAGCCCCAGGACCGCGAACGGCTCGAGGAGCGGGTCGGGCCACGGCTCGCTCACGCCGGCGGGTACTGCCGGTCGCGCACCGCGGCGTACGCGCCCCGCACCGCTGCGGCCGCTTCACGGCCGGCCGACGCCGACGCCGGCACCTCGGTGCTGCCACCCAGGCCCCAGCGACGGATCACCTCCTCGTGATCCACTTCCAGCGCCACGGCGGCCGCCTGCACGCAGGCGCCGGTGGCGACCGCCTCGTCGGCGGTCGACAGCGACACGGGCACGCTGCACAGGTCGGCGAACACCTGGCGGACGGCGGCGCTGCGGGCGCCGCCACCGGTGAGCACCACCGACGTGACCGGCGCGTGCGCCATCAGTGCGTCGAGCGCATCGAGCATCCCGCAGACCACGCCTTCCACCGCGGCACGGGCGAGCTGCTCGCGGCTCACGTCGCTGCGCAGGCCGGCGAGCAGGCCGGTGGCCGACGGCAGGTTGGGGGTGCGCTCGCCGTCGAAGTACGGGAGCAGTGTGAGCCCGCCGGCGCCGGCGGGAGCAGCGGATGCCAACGCGTCGAATCCGGCCCGGTCGACCGCGAGCAGACGGGCGGTCGCGTTCAGCACCTTGGTGGCGTTCAGCGTGCAGACCAGCGGCAGGAAGCGACCCGTGGCATCCGCGAACCCGGCGACGGCACCGGATGCGTCGGCCGTCGGCGCGTCGGCCACGGTGAACGCGGTGCCCGACGTGCCGAGCGAGACGACCGCACGGCCGGCGGTGACGCCGAGGCCGAGCGCGGCGCCCATGTTGTCGCCGGTGCCGACGGCGACCTTGGCACCGTTCCAGGTGCCGACGACCTCGAGCGGGTCGGCCACCCGCGGCACGACGTCGCTCCAGTCGCGTTCACGGTCGATCACGCCGAGCAGGTCCCAGCGGTACTCCCCCGTCGCCGGCGACCAGTAGCCGGTGCCGGAGGCATCGCCCCGGTCGGTGGTGAACGAGCGGGCCAACTGGCTGGTGAGCCAGTCGTGCGGCAGCAGGACGTGGGCGAGCTTCGCCCACGTGTCCGGCTCGCTGCGGTGCAACCAGGACAGCTTCGTCGCCGTGAACGAGGCCGTGGGGACGCTGCCGACAGCAGTGGCCCATCCCTCGGCACGAGCGGGCAGCTGCTTCAGCAACCAGCCGGCGTCGGGAGCCGACTCGGTGTCGTTCCACAGCTTGGCGGGGCGCAGCACCTGGCCCTCGGCACCGAGGACGACCATGCCGTGTTGCTGGCCGGCGATGCTGATCGCCGCGACATCGGGCGAACCCACGGCAGCCCACGCCGTCTCGAATGCCTGCAGCCACGCCGCCGGATCCTGCTCCGACCGGGGCGGCGTGGTGCCGGGGTGGGGCGCGCTCGCGGCGGCGACGACCTCGCCGGTGTCGAGGCGTCTGATCTCGACCTTGGTGCTCTGGGTCGACGAGTCGACACCTGCGACGAGGGGTGCGGCAGCGCTCATGACCTCATGATGCCGTCACTCGGCCGCCCGGACCCACCCGACGACGAGATCCGCGATGAGACATGAGCGGGGGTGGCGCGCTCATCTCTCATCGGGATCGATCTCGACGCGAGGCGATGAGGGATGCGGGCGGCTACGGCGCTCATCTCTCATCGCGAGTCAGTTGGGGGTCGACCAGATCACGCGGTTGACCTGGTTCTCCAACCACTCCTGCCGGCCCGACACGGGCTGCGGGTCGAGGCCGGAGGCGACGGTCTCGTCGGCGAGTGCACCGAGGTCGACGCCACCAGCGAGGATCTGCTGGCCGCGGGGCGTGTCCCAGCCGGCGTAGCGCTGGTCGCGGAACCGCTCGATCGCCCCGTCCTCCAGCATCGCGGCGGCGACGAGCAACGACCGAGCGAGGGTGTCGATGCCGCCGATGTGACCGTGGAACAGGTCGATGCGATCGAGGCTCTGGCGACGCAGCTTGGTGTCGAAGTTGAAGCCGCCCGTGGTGAACCCGCCGTGGCGGAGGATCTCGTACACGGCGAGCGACATCTCCTCGACCGAGTTCGGGAACTGGTCGGTGTCCCAGCCGTTCTGGGCGTCGCCGCGGTTGGCGTCGACGCTGCCGAAGATGCCGAGGTCGAGCGCGGTCGCGATCTCGTGGTGGAACGAGTGCCCGCCGAGCGTGGCGTGGTTGACCTCGATGTTGACGAAGTACTCGCCGACGAGGTCGTAGCGCTCGAGGAAGCCCATGACCGTGGCCGAGTCGTAGTCGTACTGGTGCTTGGTCGGCTCCTGCGGCTTCGGCTCGAGCAGCAGGGTGCCGGTGAAGCCGATCTTCCGCTTGTACTCGGCCACCATGGTGAGGAACCGGGCGAGCTGGTCGGCTTCGCGCTTGAGGCGCGTGTTGAGCAGGGTCTCGTAGCCCTCGCGCCCGCCCCACAGCACATAGTTCTCGCCGCCGAGGAAGTGGGTCGCGTCCATCATGTTGCGCACCTGCACCGCGGCGCGGGCGAACACGTCGGGGTCGGGGTTGGTGGCGGCACCGGCGGCGTAGCGCGGGTGCGAGAACACGTTCGCGGTGCCCCACAGGAGCTTCACGCCGGTCTCGGCCTGCTTCTTCGCCGCACGCTCGACGAGGACGTGCAGGTTGTGTCCGCTCTCGGCGGCGGTGGCGCCCTCCGGCGCCATGTCGACGTCGTGGAAGCAGTAGTACGGCGTGCCGAGCTTGGTGAAGAACTCGAACGCGGCGTCCTGCTTGTCGAACGCGGCCTGCATCGGATCGACGCCGGCCTGCAGCCACGGGCGGTCGAACGTGCCGGCGCCGAACACGTCGCTGCCCGGCCAGTTGAAGCTGTGCCAATAGCAGACCGCGATGCGCAGGTGCTCGGCCATGGTCTTGCCGGCCACCACCCGGTTCGGGTCGTACACGCGGTAGGCGAGGCCGTCGCCCGCATCGGCGCCGGCGAAGGCGACCGGGGTGGGGACGTCGTGGAAGAACTCGGTCATGAGGGACTCCTCTGGTTGAGGTGTGGCGTGCGGGCGGGGGTCCCGCACGAGGGGATGTCGAGCAGGACGGCGAGCGTCAGCTCGTGCGCTTCCGGCTGAGCGCGTCGACCGATGCCGCGAGCATCAGGGCCAGGCCGGCGCAGATGAACTTCACGCCGGAGCTGCCGAAGTCGATCTCGATGCCGAAGGGCTCGCGCTTGCCGACGAGAGTGAGGCCGTTCGGGATGAGCGCGAGAACAAGACCACCGAGGATCGCGTTGACCATGCGGCCCTGGCCACCGAACAGCGATGTGCCCCCGATGACCGCGGCGCCGACAGCGAGCAGCAGGGTGTCGTTGCCGCCGGTGTTGGGGTCGACCGAGTTGACGCGAGAGGCGAGGAAGGCACCACCGATGCCGGCGAGCAGTCCACAGAACATGAACGCCGACAGGCGGATGCGAGCCACGTTGATACCGGCGCGGCGAGCCGCTTCCTGGTTGCCGCCGACCGCCATGAGGTGGCGGCCGTACCGGGTGCGGTTGAGCACGAAGGTGAGCACCACCACGATGATCAGCACCAGCGGGATCACGTAGGGCATGCCCTTCTGCTCCGCGGTTGCGTTCTCGAACGCACGGTTCTTGTTGAGCACGCTCACGACGACGAGGATCAGCACCGCGGCGAGACCGCTCTTGAGGGCCACCATCGACAGCGGCGACCCGTCGCGCTGGGACTGCTTGTACTGCATGGCGACGAAGGCGAGGATGCCGAGCGCGGCGATCACCCACGAGAGGCCGGGGCTGATGCTCGAACCGACGATGCCCTTGACGATCGTGTCCTCGATACGGATGCTGCCGCCCTCTCGCACGAGGATCAGCAGGATGCCCTGGAAGACGAGGAAGTTGGCGAGCGTCACGACGAAGCTGGGGATGCCGAGCTTGGCGACCAGGAACCCGGTCCAGAGGCCGAGCACCATGGCGGCCAACGCCGCCAGGAGGATCGCGAGGGGCAGCGGCCAGTCGGCCTGCAACCTGAGCGCGAGCACCGCTGCGGTGACACCGGCGGTGTAGCCGGCGGCGAGGTCGATCTCACCGAGCAGCAGCACGAACGTGACGGCCATCGCGATGACGATGACGGCGGCAGCCTGCTCGAGGAAGTTGGCGAAGTTCAGCGCGGTGAGGAACGTGTCGGAGCTGAGGCCGAAGATGGCGACGAGCACGACGATCGCGAGGATCGCGGGGAGCGACCCGAGGTCGCCGCTGCGAAGCCGGCTCTTCATGTCGCTGATCGCTGTGCCGAAGGTGCGCTTCGCGCTGTCGAGTGCGAAGTCGCTCAGCGCTTCGCTCTGGCCGGGCGTGGGCGAGGCGGGAGTGGGGACGGAGGACATGTTCAGACCGCCTCGGTGTTGACGAGACCGACGTCGCCCGAGCGACCGGTCGTGATGAGCTCGACGAGGAACTCCCGTCGGGTCTCCTTCGAGATCTCGACGTCGGCGGCGACGCGACCGAGGTACATGGCGCACACCCGATCGGACACCTGGATGACGTCGTTCATGTTGTGGCTGATGAGCACGACGCCGAGGCCCTGGTCGGCCAGTCGCCGCACCAGGTCGAGCACCTGCTTGGTCTGGGCGACGCCCAGGGCGGCGGTGGGCTCGTCGAGCAGCACCACCTTGGAGTTCCAGAGCACGGCCTTCGCGATGGCGACGGTCTGGCGCTGGCCACCGGAGAGCGACGACACCTTCTGGCGCACGCTCTTCACGGTGCGGACGGAGAGGCTGGCCAGCGTCTCGCGCGCCGCCTGTTCCATCGATGCCTCGTCGAGGAGGCCGTACTTCAGGCGCTCGCGACCGAGGAAGAGGTTCTGGACGATGTCGAGGTTCTCGCACAACGCGAGGTCCTGGTACACCACTTCGATGCCGAGGTTGGCGACGTCCTTCGGCCCGCCGATGTGCACCGGCTTGCCGTCGAAGAAGAACTCACCGGTGTCGGACGGGTAGATGCCCGTGATGCACTTGATGAGCGTGGTCTTGCCGGCGCCGTTGTCGCCGATGAGCGACGTGACCGTGCCGGGATAGACCCGGAAGTCGACGTCGTGCAGCACGTGCACGGGGCCGAAGCTCTTGTTCACGCCCAGCACTTCGAGAATCGGTGCGTCAGCCACCGTGGATGTCCCCCTGACTCGTCGGCCGGTCGGCCGGGTGGGCCGAAACTAGCTCGCAGCGGGTCGGCCCCGATTCCCGCTGCGCTTCACCACCATTCATGACCGTTGGCCGGTTCACACGGCCGGTGGGACGGCAGTGGCTGCCCCCGTTTCCAGGGGCAGCCACTGACCCGTACCACTCAGGTTGTTGCGTGCGCTGGCAGCGCCGTCTGGATCAGACGGTGATGCCGTTCTCCGCGCACAGGTCCTCGATGCCTTCGCACAGCTCGGCGGCATCGACGAAGCCGTCCTCGACCACGGTGACGACCTGGTCGATGAAGATCGACTGGACTTCTGCCTGGACGTAGGGGATGTCGGCCACTTCGTTGTTGATCGTGGCGTTGGCGGGGACGTCCTCGCCGTTCAGCAGTGCCACCGCAGCGGCGACCGCACCGTTGGCCTCTTCGACCACCGGCTTGTAGACGGTCATGCACTGGGTGCCCTGGAGGATGGCGCGGAGGCCCTCCACCGTGGCGTCCTGACCGGTCGTCGGCACGCTGAGGCCGGCGTCGGCGAGCACTGCCTGAGCCGCGAGGCTGAGGCCGTCGTTGGCGACGAGCACGCCGTCGATCTGGCCGCCGGCGGCGGTCAGCAGCTGCTCGAAGATCACGCCACCCTGGGCGTTGTCCCAGTCCGGCACGGCTTCTTCACCGACGGTCTCGATGCCGGAGTCGGCGATCGCGTCCTGGTAGCCCTGCTTGAACAGCGTGGCGTT
>CAUJET010000001.1 GCA_963169665.1 Actinomycetota bacterium | reverse complement strand
CGTGGTGGCGGCGCGAGACGAAGGCGGTGGCGTCGTACGACATCGCCCGCTCGTTGCAGTTGTTCGATGAGGCGGCACGTCTCCACGCGGAGCTGGTGGGGGTCCACAGTTTCGGATTCCTGGTGGGCCAGAACCACTACTCCAAGCTTGCGAAGCTGTGTGCCGAGGTGGGCTTGCCCGGTCACGAGTTGCGTCTGACGGGTAGCGGGGAAGGCACGGTCGAGAGCTTGATCGTGGATGACGTCGCGAAGATTGCTGCGGGCGAGATGACGATCGAACAGTTCGTCCACCTCCATGGTTACCGCGGTCCTGATGAGGGCGAGCTGTCGGCACACAGTTGGCGTGAGGACTCGTCGCCGATTGTGCGACTCGCCGAGCTCTACTCCCGCAACGCGAAGGTCGATCGCAACGTTGTCGGTCGCTTCGACGACGCATTGAAGGAGTTGCAGTCCAAGGTGGCTCCGCGGCGCCGGACCGGTGTCGCGAAGTCGGTGGCGCGAGTCGTCGAGTACATGCATCTGCGCGAGATCGGCAAGGCGAACTTCGTGCGTACCAAGGATGTGGGTCGTGCTGCAGCACGACGGATCGGTGATCTGCTCGTGGCCGATGGACGGCTCGACGATCGCGAGGACGTGTTCTTGTTGACGCGGGACGAGCTCGGTGATTCGTCGGCGTCCGATCTGCGAGCGACGGTCGCGGTGCGTCGTCAGATGCGCGCCGACTACGAGGCAATCGATCTTCCCGATCACTTCGAGGGCATCCCTACCGCGACACCGCGAGCCGACATTGTCACCGAGACGGTCGGCGCGGGCACGGTGATCTCCGGCATCGCCGCGAGCCCCGGGGTGGTGGAGGGCACGGCGCGCGTGGTGCGGGATCCTTCGCTGTTCGACAACTTCGAACCGGGGGAGGTCCTGATCTGCGAGCTCACCGATCCGGCGTGGGCGCCACTGTTGCAGCTCGCTGCAGCAGTCGTCATCGACATCGGCAGCGCCTTGAGCCATGGAGCGATCGTCGCCCGCGAACTGGGTATCCCCGCTGTGATCGGCACGGGCGATGGTTCCGTGCGGATCGCCGATGGCGCACTGGTTCGTGTCGACGGCTCGGCGGGTACGGTCACCGTGATCTGACCGCGCTGACCAGGACGCCCGGAGACAGACGATGTGAGGCGATCCCCGGTTGGTCGTCGGCGTCGTCCTTACACTGACGGCCGACAACGGGCGAGAGACGTGGGAGCAGTTCGTGAGGCGAGACAGTGATGTGGTTCAGCTGGACGAGCTCGACAACATGTTGCTCGAGCTTCTGGCCGCGGAGCCTCGGATGAGCAACGTCTCGTTGGCCAAGCGGGCCGGCGTCACCGACGAGACGGTAGCCACGCGCCTTCGGAGATTGCTGCAGTCGGGTGCGCTGGCCATGACGGCGCTCATCGACTGGGAGAAGGCGGGCTTCCGGGCCCACGGCTACGTGAGGTTGCGAACCGGCCACGGAGCCCCCGCCGACACCGTCGCCCCTCTCGTGGTCGACGGACGGGCGCACGTGATCGCAGTGACGACTGGTGCATGCGAAGTGGTCGTTGGTCTGCTTGCTCCCGACCTCAGCTCGCTGCGGTCCCAGTTCATCCAGCTGGTTCGCAACATTCCAGAAGTCGTCAGTGCATCGATCAACGTCGTCACGGAAGCGTGCCGACACGACCTGCATGCCACGACGCTGCCCTTGAACGGCTGGTCGACCGATCTACTCGACGGCTCCGAGGTGCCGCTCGACGAGCTCGATCGGCGGCTCATCGACTTGCTGGTGACCAGCGCGCATGAATCGAACCGCTGGATGGCCCGCAAGCTCGAGGTCAGCGACGGCACCGTCCGTTCGCGGCTGCAGCGTCTCGAGGAGTCAGGGCTCTTGCGCATTGCCGCCGTGAGCGACACCGTCACGGTCGGTGTGGTCCGCTCCGCCGCCTACGTGTTCATCGACGTCGCCGGAGATGATGCTGCGGTCGTCGCCGAGTTGCTGGCGAGCCCCAACGTCGGGACGTTGGACCGGTGTGTCGGGGACGCGTCGATGATGGCGTTGGTGACCGCCGCCAACGAGAACGAACTGCACTCGTTCATCAGCAACGTGATCCGCGGGCTCGACCATGTCGAACGCGTCGAGGTGGCCACCGTGCTCGAAGCGCTCCACCACCGCGCCAACCTCGTTCGTCTGCTCTGACCCGGAAGGGTGCGGGCCGGGGATCCTGCGCGCCTCACCCGCTCACTCCGGTTGCGATCTGTTCGGTCCAATTCCGGAGATTGCGCAGGCGAAGCAGACAAGCGGTGGACAAAGACCAACTTTCTCCGCCTGAGACCGGACTTTTGCTTGCCGTTCAAGAAGTCGACGTGTTACCTTCCGAACACTGACGGAATCGAATCGTGTTATGGGGGCCGCTTGGCGGTCAACGGTTCGAGTCCACCGATTCAAGGGGGAGTTTCATGAGATTTCGAGCAGTCTTTGGCGCGGCCGTAGTCCTGGCCACGTTGACCGCAGCATGCGGATCGGACGACGACACGGCCACCACCACGTCACCTGCAGGCACCGAGGCGCCGGCAGGTACGGACGCACCTGCGGGCACCGATGCACCGGCCGCCACCGACGCTGCACCCGGTACCGATGCCCCTGCGGGCACCGATGCGGCAGCTGCGGACGGGACGCCGGTCAAGATCCTGGTGATCCTCGACGAGAGCGCAGCCGCGAACAACTTCCTCGACACCGCCCGCGCAGGTGCGCAGGCTCGTGCCGATCGCATCAACGCCGAGGGTGGCCTCGGAGGATCGGGCCACCCGGTCGAACTCGACTTCTGCGTGACCGACCTCGATCCGAACAAGAGCGCTGCATGCGTTCAGAAGGCTGCTGACGACCCCAGCTACATCGCTGCCGCCGGAGGATTCAGCAGTGCGGCCGACACGGCCACCCCGCTCGCAGCTGCCGGCCTCGCCAGCGTGCCCGGTGCAGCGTTCATCCCCAGTGACTGGGGTGGCGAGAACGTGTTCAACATCAACTCTGGCGCCTTCATCGTCGCAGCGGTCGGCACGTTGGCATGTTCGGTGCTCGGCTACGAGACCCTCGTCGAGGGTCGCAGCAATCTTCCGGCTTCGCAGGCGGCAAGCGCGTTGGTCGACATGGCGCTGGCGAGCAACGGATGTGCACCGCTCACCCAGTCCATCGACATCGCCGTCGACGCCGCCGATGTGTCGGCACAGGTCGCTGCACTCGGCGACGCTGATGCCGACGCAGTGACGCTCGACATCCTCCCGTCGATGTCGGAACAGATCTTTCCGGCCCGCACCCAACTCGGCATCGACCGTACGTTCGTCGCAGCCAGCGGTGAGTTCACCAACGAGTCCGTGGCGAACATGGCCGACGACCTCGAGGGCACGCCGATCGTGGCCTGGATGCCCACCGACGACTTCGACTCGCCCGGCAACCAGCAGTACCTCGCTGACTTCGAGGCATCGGGCGCGGACGCCGGTCTGAACGGCGACACCGCACGGTCGGCCTACGTCGCGATCGACCTGGTCGACTTCGCTGCCAAGTCGGCGACGTCGATCGATCGTGCCGGCATCCTCGACGCCCTCAACGGTGTCAGCGGCTACGACGGTGGTGGGCTCACACCGCCGCTCGACTTCACCAAGCCCGGCCCGAACCCTGCGTTCCCGCGGATGTTCAACCTGTCGTTCTTCCACGCGACGGTGAAAGACGGCGCGTTCGCCAGTGCCGGTGACGGGTTCGTGCCGATCTTCGGCTCGGCCGGCTGACGGCCACAACTCCAGATGACGTTCCTGCAGTTCGCACTGCTGGGTCTCGGGGCCGGCGGCGCCTATGCGATCGCCGGCCTCGGGCTGACCCAGATCTACCGCGGTTCCGGCGTGCTCAACCTCGCCCACGGCGCGATGGCGTTCGTGGCGGCAGTGTTGTTCGTGCGGGCCAACAGTGAGTGGGGGTGGGCTGCAGGGCCCTCAGCGGTGGCCGCCATCGCGGCGGCCACCGCGATCGGGCTGGTGGTCCATGTCCTCGTGATGCACCCGTTGCGGAACGCAGCGAACCTGGTCCGAATGATTTCGACGCTCGGCGTGTTCGCGATCGTCCAACAGGGTGTCCCGTTGCTCTTCGGCTCCGACTTCCAGAAGATGAAGATCCACTCCTTCTACCCGAAGGGGAACGTGTCGTTCGGCGATTCGCTGTCGCTGTCGTACGACCGGGTCATCGTGATCGCTGTCACCGTGGTGATCGGCGGAATCTTGTGGGTGGGAAGCAGCCGGACCCGGTTCGGTCTCGCGACGACCGCATCGGCGGAGAACGCACTCGTGTCGTCGAGCATGGGTGTGTCACCGTCGATCGTCGCCGCGTCGAACTGGGTGATCGGCGCGGGACTCGCAGGTATCGCCGGTGTGCTGCTGATCCCGATCGTCAACACGATGGCACCACCACCGATGATCTTCCTCGTGGTGCCTGGTCTCGCTGCCGCGATGATCGGACGTTTCCGCTCCTACTGGTTGACGATCGCCGGGGGCGTCGGGATCGGCATCGGGCAAAGCCTGCTCACCCGCTATCAGGGCTCCTGGCTGCCGGACAAGCTCGCCAGCGGATGGCCCGATGCGCTGCCGTTCCTCGTGATCATCGCCGTGCTCGTCGTCGGCGGTACACCCTTCCCGAAGCGCGGCGAGGTGATGGCCCGACTTCCTCGTATCGGCCGCTCGACGATGGGGACCCCGATGTCGCTCGTCGTCATCGTCGTGGTCGCCGCGGCGTGCTTGCGTGCGTCGAACTCACTAGCTGGTGCCCTGTCGGGCATCGCCGGTCTCGCGATCGTCGGACTGTCCTTGGTCGTCGTGACCGGACTCGCCGGACAGACGTCGCTCGCGCAGCTCTCGATCTCCGGCGTGGCCGCGTTGATCGCCGGCCGACTGTCCGGCCAAGCCCACTGGCCATTCCTGCTCGTCCTGTTCGCCGGCGTCGTCGCCGGGTCAGCGGTCGGATTGCTGTTCGCGTTGCCGTCGCTACGCACACGCGGCCCAACCTTGGCCATCGCAACCCTCGGCGTCGGCATCGCCATCGAGGCGGTCGTGTTGAAGAACGGCACGCTCACCAACGGCGGCTTCAGCGGCACCCCGATCGACAAGCCGACCGTGTTCGGCCTCGACGTCAACGGCGTCGATCATCCAGGCCGGTACGCCGCACTGGTCGTCGTGTTCCTCGGTCTCGCGGCGATCGCGGTGAACAACCTCCGCTCGAGCCCGACCGGTCGCCGATTGATGGCGATGCGCAGCAGCGAGCGAGCGGCCCTGGCAACCGGAATCTCGCTCACCACCTCGAAGATCGCTGCCTTCACGATCGGTGCCGGGCTCGCGTCGCTCGGCGGGATCCTCATCGGGTTCCAGTTCACCGACGTCACCTATCAGCAGTACGGCCTGCTGTCGTCGCTGATGCTCGTGATCCTGTCGCTGATCGGTGGCATCGGATACGTACTCGGACCGATCCTCGGCGCGGCCATGTCGCCGACCGGCATCGTTGCATGGCTGCTCGCCGACCACGACTCCGTCGATCGCTGGCTGACGGTGCTGTCCGGGTTCACCCTGATCCTCACCCTCATCTCGTACCACCACGGTCTGGCCTCCGCGCTCGGCGCATTCGTCGACCGCGTCCGACCCAACCGGCAGGACAGAGCGGCGGCGCCGACGGGGCGCGCCACCCCCGCCCCGTCGGCAAGGCATGCTGCGCTCGTCGTCGAGGGCCTCACTGTCCGGTACGGCACCACCATGGCGTTGCACGAGCTGTACCTCACGGTCGAGCCCGGCCAGATCGTTGGTCTCATCGGGCCGAACGGCGCCGGCAAGACCACGGCGATCGATGCGATTTCCGGCTTCTGCCGCTCGACCGGCGGCACCGTGCGGCTCGGCGAAACCGACCTCAGCGAACAGCGACCCAATCAGCGCGCACGTGCTGGGATGGCCCGCTCCTTCCAGACCGTCGAACCCTTCGCCGATCTCAGCGTCGCCGAGAACCTGGCGATCGCGACCGAGGAGTCGCACTGGTACCACTGGTTCACCGACCTCGTTGTGAAACGACCCGTCAGCTTGCGCGATGACATTCGTGACGAAGCCCACCGTCTCGGTCTCGTCGACCTCGACGCGGAGCCTGACACCCTGTCTCAGGGACAGCGACGCCTGCTCGGTGTCCTCCGGGCGATGTCGTCATCGCCATCGGTTCTCCTGCTCGACGAGCCGGCAGCCGGTTTGGACCGAACCGAAACCGCCCGCCTCGGCGAGATCCTTCGCGAGGTCGCGACATCCAGGGGCGTGGGCATGTTGCTCGTCGAGCACGACATGGAACTCGTCGTGCAGGTCTGCGACCGGGTGATCGCGATCGACTTCGGTCGGACCATCTTCGATGGCGATCCACGGGAGGCGCTGGCCGATCCGCTGATCCGGTCCGCGTACCTCGGGGACCTCGACGAATCCGAAGCCGCCGAGGCCGAAGAGGCCCAGTTCGAGCAGGTGCGCTCATGACCATCGTCCTCGAAGCACGGAATCTGTTCGCCGGGTACGGCGGCGTGCCCGTCCTGCACGGCATCGACCTGAGAGTGCACGAAGGCGAGGTCGTCGCCCTCCTCGGCGCCAACGGGGCCGGCAAAACCACCACGTTGCTCGCCCTAGCCGGGGTCATTCCCTCACACGGCGAGATCATCGTCAACGGCTCACCCGCCGCCGGACCCTTGCATCAGCGGGCCCGTGCCGGGCTGAGCTTCCTGCCCGAAGAGCGCGGCATCATCCGAGCGCTCACCGTCCGCGAGCACTTCGACCTCGCCCAGGTCGACCAGGAGGCGTGCTTCGAGATCAGCCCGCAGCTTCGTGCACTCGCCAACCGTCAAGCCGGTCAGCTCTCCGGAGGTGAGCAGCAGATCCTCGCTCTCACCCGTGCGGTTGCGTCGAACCCGAAGGTGCTGCTCGCCGACGAACTCTCGCTCGGGCTCGCCCCGATCGTTGTGTCGCGAATGCTCGGACTCGCTCGCCAACTCGCCGAACGCGGCGCGGGCGTGCTGCTCGTCGAGCAGTTCGCCCGTCAAGCGCTGCTCGTGTCGGATCGCGCGTACGTCCTGCGCCGTGGCCAGATCGTGCTGTCAGGCACCGCGAGTGACCTGCTCGCCGACATCGGCACCGTCGAAAAGACCTATTTCGGTATGCCAGAGGAGATCAACAGATGACCAATGATGCTTCGATCGGCCAATCGGCCGCCGAGTCCACCAAAGCTGCCAAGGCGCTCTTCGTGCAGGCGTCGCCCGAGCGACTCCTCGAGTTCTTGAACCGGCAAGACGACCTCGACCGGGTCGAACTGCTCGAGTTCACCCCCGTCACCGACGGGGCCGGAGCGAGCAATGGCATCGCATTGTTCCGCATCGCCCACGACGTCGACGGCGGTCGGGTCGAACAGGACCTCGTGTTGCGATACATGCCCGGAGTGCAGCTCCTGCGGCAGAAGAGCTACGCCGACGAGTTCGCGACCGTTTCCGCACTCTGGCACGCCGGGTTGCCTGTGCCACGACCACTGTGGCTCGACGCCGACGGCTCGATCCTCGGCTGTGCGGGCTATGTGATGGAGCGCGTCGATGGACGCTCACCCGATGCCGGCATGTTCGTCAGCGGGTTGCTCGCAGAGGCGTCCGATGACGACCGGCGGTCGATGATGTTGGCCGCTGCTGGGTTCCACGGTCGGTTGCGGCAGTTGGCGATCGGCCCGGACGCCGTCCCGCACCTCGTCGACCGCGGTCACGGCGACACCGCTGTCCAGCGCGAGCTCGATTGGTGGCTCACCGAAGCCCGGATGGCCGCCGACACCACCGATGCGAAGCTCGCCTACGTCGAGCAGATCCGCGACTGGATGGTCACGCACGAACCCCCGCTGCGGCCGGCGACCTTGACCCACGGCGACGCCCAGATCGCCAACGTGATGTTCAGGGACGGCCAGATCGCAGCGGTTGTCGACTGGGAGCTGTCGTATCTCGGGCACAACGAAGCCGACCTCGCCCTCATCCTGTTCCTCACCCAGGCCCACGGCGCACAAGCGCCCGGACTCGGCGGGGTCCCGAGTGCAGCTGACCTCGTCGAACGCTACGAACTCGAAGCCGGAGGACCCGCTGAGCACCTCGAGTACTTCACCCTCCTCAACTTCGTGAAGGTCCTCTCGATCTACCTGATGCTCGGCGACAAGATGCCCAACCTCGACGAGGTCTGGGCATTCCACGTCGACATCGTCGACGCAGCCCTGGCAGCCGCGGCGGCCGCGACCGAGAAGGTGAGCTGAAACCATGGCCTACGACACGACCTGGGACTGCCCGCACCCGCCCAACGGCGAGGAGTTCTGGCAGGAGAGCGACTGCTACTGGTGGTTCGACGACGCCACTGGCGTCGGCGGTTTCCACCGGATCGGCCAGAAGCCCAACGCTGGCACCGGCCAGATCACCCTGTTCGCGTTCGCCCGCGACGGTGAACGTTTCGTCGCCCACGCCGAACACACGATCAGTGACGCCGACCGGTGGGAGACCGGCCACCGGGTCGCCGGCCACGTCGGCGAACTCCTCGACAACGGTCGCCGCCACTTCAGCTGGCACGAAGACGGTTCCGATGGCGACCTGATCTTCGTGGAGTCGTTCCACGAACCACGCAACTGGTCCAAGACCGGGCACTCCGACTCGTTCATGGACAATATCAACTCCGACGGCCACCTCGAATGCGGAGGCCGGCTCACCGGCACCATCCGTATCGGCGCCACCACCCACCAGATCGACGCACTAGCTCACCGCGACCGATCCTGGGGGTTCCGTGACAGCAGCAGGGTCAGCATGCACCGCTACCGGATGTTCTCCGGCACTGCAGGCCCGGCACTGAGCTTCGCCAGCTTCTTCCTCGACCTCAAGGACGGCCCGGCGATGGTCGCAGGATTCGTCAGCCGCCACGGCGTCGACGAAGACGTCCGCGGTCTCCGCGTGGCCACCACGTTCGACGCCGACGGCCTCTCACCGCTCGGAGCCGTCGCCGTGCTGACCCTCGAAACGGGTGAAGAGATCCGAATCGAGTGCACGGCCGTCCAAGGGTTCTCGACGCCGGTCCCTGAAGCAGGTTCGTTGTCCTCGGACACGATCTGCACTTTCGAACACGGCGGCCACACCGGCTTCGTCGACCTCGAACTCAGCAACAACCCGGGACGCGGCATCTACATCTCGACCGGCGACGACATCCGGCTGCTCGCCCAGCCCGGCCTCTCCGCCTGCGTACCCTTTTCTATCTAGACACATTGCAAATGCCGAGAATATTTGACAGGTAAGCCGAAAACGTGTTGCTAGCTGGCACTGAACGGTGTCTACTGTACGAAATACATTGATCAACCTTGGGGGTATGTCCAATGAACGACCACTTCGACCTCGTCGTCAAGAACGGCACCATCGTCGACGGCACCGGGGCGCCGAGCTACGTCGGTGACATCGCAGTCCGCGACGGCAGGATCGTCGCCACCGGCACGGTGGCTGGCGACGCCGACACCGTCATCGACGCCACCGGCCTGATCGTTGCGCCCGGCGTCATCGACCCGCACACGCACTACGACGCCCAGATTTACTGGGACCCGTACTGCACCAACTCCGGCTGGCACGGCGTCACCAGCGTGGTGGTCGGCAACTGCGGCTTCGGGTTTGCTCCCTGCCATCCCGAGCATCGCGACGGCTACGTGCAGACGATGGAGTCGACCGAGCAGATCCCAGCATCGGTCATTCGCCGAGCGTTGCCGTGGGACTGGGAGACCTACCCCGAGTGGATCGAATCGCTGAAGCGCACGCCCAAGGGCATCAACGTCGGTGCGTTCCTTCCGATGAATTCGCTGATGATCTGGGTGATGGGCCTCGAGGCCGCCAGCAGCCGCGCTGCGACCGAGGACGAGCGCGCCGAGATGCGCCGCCTGCTGCACGAGGCGATGGACGCAGGCGCGTTGGGCTTCGGGTTCTCGTTCCTGCAGGAGAGCAACACCCACAAGCAGCCAAACGGCAGCCCGATGATCACTGACATCATGGACATCGAGGAGGCATACAACCTCGCTCGGGTGCTCGCGGAGCGCGGGGAAGGCACGATCCAGACCCTCATCGAGGTGCCGACGGTCGTGCACCGCGAAGAGGTCGAAGAACTCGCCCGCATCTCAGGCCGTCCCGTGCTGCACACGGTGATCATGGCCCTCGACGCAATGCCTGACTACCACGCCGAACAGATCGCATGGCTCGACGATGCCAACTCGCGTGGCCTCACGATCTACGCCCAGGCGCTTGCGTTCCGGGGTTGGAACGAGAGCAGGTTCGCCGACTGGGACATCTGGCAGGGGCTGCCGATCTTCTCCGAGTTCCAGTCCTGCGGTGACGCCAAGGCGCGGGCGGCCAAGGCGGCCGATCCCGAGTTCCGGGACCGGCTGCGGGCCACCTACCGGCCCGAGATGATGATCCCGATGGGCGGGCCGCTCGAGACCTATGTCCTCGGCAATGCCGCAGGCGCGGCGAAGTTCTTGCCATTCGAAGGCCGAACGTTCGGTGACATGGCGGCCGAGCTCGGCGAACCGGTCACCGACTTGATCATGGAATTGATGGCCGAGACCGAACTCGAGGCCGAGATCAAGATCGCCGGTGCGCTCAGCCGCAACGTCGACTGGAACGTCGCGATCATGTCGCACCCGCTCGTGTTGCCCGGCACGTCTGACGGTGGCGCACACGGCAAGTTCTGGAGCGGTGGCCAGTACGGAACCGACCTCATCGCATGGCTCGTCCGTGACGAGGGACGGATGACGCTCGAAGCGCTTCACCACAAGCTCAGCAGCGTTCCGGCAAAGGCGCTCGGTCTCGCCGATCGAGGTGAGCTCGTCGTCGGCAAGTCGGCGGACATCTACCTGTACGACCTCGCCGACCTCGGCTACAACGCCGACCGCTACGACATCGCCTACGACCTTCCCGGCGGTGATTGGCGGCGCGTCGCTCGTGCCCGCGGAATCCGCCGGATCATCGTCAATGGCCAGGTCACGTTCAACGACAACAACTGCAGCGGCCGCACCCCGGGCGAGTTGCTGACGAGCAAGGCACTGGCACCTGCGTGACCGACATCGCGGGCGTTGGTGCGGTCGAATCCGATAGTCCCTGCGTTCGTGTGTGCAAGTACAACGAACGACACGAATGCTTCGGTTGCTTCCGCACCAGCGCCGAGGTGCGTGGATGGACACGCATGACCTCGGCCGAACGAGCGGCCGTGACGTCCCGACTCGACGACCGTCGAAACGCCTACTGGGCATCGTTCACCACCACGGATCGAGCGGAGGCATCATGACGGCGATCGACGACACGATCATCGCCGATCACGGGGAGATCTTCGTGTCCGCGCAGGCGTACGCCGACCCCGACACCTGGCACCGCAAGGCGGCCGAGCTGCGGGCCAACGCACCGGTGTTCCGGGTTGACCGGCCAGGCTTCCGACCCTTCTTCGCGATCACACGTCACGCCGACGTGATGGCCATCGAACGGCGCTCCGACGTGTTCGTCAACGGCCTCACTTCGGTGCTGCAGGAGAACACAGTCCTCGACGCGCAGGACACCCTCGGCCCGGCGGTGAAGTCGTTGATCAACATGGACGGCACCGAGCACCGCGAACATCGAGCCACCACGTCCGACTGGTTCACACCATCGAAGGTCAAGCGCCTCACCGACCAGGTCGAGCTGCTCGCCACTAACGCGGTCACCAAGATGATCGGAACCGGCGGCGACTGCGATTTCGTGAGCGATCTCGCGCTTGCGTACCCGCTCCGGGTGATCATGACGATCCTCGGGGTGCCCGAGGACGACGAACCGCTCATGCTGCGCCTCACGCAGGAGATGTTCGGCTCACGCGACCCGGAGTTCTCGCGCGGCGCGGACGTCGCCGACAGCGTCGCCGTCGTCAAGGACTTTATGCGCTACTTCTGGCGCATCGTCGATCATCGTCGCAGCGAGCCGACAGGCGATCTGGCATCGGTGATCTCCAACGCAACGATCAACGGCGAAGCAATGGGCCGGCTCGAGACCATGAGCTACTTCATCCTCGTCGCCACCGCCGGCCACGACACCACCTCCAACGCCATTGCTGGCGGACTCGACGCACTGCTCGACCACCCTCAACAGATGGACGCGCTGCGCGAGGACCCTGCCCGGCTCGGCCTCGCGGTCGACGAGATCATCAGATGGACCAGCCCGGTGAAGCACTTCATGCGCACTGCGACCGACGACGCGGAAGTGGCCGGCCAGAAGATCGCCAAGGGCGACTGGCTGATGCTGAGCTACCCCTCGGGCAACCGCGACGAGGCCGTGTTCGAGGACCCGTTCCGCTACAACATCCAGCGGACGCCCAACAAGCACGTGGCCTTCGGCTATGGCGCGCACGTCTGTCTCGGCCAGGAGCCGCTCGGCCACGTCACGCACCACCGCCTTGGAGGCCATGGT